>JAZNBM010000094.1:0-2524 GCA_045587045.1 Acutalibacteraceae bacterium | reverse complement strand
GTTATCTACAGCGAATATGATGATGTATATATTATCAACTGTGCATTAACCCTTGCAAGCTGCGGAATAAAGCTTCAGAATTCCGACGGTGCTTTTGTGAAAAAGGTAATCGGCTGCTGCTTTGAATCGATGTTTGATTTAACCGATTGCAATAATACTTTTATTGAGGGCTGCCTGCAAAACGCAAACACTCTGCCGAGAAACGGTTATGCAAAGCTCGGCATACCCCGTCTTACAGAGGATAAACTGTTTGATTATGTTTTTATCCCCATAACAAGAATTTATACAGACTATATCAGGCTCAATTCCTGCAACGACGTTACCGTATTCAACACGTTTATTTACGGCGGAAAATCCTTTTTGAATTCGGTTGACAGCAATGCCGTATTTGTTAACACAGGTCACGACGGTTCATCAAAAACAGAGCCTGCACTTATTATGTCGGGCGGTGAAATCACTTTCCTCAATTCTATGCGTTCGACCTCCGACGGGCAGCAGGGATATTATTTCTATTCAATTGAAAACGGCACAAGGTTCAAATCATATACCAGCCAGTCTGTTGATATGGCATATTGCGAGCATCCCGTAATTGAAAACATAAAACTTAATGAGCTCGATAAAAGCGAATGGATTTACGGCATTCTGCAGCCTTTTTACAGAATAATAGCATTCTTCGGAAAGTTGTATATGAGAAATCAATAACAGTAATATATAATGCGAAACCACCTCAATCGATGCAGAAAGCATAGATAAGAGGTGGTTCAGTGTTTTTTTGAGTGTGATATGATTTGATGCAGTAGTTGTATTTTTGTAATGCCGTTAATTTGACGGATTTTAAACCTTTATCTCCAGATAATCGCTTGCGTTTCCCCATACGTCTTCGGCACAAACTTTTACGGTAAAGTTTGTGTTTAATGTAACAAAACCGTCAAAGGTTATGCTGTCAGGCATGTCGGAGAAGAAATACTGAGAAAATGCCCAATCTTCATGGACTGTTTTACCGTTTTGATTGATAACATAAATTCTGTAAATAAAGACCTCGTTGTCTTCGCTTACAGTTGCCTGAGGTACGGTTATGTAGTGCTTTAACCCCTTTTTTTCATAATGGAGTTCTGCACTTTCGGAGAAAATCGGAGCAGAGGCATCTTCTTTTCTTGTTTCAAATGAATATCTGACCTTGTTTTCTTCGGTTACGTTGTCAATGAGGAACTCCCTCATAATCTTTCCCGCTTCAACATCAAGAACTTTCACAAGAACTCTGTTGTTGGCATCAACTTCAACAATGAGAGCCTGAGACATTCTGTCTTTATCCTCGGGGAACTGTCCGTTTTTGCCGTCAACAGCAAGTTCGAAATAAGCAAGTCCTCCGTCATTTATAGCTGTGAATTCTCCTTGCCATATTGCTCTGGGGTCATTTGCGGGAAAATGGGAATGTCCTGAAATATGCACCACCTGAGGATACTTTGAAAGCACGTCGGTGAAAACATCCAGCCCCCAACCGTCGGTTTCGCTGCTGCCGTAAACAGTATCTTTTACGTGCTCGTGCTGAAAAACAAAAACAGGCTTTTCGGGGTCAGCTTCAACTGCGTCGGCAATGTTTTCATCAAGCCATTTTACCTGTTCTTCGGTGTAATGCTTAAGTGTTTCGGAACGGGAGATACCGATAAAATGAAAACCGCCGATAACTCTGTGAAAATCAGTTTCCTGACCGGTTATTCCTGTAAAAACTTTAAGACTGTTGTTTGAAAATGTATAGCTGTCATGAGATTTTGCTACTA
The DNA here is from genome assembly GCA_045587045.1 of Acutalibacteraceae bacterium. Classification (GTDB taxonomy): domain Bacteria; phylum Bacillota; class Clostridia; order Oscillospirales; family Acutalibacteraceae; genus CAG-177. The sequence goes on along the minus strand of JAZNBM010000094.1, from coordinate 746 downwards.
CCGCCAGACATTCTGTGCCTTCACGGATTTCATTATTCGTTATTCCTGCAAATGCAAAAAATGACCCTAATAAGCCGTTATCGGTGATATCACCCGAAATCACCACTGCATCTAAATTTTTATAATCCTCATCAGCTTCACTTATGGCGTAAGCCGATTTTATCATGGCAGTAAGTCTTTTGCTGCCCGTATCGCCGAGAGTTTGTATATGGGTGTCGCTTGAAGCAACAAAACGCATAACTGGAACGAAATCATCCTGCTTGATTTCAGGAACAGGTGCCGAAACGGATGGGGTTATAAGAGATGCCCAAAAAGTAAATGCGGCAACAATGGAACTTATTAATTTTGATATTATGCTCATTTGGTGTTCTCCTTGTTTGTATAATTCATAAAGTCAGACTGTAGCCTCCACAAATTATTATTTGTTGAGTTAATTATATCACACGCTTTGATTAAAAACAACTGAACTTTTCTCTCAAATGCAAAGCATTCTGAAAAAACATAGTGCAAAACCTCCTGATGTGTGTTATTATATACTTCAGGCGCAACAGATATATTGTTGCGCCTGATTGTTTCTTTTTATAATATTGTTATCTCTCTTGCATTTCCTCTGTCACCACGGTTTGTTACATATTGCATCGTACCACCGGGCAGTATGCTTTCAAAAGCAAAATGCAGATGCCCTGCAAGCACAGCCTTAATCACAGGTTCACCGGTAACATATTCGTAAAATGCCTTTGAAGCTT
>JAZNBM010000093.1:0-1526 GCA_045587045.1 Acutalibacteraceae bacterium | reverse complement strand
ACGGTGCTGAAAATAGCAATCTTTCTTCTCATTCTCGGCGGTCTGGTTTTCTGGGCAAGCAATGAGGAATATGATGTTGTGCTTTCCGAGGACCTTTCAATCATTCATTGCTTTGAAGAAACCTACGTCAGAATTGACGGAGAGCTTCCCGAGGATGCCGAAAAATCTTTTTTAGAGTCATATTTTGCGTTTTATCCGACCAATGACGGCGAATATGATTCCGACCGATACTATTGCAACGTTTATGAAACGCCCGACGGCACGAGGTACATATGGCTTCGTGATAACGGCGAAAACGGTGAAAATGACGGTAAGGTGAATGGGATAATCCGAACCTGCCCGAAAGCGAGTCTTTCCGCCGCTTTTCGGCGTTTCGGCATTGAAAGGCGTCAGCCTTCCTGCAACCTCAACATCCAAAAATCGGCAGAAATTCTTCACTTTCGGGTCGAAGAATTTTCACGGAGCAGATTTTTGGTCAATCAAGGCATAAAGCGGAGCAAATCCTCTGCGGATTTGCGAGCATTTTAACGACGAGTGAACGGAAATATGCCCGTGAAAATCACGGTTCGAATTATTCCATTCACCTTAAACTCAATGAAAGGATAGGCTGAAATGTCAAATTCTTATAAGTATAAAGTATCGGTTATAATTCCCGTTTATAACTGCGAAGAGTTTATAGAGTCCTGCGTCGGAAGTATTATGAATCAGACTATGCCGAGAGAGGATTTTCAGGTTGTTTTCGTCAATGACGGATCTCCCGATAACAGCGGCGAGCTTTGTCGGAAAAATGCGGAAAAATATGATAATATAGTATATTTTGAGCAGGAAAACAGCGGTGTTTCCGCCGCAAGGAACAAGGGCATTGAGTTGGCCGAAGGAAAATATTTCGTTTTCCTTGATGCTGACGATACGCTTTCCTCTGATACTCTGCAGATTCTTTATGATTTCTTTGAAGAGCATTATGAGGAAACCGACCTTGTCACCTATAAAATCATTCCTCACAGAGACGGAAAAAGACTTCCGATGCACTACAGATACAGAATTCTCAAGGAGTCGGGTATTTACGACCTCAACGAGGGGGATAACTGGTATATTGCGCAGTCAACAATGAATATCTGCGTAAAAAACAGAGGCAGAGGAAACAATTTTCTCTTCGACACAAAGCTCCGTTTTCACGAAGACCAGAAATATATTTACACAACCCTTAAAGATAAACTGACCATCGGCTATTGCAGTGAGCCCGAATACTGGTATCTGCGCAGACCCGGCGGTGCGACGGGCTCGATAAGCAAGGCATATTATATTTTTGAAGATACAATGAATATGTGGGAGAGCTTTTTCGATCTTTATCCCGAAAAAGAAGTTCCCAGATATCTGCAGGCATTTTATCTTCACGATATTTCGTGGAAAAGCGTTTCCGACGTACTTCTGCCTTATCACTATAAAGGCGAGGAGTTTGACAAGGCAGTCGAAAGAATAGTTTCGCTTATCCGCAGGATTGATGATGAGGTCATAATCAGGAGACC
>JAZNBM010000092.1:0-9454 GCA_045587045.1 Acutalibacteraceae bacterium | reverse complement strand
GGCATTCTTGTGAATTTTTTTCATATTTTGTCCCTCGTCTTTATAATTTTAGACACAATAAAACATTTTCGATTGATAATAACATAAATTTTCAAAAAATTCAATAATTTTCTCTTGATTTTTTTCAGTCAATATTATATCATTGTTTGGAAACGCTGTAATTTATTGTATTTAAATTTTTAATAATAATTATTATTTTAAGGAGAAGTTGTATATGAGAATTTTTGTTGTTTGCCTTCTTTCGTGGTTTATCGCTCAGATAATCAAGGTTATTCTTAACCTTACCAAATACTACATTAACAAGAAGAAAGGTATTGAATACAAAAAAGTAACGTTCAGCACCTTCCTTAAGCTTGGCGGTATGCCCAGCTCACACACGGCAACAGTCATTTCACTTTGCATGTGCCTTTTGCTTACAGAGGGCATAAACTCCCCCGTTTTTGCAGCAAGCGGTGTTTTTGCTTTTATCATTATGTTTGATGCCGTTAAAGTGCGTCTGCCCGTTGAAAAGCTGACAGAAGCTTTTAACCAGCTTCAGGATAAGGTTTACGGCAAAGACGTTAAAGACGTCAAAAAGGTTGAGGGTCATACCATCCCGGAAATCATCGGCGGCTTTGTTTTAGGCTGCCTTGTAGCATATTTAATGGTCAGAGTTTTCGGTTTCCTTGGTGCAGATTATGTTGCAAATTACATCAGATAATTATAAACTTGGTTTTTTAAACACCGATTCGCTTGATGAAAAAAGTCTTGAAACGGCTTTCGAAGCCATGAGCGATGAGAGAAAAAAAGAAACGCTTGACCTTAAACCCGAAAACAAAAGAAGCCAAAAAATTGCCGCAGATATGCTTTGCCGACAGATGATTGCTGAAGCGGAAGGAATTGACCCTGCCGGTATTATCATAAAAAAAAGCAAAGACGGCAAACCTTATGCCGAAAACAGCGCTTATAAATTCAGCATCAGCCATTGCGGCAATCTTGTTGTGTGCGCCGTTTCAAAAAACGAAATCGGCGTTGATATTGAAAAAATCCGCAACGTTCGTTTAAAAATAGCTGAAAAATTTGCCTGCGAAAACGAAATTGCTTATATCGGAGAAAAGCTTGAAAGATTCTTTGAAGTCTGGACTCTTAAAGAAGCGTTTTTCAAATGCAAAGGCACAGGGCTCGGAGCCGATATCAAAAGCGTGAGTTTTGATATTAAAGATAACACAATAAGCTGTTCGGAAAACGGATACAAACTGTTTTTTGAAAACGTAACAGACGGATGCATATGTTCAGTCTGTATCAGCGATACATAAACCAAAGGAACATCTATGAACGCTATCAAAAACCTCATTGCCGAAAACGGCATTGTTTATCTTATCTCACAGATTATCAGCATAATAGCAACGTTTTTTCTGCTGTTATCATACCAGCAACGCACACACAGAAGAATCGTTTGTATGCAGGCAATTGCAGGTCTGCTTTTTGGAACGCAGTACCTTATGATCGGCGAATATGCAGGAATGATATGCAACTATCTCGGCATGGTGCGCGGTGTATGCTATTCATTCAGAAAAAAGTCAAAAATAGTCGACTCCCCCATTATGCCGTGTATCTTTGCTGTTTTGTTTGCTGCAAGCACCGTTTTCACCTACGAATCACCTGTTTCGCTGCTTCCGACAGTTGCAATGATAATATCGTCTTTCGTTCTGTGGAATATCAAAGCCCAGCAGCTCAGGGCGCTCACACTGCCCACGTCCGTAATGTGGCTCATTTATAACGCCTCGTGCGGTGCTGTTGTTGCGGTAGGCACAGAACTTCTGAGCGAGGTTTCAATTTTTATAGGTCTTTTCAGATTCAGAAAGAAAAAAGAAGAAAACCTCAAAACACAAAGCACTAAATAATGATGTATAAAATAATGTACGGAGCTCTCTTTCAGGAATTCCGTACATTTTTATTTTATCTGAAAATTTTCAAAAAAACTATTGACAAAACTGTAATCAGCAGATATAATAATGATAACAATTATCGGTATTGAATTTGAAAGGAGGCGTCGGAATGACAAAACACAGTCGGCAAAGAGATGCGGTTTATCAGAATTTATGTATGAGAACCGACCACCCCACAGCAGAAGAAGTTTATCTTTCGCTTAAGGCTGAAATCCCTGCTCTGAGCCTTGCAACGGTTTACCGTAACCTCTCAATGCTTGAGAGTGAAAACAAGATTATCAGAATCGGGTCAGGCGGCACAGCAAGATATGACGGCAATATTTCGCCGCACTATCACCTCACCTGCCTTGAATGCGGCTCTGTTCATGATATCTTTATGAAGGAATCGGACCTTTGCAAAACAGCGGCTAAGCATTTCGGCGGCAAAATCATTTCACACACGGTAATGTTCACGGGCTACTGCCCCATATGCTCCGAGAAAATCGGATAAAACGTATTTTATTAAATTAAAACTTATATTATTGGAGGAAAAAAATTATGAAAAAGTTTGTATGCAGCGTTTGCGGTTATGTTCACGAAGGTGATTCAGCTCCCGAAAAGTGCCCCCAGTGCGGTGTTCCTGCTTCAAAGTTCAACGAGCAGGCAGGCGAAATGACATGGGCAGCAGAACACGTTCTCGGCGTAGCACAGGGCGTTGACCCCGAAATCATCGAAGGTCTCAGAGCTAACTATATGGGCGAATGCACAGAAGTTGGTATGTATCTTGCAATGGCAAGAGTTGCTCACCGTGAAGGTTACCCCGAAATCGGTCTTTACTGGGAAAAAGCAGCTTATGAAGAAGCTGAACACGCAGCAAAGTTTGCTGAACTCCTCGGCGAAGTTGTAACAGACAGCACAAAGAAGAATCTTGAAATGAGAGTTGAAGCTGAAAACGGCGCAACAGCAGGTAAATTTGAGCTTGCAAAGATGGCAAAAGCACAGAATCTTGATGCTATCCACGATACCGTTCACGAAATGGCACGCGACGAAGCAAGACACGGCAAAGCATTTGCAGGTCTGCTTGCAAGATATTTCGGTTAATTCCCCTACCCTATAAAAAATCAAGAGTGGCTGAAAAGCCACTCTTTTTATTTGATATTTGAAAATTATTTCTTATATAATTTATCTAAATCATAATCCACACTGCATTCATCGGTAGAAGGATTATATTCTACTTCTGCATCATACTTACCGCTGTAAGTATCACCATACTTATCTTTGACGGTTACTTTACCGCTAACTTCAAATTTGTTTTCATCAACTTCATCAATATAACACGTGATACTAGGTACACCTACAGTATCATATGATAATGCTACGTAAGTAATAAGACGTGCCTCAACTGCTGATCTCACTTTATCTTCAACAGTTTCAGTATTAGTTTTTTTATCTGCGCAAGCACATAAAGAAAAACATAATACCAGTGCCAAAAATGCTGCCAATAATTTTTTCATTTTTTTACCTCCAAAAATAATTTATTGACATTATACATCAGTATCTGACTTGTGTCAATAGCGTAATGCGATTTTTACAAGGTTTATTGTTTGTATAAATCACCATAAAATATAAATAAATGATATTGTGGGGTGATTTTGTGAAAGAAGAATACAGAGAGCTTTATGAAAAATTCGGATTAAACGTTGTCTTTTATCGTAAAAGAAAGAAATTGACACAGCTTCAGTTAGCGGAACTTGCTGATATCGACAGAAGTCATATAAGCGCAATCGAGCTTGGAAAAGTGGGTGTATCGTTTGATGTTATTTTCAAGCTTTGCGAAGTTCTTGAAACAACTCCAAAGGAATTATTTGATTTTCGTTAAGCAAGACACGACAAGGCATTCCAGGGTCTTCTTGCAAGATACTTGGGTTAATTGACAATCACAACACTCACCTTCTACGTTGAGTGTTGATTTTTTTAATAACTGCGATATAATATCAATATACTTTATAACAAGGTGATTAAATGATATCTTTTGAAGCTTACGTTACCAAAATTCCACCAACAGAACATGAATACAATCAGCTGACCGACGAACAATTAAAAAAAGCAGAAAAAATCACCCTTGATATTATATCATCGCGTCAAACCAATAATACCAACGGCAATGTTACTTATATCATAAATTGGGACGAACCTTATCAAGGCGCTGACGTAAGAGTATCATTGGAATACGTTGCCAACGACGGTTGGTACTTATATTCACACGTATGGTGCAGAAAACCACAAGTGTTTATCAAAACACCTTTAACCTGTCTGTCAGAAGATACCGTTCAGAAATGGCTCACAGATTTTGTGATAAAATATAAACTGTATATGCCCTGTCCCGGAAAAATAATTAACACGTCTTATTTATTGGACTGCCTTATGAAAAACGAATTCTGAAAAAACATATCGATCCATATTCGCAGATTTTCTCGCAAGATATTTCGGTTAATTCCCCTGCCTTACCCCCAAAAAAAGAGTGGCTTTTCAGCCACTCTTTTTTTGTTTTGCATCTTATTAATCCCATTCACAGCCTGTAACGGTATCCATATCAATGCCTTTGGTATCGTGTGTTCTGAACATCATTGCAAGAAGTGCGATTGTCAGACCGGGCACAAGGAGTGAAAGGCTTTCAACCGCAATTGCCTTGTCGCTTGCGATTGCAACAACGATGAAATGAACAACGTATGAGAATGCATATCCGACAGCTGTTACAATAAACTGCGCCGACATACAGGACGAGCGAAGATTTGTGGGTGAGGATTCACCGACCATCATAATGAGAACGTCATTTGTTGAATAGTAGCTGCCTACGAATGCGCCGCAGAAGAAGCCGACAATGTAAGGCATCCACGCAAAGTTTGCGCCGACCCAGAACAGGATAAACGAAAGCAAGCAGTTAAACGCCGTTGTGATTGCGGCGGCTTTTCTGCCGAAAGAGTCGGAAATAAAGCCCATTATAACCTGTGAAACCGCACAACCTACAGGGAAAAGGAAGATTGCCGCGGTAACTTCTCCCGTGCTTACAAAATCCAGTGCTTCTTTGCCCAGCTCTGCAAACATACCAGATTTAACGTAGTTACCTGCATAGCCGTAAGAAAGAATAACCTGATAATTGATAGTACCTATAAAACCGATATTAACAAAAGCAGAGGTTATGTAAAGCCAGCGAAGCTGTTTGTGCCTGAGGGAAAACATAAGCGCGGTAATCAGACCACCCTGTGCATTCTGAGCATTTTTATCGAGTCTTTGTGCCTCAACAGCCTTTGATTTCTCCTTACGGCTCTTTTTATCTGCCTTGCTCTTTTGCTTTTGCGCATTGCGCTCTTCATCCGACATTCTGAGATAACGCAGACGGGAATCGATGAAAGCATCTGTTTCTCTTGCGGTCAGAAGCGCAATGAAGCAGGTGACCATACCTACAAGAGCAGGGATAAGATAAACGTTTCTCCACTCCGATCCGCTTGCCATAAGCCTGTCTCTGAGCATAGGCACAAGAATAACGGCTATATTGGCAAAGAATTTGATTGAGGAATAAACTCTTGCCCTGTGCTTTGACGGCGAGGATTCCATAATATAAACAACGTGCATATCGTGGGGAACAAAAAACTGAATCAGACACGCACCGACAACGTAAAGCGGTATATTGTTTGAAAGGTAAATATTCAGCAGAGCAAAGCTCATACCGAATGTGTTGATAATCAAAAACGTTTTGCGTCCCCAACGGTCTGCAAGCGGTCTGTAAAGCAAACCGATTGCCTGAAACGGAATTGCAAAAATTGAAAGCATATCAAGCAAACCGACTGATTTTTCACTGTCGAAAAGGTCATTTGCAATTTCGGTTTTCATCAGCGTGCCTATCTGGGAAGCAATCTCGTCTGTTGCATAGATAAGCGCTATGATAAAAATAAGATAGATAAAATAAATATTTCTTCTGGGTCTTGCTTTTTCTTTTTCCCAGCGAAGGATTTCTTTTTGGCGTTTTGCCTGCTGTCTGGCAAGCTTTTCCGCAGTTTGTGCTGTTTTCATTTTTAATATACCTCACAATTTGATGTGTTTATTGTAGCACACCGCACCAATTAATACAATAAGACACATAAAATATTTCTTGATTTTGTTAAAAATAAGTAATATAATATTTATTAAGATAAAACGAAAACAGAGGTGTATCAAATGTTCATTATGAAATTCCTTGCAGCACTCACCAGCTTCATTATCGCTTTCTGCACAACCTTCGGCATATGGGCACCCTCAACAACCAAGGCTCCCGCAGAATATAATGACAGCAAAATCAAAAACGTTATCTACCTTATCGGCGACGGTATGGGCTTCAACCATCTGCTCAAAACAAAGGCAGAGAGAAACGTTGAGCTCACAATGGATACTTTTGAATTCAAAGGCGCTTCAATGACCCGCTCATTCTCAAGCTCCGTTACAGACAGCGCAGCAGGCGGCACAGCCCTTGCAACAGGTATCAGAACAAGCAACGGCGCAGTCGGCGTTTATCCGCTTGACCTGAACGCCAAATATTCACAGCCCAAAAATCTTACCGAAATCTGCATTGAAAAAGGTATGATGACAGGCGTTATCACAACCGACGAAACATCGGGCGCTACACCCGCTTCATTCTCTGCACATTCATCTGACAGAGACAACGCTGAAGATATTACAAACGATCAGCTCACATCAGAAATCGACCTTATCTGGGGTGCAGCAAATGGCGTTGCAACAAAGAGCGCCGCTGAAGCCAACGGCTTTGAATACGTTACAACATACAGCGAAATGATGGCTCTTGAAGAAGGCAGCCGCAGCTTTGCACAGTTCACAAACAGCCTTTGGACTCTTGAGCCTTCAGACGCAAACACACCCAACCTCGAACAGATGGCAGTCCAGGCGGTTGACCTGCTTGACGACACAGACGAGGGCTTCTTCCTTATGATTGAAGGCGCTCACATCGACAAGCACTCACACAGCAACGAAGACAAAATGATGACCGAAGCTCTTATGGAGTTTGACAGAACAATTAAAGCAATGCTCGATTACGCCAAGGAAGACGGCGAAACACTTATCGTTATCACTGCTGACCACGAAACAGGCGCAATCAAGCTCAAGGATGATTCATACACCTTCACAAGCGGCAGCCATTCATCAGCTAACGTTCCCGTTCTTGTTTACGGCTCCGACAAAATCATTGCAAAAGACGAAGTTCTTAACAACTATGAAATTCCCATCAGAATCGCATATACACTCGGCTATGATGAAGAAGATTTTCCCGCAACCGTAAATAACGTAATCAAAAAATGAGAATTGCACTTTTCGGAGCAGATAAATCCAAATTTTCAAAGGTTTTCACCCCAGCGGTATTAAATGAGCTTGGTAAACACGGTGAACTTTCGCCGATTATCAACAAAAAAAATCTTGAGGAAAATGCTGCTTTTCTTGCCGAATGTGAGGTTGCTTTTGCAACCTGGGGTATGCCGCAATTCACAAAAGAAGAAATTGCAAGATATATGCCCAAGCTCCGTGCAGTATTTTATGCCGCAGGAACGGTGCAATACTTTGCAAGACCCTTTCTTGAAAGCGGCATAAAAGTTTTCAGTGCTTTTGCGGCAAATGCAGTTCCCGTTGCGGAATATACTTTTGCGCAAATAACACTGGCGGCAAAGGGTTTTTATCAGTCAGCCAATGATTACCGTTTTCTGCCTGTACGCTCGTTTATTCACGCAAATTCGGCAACAGGCAATTACGGCTGCAAGGTAGGACTTGTCGGTCTGGGCGCAATTGGCAAAATGGTTGCCAAAAAGCTTCAGGCACTTGACGTAGAGGTTTATGCCTGTGACCCGTTTGTTGCACAGGAGGACGCCGCAAAGCTCGGCGTTACGCTCGTTGATATGGAAACACTTTTCAGCGAATGCGATATTATCAGCAACCACCTTGCAAACAAGCCTGAACTGAAGAATATTTTTAATCAAAAACTTTTCAAGCGTATGAAAAAGCATTCTACATTTATCAACACAGGCAGAGGAGCACAGGTTGCCGAATTCCAACTTGCGTTATCGTTGTTGGCACATCCGTCAAGAACGGTTATTGCCGACGTAATAAAGCATGAAGTTTTTCCCTATGCTTCTCCCCTTTTCTGGTGCCGCAACGCGGTTCTCACACCGCACATTGCAGGCAGCACAGGCAATGAGCCGCAGAGAATGGCTTATTATATGATAGAAGAAATGGACAAGCTGCTTGCGGATAAAGAAACCGAATATGAGGTTACGCTTGAAGCGCTTGAAAGAATGGCATAAGAGAGGTTGTTAAAATGAACGGCACGGAAATTGCCGCATTCTTTGATTCTTTAGCGGATTCCTGGGACAGCGGCATAGTCAAATGCCAACAAAAAATCGACAGGATTCTCGACATTGCAGGTGTTACGCAAGGTAAAACAGTGCTTGACATTGCCTGCGGCACAGGCGTACTTATACCCGATTATATCGGCAGAAACGTAAAAAGATGCGTGGCTGTTGATATTTCCGAAAGAATGATCGAAACAGCAAAAAGCAAGTTTGCAGACACTGACACCGTTGATTTTATCTGTGCGGATGCCGAATGTTGCAGCTTCGGTGCAGATTTTGACTGCGCTGTTATTTACAATGCCTTTCCGCATTTTGCAAACCGCGACAAGCTTTTTGAAAACGTTGCAAAGCACCTGAAGCGCGGCGGCAGGCTCACAATTGCTCACAGCATGAGCAAAGCAGCTCTTGACAAACATCATTCAGGTTGTGCAAAAAAAGTTTCAACTCCTCTGCCCGAAGCGGCAGAGCTTACGATAATTATTGAACCTTGGTTTGACATTGACACCGCAATTTCAACAGATGAAATCTACGTTGTTTCCGGATTGGTCAAGCCTTTATAATCAGCTTTATTTCCCGAAATCATTAAAAAATAAAAATATTTATTCGGAGGTTTTTGTTATGGGCAGACTTGAAGGAAAAGTCGCAATCATCACAGGCGGTAATTCAGGCGTTGGTGCAGCAACAGCTTTGAAATTTGCCGCTGAAGGAGCAAAAGTTGTTATCACTGCACGCCGTGAAGAGCCTCTTCTTGAGGTTGCCGCACAGATTAAAGAGGCAGGCGGTGAAGTTCTTCCCGTTGTAAGTGACATTTCAAAGGATGAAGACGCAAAAAGAATTGTTGCTGAAACACTTGCAGCTTTCGGCAAAATCGACGTTCTTATCAACAACGCAGGCGTTCTTGATGAGGGACTCAAGGCTATCGACAGCTTCACCGATGAAGATATGGATCGCGTTATCGACATCAATACCAAGGGTACCATGTGCATGATGCGTGAAGTTACTGCAGAAATGGCAAAGACCGGATACGGTTCCATTGTAAACGTTGCCTCCGTTGCTGGCGTTATGGGCTGCGGCGGCGCTGCATATGTAGCTTCCAAGGCTGCTGTTATCGGTCTCACACGCCACACTGCTCTTCGTTTCTGCGGCACAGGAATCCGCTGC
>JAZNBM010000091.1:0-8503 GCA_045587045.1 Acutalibacteraceae bacterium | reverse complement strand
CATGGCAGAAAGCCTGAACCTTGACGGGAAGACCGCAGATCCACTGCCAGAGGTCGAGATTGTGGGGACACTGGTTGAGAAGAACACCGCCGCCTTCGCCTGCCCAGGTTGCACGCCATCCGCCTGAATTATAATATGCCTGTGTGCGGTACCAGTCGGTGATAATCCAGCTTACTCTTCTGATTTCGCCAAGCTCGCCGCTCTGAACAAGCTCACGCATCTTTCTGTAAACGCAATTTGTGCGCTGGTTATACATAATACCGAAAACAAGGTCTGTCTTTGCGGCAGCCTCGTTCATTTCACGAACCTGCTTTGCATAAACGCCTGCAGGCTTTTCGGTGAGAACGTGAACGCCCTTTGAAAAAGCATACTGTGCAATGGGGGAATGGTCATAGTGAGGTGTGGCAATAATGACCGCATCAACCTCGTCGCTGTCGATAAGTGCTTCGGCTGTATCGTATGTCTTAACGCCGGGCAGAAGCTCTGCGGCTGCTGCAAGACGCTCTGCGTTGATATCTGCAATTGCAGTTATGCGAAGCTCTTTGTGTTCGCCCTTGATGTGCATGTTGATGTGGGATTTACCCATATTGCCGACACCGATGATGCCGAATCTGACAGGCTGAACTTTAGTTTCAATGATGTTGTGGATAGCTGTGCAAGCCGCCGCAAAGGAGGTTTTGTTGTCGGGATAAACAAACTTTTTGTTCATTGCGTTTGCGGTTGCATCATCGGGTTCAAGGTTTTCAAGACCCTCAAAGACTCTCAGATGGGGCTCAACGGAAAGGAAGTAAACCGCTTCTTTTTCGTCAAGCATTTTGAGGATTTCTTCAAGATGACCGTCGCCTTCGCCGGCGGGCACAACCGTGTCGATAGCCGCAATGCAGTCTTTGACGTGCATATAAGTAACCTTGTCCTGAAGGCGCTTGAAGCCTTCAAGAGTGTCACAGCCGCACTGAATGTAGTTTGAAGGGTCAAAAATGCAGCCCATTCTGTCGCCGTAATGCTCGGCAAGTTCAACGCATCTTTCTGTTATGTCGCCGTAAATGCCTTTTTCGTTTTCGTGGCAGCAGAGAATGCCGTGCTCGTTGGAATAATCCACCATAGCATCAAGGCGTCTGTAAACCTCGTCTTTATAGTCTTCAATCTTCTGTCCCTTTGTGAAGAAGAAGCTGAACATTCTGATATATTTTGTTTCAAGCACCTTTGCAACCTCAACGGTCTGCTTAAAAGCTTCAAAGTGAGGCTCAAAATCGTCTGTGATTTCGATTTTGCCGTAATGTGAGCCGATTGACGAAACCTTGATGCCATTATCATCAAGCAGTTTTTTAAGCTCTTTTGCTTCTTCAACGTTGAAATTTGAGATGTTTTTTCCGTTGACGTTGCGAAGCTCAATATAGTCGATGCCGTTTGCTTTACAGGCGGCTATCTGCTCAAGAATATCGGCAGAAGCTTCGTCTGCAAAAGCGGAAAATAAAAATTTAGCCATAATTAACCTCCGAAAAAGTTTATTCACCATAATTTTACAGCTTTTTATTTAGTATTGCAATAGTTATATTAAAATAAAATGAAAAACCGCATCTGAAAGGAGCGGATTTAAGTTTACTGAAAAACCTGTTACTAAAAAATATTTGACTGTTGGGAAAGGAGTTTGAATAACCCCCAAAGCATCGTTTGATTCAAAGAATAAAGGCGGGATAATCGCATCCCGCCTTACTTTGTTTTGTTTGTGTTATGACAACTTTATCGCCGGTAAAATTATTCTGCGTCGTCAGCGTTTTCCCAGTTATGCCAAACAGCCTGAACGTCGTCATTGTCCTCAAACATTTCAAGCATTTTTGCCATATTCTTGATGTCGTCGGGATTTGTGAGAGCAGTGTATGTTGAAGGAACATATTCAACTTCGGCTGAAACAAAAGCATAGCCTTTTGCTTCAAGGTCTTCCCTTACGGCACCGCAATCATTGGGCTCTGTTCTGATTTCATAAACGCCTTCATCGTCGGTGATAAAGTCTGTTGCGCCTGCTTCGAGAGCATCTTCCATAAGCTTGTCTTCGTCGATGCCTTCTGCTTCAACAAGAAGAACGCCCTGCTTTGAGAACATAAATGAAACGCAGCCGCTCTGACCCATATTTCCGCCGTATTTATCGAAGTAATGACGAACGTCGCCGGCAGTTCTGTTGCGGTTATCTGTGAGAGCTTCAACGATAACGGCTATACCTGAAGGACCGTAGCCTTCGTATACGATTTCTTCGTAATCTGCGCCGCCTGTTTCACCGGCAGCTTTTTTGATGATTCTTTCTATATTATCGTTGGGAACGTTGTTTGCCTTTGCTTTTGCAATAACGTCCTTAAGCTTTGAGTTTGATGCGGGGTCGGGACCGCCTTCACGAACAACAACAGCAATCTCTCTGCCTATCTTGGTGAAAACCTTGGCACGCTGATTGTCGGTTTTTTCTTTTTTACGTTTGATTGTGCTCCATTTTGAATGGCCTGACATTTAAAAAACCTCACTTTGAAATGAATTATATCAACCTTAATATTATATAACAATATATCTGCGATTGTCAAGATATGCTTTATCTTGCGCCAAAAACGTGGTCAAGCGCAAACTCTGTGCCGTCAGGGACACCTGCTTCTTTGGTGAATTTTGCAGAAGGCTTGGAATTGGCTTCGTCATAGATAAGACCGCCGTTTTTGATATTGAAAGCATATTCGTGTCCTGTTTTTTCGACAGTTACGCGAAGTGTGTTGCCGTCGATTGTGTATTTGCCCGGTTCGGTTATTGTTTTGTACTTATACTGAATGGCGATTTTGTTATCTTCTGCTCTTATCTGAAGACTGCAGTCACTTTCGGTTTCCTCTGAAGCGACCACGTAAACGCCTGCGGTAAAAGCTTCACCTTTAACGGTTGCCTGAATTTTTTCTTCCGTAACCTTAACAGGCTCTTTTTCTTCGGCACAAGCCGTAAACATAAACACGGGAATGAGAGCTGCTAATAAAACGCATATAATTTTTTTCATATTTGACCGTCCTTTATCTTATATTGAGTGTTTAAAGCCTTCACCCAGTATTTCATTGGCTTCGCTTACAATGATGAACGTTTTGTCATCAGCGGATTTTATGATTTTGATAATTCCCGAAACCTCGGATTTTCTTGCCACGCAGATAAGAATGCCTTTGTCTTTGCCTGTGTAAGCGCCTTTCGCGGGTACAACCGAAACACCTCTGCGTGACGAAGAAACAATGGCTTTTGATACCTCGTCGGGTTTCTCGGTAACAATCATCAGCATCTTGCCGTTACCTGTGCCGTAAATCAGCGAGTTGATAACTCTTGTGCTTACGAAAATCATTATAATGGCATAAAGACCGCTGTTGATGCTTCGCAGCAGAAGCATGTTTGCCGCAACGATTGCTGCATCGGCAACCATAACCACACTGCCGACCGTGATGTGCGGAAATTTTTTGTGCACAAGCCTTGCAACAATATCAGTGCCGCCGCTTGTGGCACCCGTTATCATAATAATGCCCAGCCCCGCGCCCTGAAGAAGACCGCAAAAAAGTGAAGCAAGAATACCTTCGCCTTTATATACAGGCATAAATGAAAAAACGTCAAGAGCGATTGAAAGAAGTGCAGTAACCCACAGTGTTCTTGCAACAAGCTTTCTGCCCAGAAAGAGCCACATCAATATCAAAAGCGGAACGTTGAGCACAAAGTTTGTAACACCCACGGGTACGTGGCAAAGGTTATTGAAGAAAACGGCGAGACCCGTAACGCCGCTCTGGGCGATGTTGTTGGGAACAACGAAACTGTTGACTGCAATTGCGTAAAGCGAACAGCCGACTATCCATATTGCGTTATTTTTCAGCGTTTCAAAAATATATTCTTTGGTTAAAAACTTTTTGATTTCATTTTTAGCCATCGCTGCGCACCTCCGAAGAAACGATTGCGGCATACAGCTCGTTGATGCGGTCTGTTCTGCCTTTGAGATAGAGCCAGCCGAAAAGGCACTCAAGCCCTGTTGCGTAGTGGTAATCGGCGCTTGATTGGTTCTTTGGAATACCGCCTGTGTGGGCATTTCTGCCTCGTTTAAAAACCGCAAGCTCGTCCTCTGAAAGCATTGGCATTATTACGTTAATTGCCTCTGCTTGGGCACTTGCGCAGACTCTTGTGCTTGCTGTTTTGTGAAGTGAGTTGACGGGTCGGTTTGCCTCGCAGACAAGTTCGCTGCGCACAAGTAAATCAAACACCGTGTCACCCACAAAAGCAAGATTCAACGGACTGAGTGATGCAACGTCGGCGTTTTTATCGAGTAAAGAGTTCAGTGTTTTCACTCCAATCAGTTCACAAAATCAAATTCAAGGTCATAAATCGAAACGGTGTCGCCCTCGTTTATGCCTCTCTCACGAAGAGCATCTATGATTCCGCTTGAAATAAGAATTCTCTGAAAATACTGCAAGGATTCATAGTCGTCAAGGTCTGTGCGCTGAAGGATTTTAAGAAGCCATTTTGCTTCAACAAAATAAACGTTATCAATAACCTTGATTGTGAAACCTTTGTCTTCCTGCTTTTCAAACATTTCAAGAGGAATATTTTCTGTTTCGTATTTTTTGATGGGGGGCAGAGTCTGAAGCTTGTTCCACACAGCGCTCATAAGTTCGCTTGTTCCCTCTGTGATGGGGGCACACATTGTGTGATATTCATAACCTCTGCTCTCAAAATAATCACGCAGTTTTTCAAGCTGGTCATCATCGGCAAGGTCGATTTTGTTTGCCGCAACAATCTGGGGGCGCTTTGCAAGCTCAGGGTCAAATTTTTCGAGCTCTCTATTGATGATTTCAAAATCTTCAATGGGGTCTCTGCCTTCGCTGCCTGCCGCATCAACAATGTGAACAAGCAGTCTGCAGCGGTCAACGTGACGCAGAAATTCGTGGCCCAGACCGACTCCGTCGCCTGCGCCCTCAATAAGACCCGGGATATCCGCCATAACAAACGAACTGCCTTCACCCATTGAAACAACACCCAGAACGGGTGTGATTGTTGTGAAGTGGTAGTTGGCAATAATGGGCTTTGCTTCGCTTACAACCGAGACAAGCGTTGATTTGCCGACGTTCGGGAAGCCGAGCAGACCGACGTCAGCAAGAAGCTTGAGCTCAAGGCTGACTTCCCATTCTTCTCCGGGAGTACCTTCTTTAGCAAAACGAGGCACCTGTCTTGTGGGCGATGCAAAATGAGGGTTACCCCATCCGCCTCTGCCGCCTTTTGCGGCAATAAAGGGTTCGTCGCCGCTCATATCTGCCATAACTGCGCCGCTTTCGGTTTCTTTGATTATTGTGCCACGGGGCACCTTGATTATGAGGTCTTCACCTCTGCGGCCGCTTTTTCTGCCGCCTGAACCGTTTTCGCCGTTGGGCGCAACGTATTTTCTTTTGTATCGGAAGTCGGCAAGGGTTGAGAGGTTATCGTCAACCTGAAAAACAATGTTTCCGCCTCTGCCGCCGTCACCGCCGTCGGGGCCGCCTGCGGCAACGTATTTTTCTCTGCGGAAGCTTACGGCACCATTGCCGCCGTTGCCTGCCTTGATTTTTATTTTTGCAATATCAACAAACATATGTCAAACCTGTTCTTTCATAATGGTTTCGGAAACTAAACATAAATTCACATTATACATTATATCCCAAACAATCAGCGTTTACAATATACAAAACATATAACTTTCTCTAATAAATTAAATATATAATTTACAAATATTTAACTATCTTTTTTAGAAAAGTTATGCTATAATGAGTTTAATTATAAAATAGGGAAGTATCGGCAGGTGAAACCATGGCAGTCACAATCAAGTCAGTGCAGGGCGGAAGTCTTGCGGCAAAAAAGAGAATATCGGCAGGCGACTGCCTGATTTCGGTCAACGGCAACGCTGTCAAAGACGTGCTTGATTACCGGTTTTATCTTAACGATAAAAAGCTTCGTCTTGCGCTCAAAGGTGCGGACGGCGGATTCAAGGTTGTTACAATCATCAAGGATGAGTTTGACGACATCGGTCTTGAATTTGAAACTTATCTTATGGATAAACAGCAGCATTGCAAAAACAAATGCATTTTCTGCTTTATTGACCAGCTTCCGATGGGACTTCGTGATAGTCTTTATTTCAAGGATGACGATTCTCGGCTATCTTTCCTTTTCGGAAACTATATAACACTGACCAATATGAGCGATGAGGATATTGACCGCATAACCAAAATGCATATCAGTCCCGTCAATATTTCCGTTCATACAATGAACCCTGATTTGAGGGTCAAAATGATGCTCAATCCCCACGCAGGCGAGTCACTGCGATATATCGGCAAACTTGCAGACGGCGGAATACTTTTAAACACACAGCTTGTTCTCTGCCCCGGTATCAACGACGGCAAGGAGCTTGAATACAGCCTGCACAAGCTCGGTGAGCTTTATCCGCAGGTGCAGAGTATAGCGGCTGTGCCCGTCGGTCTTTCGGACCACAGAGATAATCTTTATCCGCTTGAGGCATACACGCCGGAGACTGCAGAAGAGGTTATTGATATAATTGACCGCTTTAATGCGGAGTTTGAAAAGAAACACGGCGAAATCATTGCTTATGCCGCCGATGAGTTTTATCTTAAGGCAGGCAGACAGATTCCCGATGCGGAATATTATAACGGTTTCCCTCAGCTTGAAAACGGCGTGGGAATGTGGGCGCTTCTTGAAAGTGAATTTATGCAGGCGCTCGATGAATGCGAAACAAAAGAAAAGCAACGCAGAGTTACGGTTGTTACGGGTCAAGCGGCTTATCCGCTCATAAAGAGCCTTGCAGAAAAGGCGATGAGCAGAATAAACGGGCTCAACGTAAACGTTGTTGAAGCCGAAAACAAGCTTTTCGGCAGAATGATAACCGTTTCGGGTTTGCTCTGCGGCAAAGATATTGCCGATGCGCTTGAGGGTGCCGAACTTGGCGAGGAAGTGCTTATTCCGCCAAATTGCCTGAGAAGCGAAGGCGATATGTTGCTTGACGATATGACGGTTGATGAGCTTTCGCAAAAGCTCGGAGTTAAAGTTACTGCAAACGGCGTTGGCGGAGACGAATTGCTGTTTGCTTTGTTAGGAGGTATAGATAATGAATAACGTTGTTGCGATTGTCGGCAGACCAAACGTCGGCAAATCAACTCTTTTTAATAAGCTGGTAGGTGCAAGACTTTCTATTGTTGATGACACCCCCGGTGTTACAAGAGACAGAATCTATGGCGACTGCGAGTGGCTGGACAGGCATTTTATGCTTATTGACACGGGCGGTATTGAACCTTATTCGGATGATGTTATTCTTAAGCAGATGCGCAGACAGGCACAGCTTGCCATTGACAGCGCAGATGTCATTATACTTGTAACGGATCTTCGCTCGGGTGTTGTTGCAACCGATACCGAGGTTGCCGCAATGCTCCAGAAGAGTGGCAAACCCGTTATCCTTTGCGTAAATAAATGCGATACCGTTGGCGAACTTCCTGCGGACTTTTATGAATTCTATAATCTCGGTCTTGGCGATCCGATTGCCGTTTCATCCGTTCACGGTCACGGCACGGGCGATCTTCTTGACGAGGTTCTTAAGTATCTGCCCGGCAAAGAAGCAGAGGAGGAAATGGAAGAAGCAATCAGGGTTGCTGTTATCGGCAAACCAAACGTAGGTAAATCATCGCTTGTTAATGCCGTTCTCGGTGAGGACAGAATGATTGTTTCAAACATCGCAGGCACAACCCGTGACGCAACAGACTCAATTGTTGAGAATGAGCACGGTAAGTTTGTCTTTATTGATACCGCAGGTCTGCGCAGAAAAAGCAAGGTCTATGACCAGATTGAAAAATATTCGGTTATCAGAGCCAAAATGGCGGTTGAAAGAGCAACCGTGTGCGTTATTATGATTGATGCGCAGGAAGGCTTCACCGAACAGGATTCCAAGGTTGCGGGCATTGCTCATGAAATGGGTAAGGCTTGCATTATCGCAGTCAATAAATGGGATGCAGTTGAAAAAGACGGCAAAACCATGGACAGCATGAGAAAACAGCTCATGAAGGATTTCTCATTCATGTCCTATGCTCCGATTATCTTCATTTCGGCAAAAGAAAAAATCAGACTTGACCGCTTGTTTGAGCTTATAAAGTTTGTTGACACTGAGAATGCAATGCGCATTTCAACAGGCAAGCTCAATGATGTGCTTGCGGATGCAACTGCAAGAGTGCAGCCGCCGACGGATAAGGGCAAGCGCCTTAAAATCTATTACATGATTCAGGCTTCCACAAGACCGCCGACATTTGTCTGCTTTGTCAATAATGCCGAGCTTTTCCATTACAGCTATCAGCGTTATCTTGACAATCAGATAAGAGAAGTTTTCGGTCTTGAAGGAACGCCCACCAAAATGGTGATTCGTGAAAGAGAGAAAAACAGAAAATGATAGTTTTGGGAATTGACCCCGGTTATGCGATAGTCGGCTGCGGCG
>JAZNBM010000090.1:0-16112 GCA_045587045.1 Acutalibacteraceae bacterium | reverse complement strand
TCGCTATCAGCCCCGAAGACCACACTGCAGCTGCAAGAATCCTTTCCAAGTTTGCTGACACACACAAGAACTTCTCCGTTAAGAGCGGTTATCTTGACGGCGCTGTTGTTGACACAGCAACAATCGATTCGCTCGCAAAGCTGCCCACAAGAGAAATTCTTCTTGCAACAGTTTGCAACGCATTCAATGCACCCATCGCTGCTTTCGCACGTGTTATCCAGGCTATTGTTGATAACGGTGGCGAAGCTGCTCCTGCTGAAGCAGCAGCTGAAGAGGCTCCCGCAGCCGAAGAAGCTCCCGCAGAAGCATAATCATATTTTTAATTAAAATCTATTTAATAATTGGAGGAAAATAAAATGGCATCAGAAAAGATTGCAGCAATGATTGAAACAATCAAAGAACTTACAGTACTTGAGCTTTCAGAGCTCGTTCACGCAGTAGAAGAAGAATTCGGCGTATCCGCAGCTGCTGCTGTAGCTGTTGCAGGTCCTGTTGACGCAGGCGCTGCTGCTGCTGAAGAAAAGACAGAATTCGACGTTATCCTTGCTGAAGTTGGTTCAGAAAAGGTTAAGGTTATCAAGGCTGTTCGTGAAATCACAGGTCTCGGCCTCGTTGAAGCTAAGGCTGTTGTTGACGGCGCTCCTAAGGCTCTTAAGGAAGCTGTTTCCAAGGAAGACGCTGAAGCTATCAAGGCTAAGCTTGAAGAAGTTGGCGCAAAGGTTGAAATTAAATAATTTTACCTTAAATAAAGAACCCCTGTTCCTCGGAACAGGGGCTTTTTGTTATCATTAACCTTGTGTTGCGTTTCCGTCACCGCTGATGGGGATTGCTTCACCAAGATAAGTAGGCTCGGGTTTGAAGATTGTGAAAAGAAAATCCTTGTTTCTTGCCAGAATTTCCCTGATATCTCTGTAAGTCTGACCGCCGTAGTTCATTGACGGCTCTGCAATAACACCGTAAGCATCAAGTCCCAGAGCTCTTGCATCGTAAACCGCTCTGTAAAGGTGGTATTCCTGGGTAACAATGAGAATCTTTTTTGCTTTGAAAACCTCTTTTGCTCTGTACATACTTTCATAGGTTGAAAATCCTGCGTGGTCTTCAAAAATATTCTCAGACGGTATGCCTGCATCCTCGGCATAAGCTTTCATTACTCCGACTTCATCATATCCGTCTTTGCCGTGGTCGCCTGTCATCAGAAGTTTGTCGCTTGCAACGTCATAGAGAGCAACACCCTGCGAGAGTCTGTCACGCAGCATCAGGCTGGGACTGTTGCCGTTGACTTTGCAACCGAGAATCAGTATGCAGTCGTAGTCACTGTCAACGTCGGCGGCATCTATTATATATTTTGAAGCACTTACTTTTACAAAACTGTTTATTCCAAAAAGCGAAGCAACAGCAATAACGGCAAGCACTGTTATGACAGTAACGATTATTTTTATGACTTTCACTTTAATCAACCTTCCGTTTGTGTTACGGATATTCTACATCATAAATATAGACAAATTATTACAAAAGAATAAAAAAACCTGCAACAGTTTTCTGCTGCAGGTTTTGCTGATTAAAAATGTCCGCCTCTGATTGCTACCACAACGTTGTCGATTTTCTGGTAAACGATGCCGAGAAATTCAACAAACTTATAGACAAAGCGGTGGAGTTTCTGAAGAATACCGTTATCCTTGAAATCTTTTGTCTTTTTAAGAGTCAGACTGTCAAGCAGTTCACTGTTGTCACCGCGTCTGGTTTCAATTTTAAGGGTATCACCCGAAAAATCGAGTGTAGTGTAGGTTGTAACGTCGTTATCATAGAAATTGTATGCCATATAGTTGGCGGAGCCGCTGAAGCTGCCCTGATCGCAGATTGCGTTTGTGTTAAGGTAAACCGTGCCTCTGGGGTCAGTGTAGGTGCCGCCGCTTTCGGCCTTGCCCACTACGGAGCTTTCATAGATGAAATGTGAGCGACCCTGAAGATGGCTGTGCCCTGTGAGAACAAGGTCAACGTCAAATGAATCGAAAATGGGGCTGAAAACCGCATTGAGAAGAATCATTGTTTCGGCATCGAGTGCACTGTAGCCGGGGCCGAAAAGCGCCTGATGCATAACGCCGATGCGCCATTTTGCATCGGGATTTGCTTCGACTGCTTCTTTTGCCATAGCCATATGGTCGGCGGCACTCGGTGAGCAGGCATCAAAAACAAGATAAAGCACATCACCGTGGCGGAACCAGAAATCTCTGTCAAGACCTTCAAAATAATTGCCGAAATATTCGTTGGGCATATTGGTGTAATAGTTATACATCATACCCTTTTTATCGTGGTTGCCGATTGCAAGAGCAAGGGGCAGTTCACGCAGTGCTTCGGGCATAAGAAGTGTCTGCCATTCAGCCGCAGTTTGACCGGTTGAGGTGTTGTCACCGGGCGAAACCATATAGCTGATATCAGGGTTTTCTGAAAGAGCTTCGGCGAGAACGCTGTTCCAGGTGTAACCGTTTTGCGACTGTACTTCGGTTGAATCGGTCTGACCGCCAATCTGAATATCGCCGATTACAAGAGCTTTGTGGTTGCCAAATGATTTTGTTTCATATTTGCAGATCTTGCTCCAACCATTATCGCTGTACCACTGATAATAGTAGGTTGAATTTTCCTTGAGACCGTCAACGGTTACGCGGCATACAACCTGCCCATCGTTTTCTGCAGGAGTTGTTTTACCGGTGTAAACGGTGGGATTGCTCATATCTGCGTTATCAGCAAGCTTTACCTCTGCTTTTGCGGTTGCCTTGTCGGCATGCCAGCAAAGATTTACTTGTGTTTCGTCAGCACCGACACAGAGCATAGGCAAGGTGTTATCATCTTTTAATGAGTTATAAAGGGTGTCCCACTCCGCTTTTGTGAGGTCGGGTGCGTTGAAATCAGCAACTGAAAAAATGCTGATTTGCATCAGCATCAAGATTGCGAGTGCAGCGGAAAATAATTTCTTCATTTTTATGCCTCCTTTAATGATAATATTTTAGCAGAATATATTTTATTTGTAAAGTGCACATTACTTGTTGTCAATGTGCTGTTTTTATGATATACTTAAATTGAGCTATTGGGGTTGCTGAAATAATAATTCGCAGACCGATGCAACAAAATCAAAAAATCGGTACACTTATAAACAGAAGGGTTTGCCGGTTTTTAATCCGGAAGGAGAAGAACTATGCCTAAAATCACCTTTATGGGTGCAGGCAGCACCGTTTTTGCAAGAAATGTTCTTGGCGACTGTATGTGCACTCCCGTTCTTTGTGAAAGCACAATTGCGCTTTATGACATTGATGCAGAAAGACTTGAGGACAGCTACATTATCCTCAGCGCAATCAACAACAACATAAACGAAGGTCGAGCAAAGATTGAAAAATATTGCGGCGTTGAAAACAGAAAAGATGCTCTGCGTGATGCAGATTTTGTTGTTAACGCCATTCAGGTTGGTCTTTATGACCCCTGCACAATCATTGACTTTGAGGTACCCAAAAAATACGGTCTTCGCCAGACTATTGCGGATACACTTGGTATTGGCGGTATTATGAGAGGTCTGCGCACAATTCCCGTTCTTCAGGATTTTGCAAATGATATGGAAGAAGTTTGCCCTGATGCATGGTTCCTTAACTACACTAACCCCATGGCAATTCTTACCGGCTATATGCAGAGATACACAAAGATCAAAACAATCGGTCTTTGCCACAGCGTTCAGAGCTGCTCAAAAGACCTTCTCAACGGTCTTGGTATGGAAGATAAGCTTGAGGGAAGAAAAGAGCTTATCGCAGGCATCAACCATATGGGCTGGTTGCTTGAAATTCAGGATAAAGACGGCAATGACCTTTATCCGGAAATCCGCCGCAGAGCCGAAGAAAAGAATGCTAACGAAAAACACTATGATATGGTAAGATATGAATATATCAAGAATTTCGGATATTACTGCACTGAATCCAGCGAACATAATGCAGAGTATAACTGTTTCTACATTAAGTCAAAATATCCCGAACTTATTGACAGATATAATATTCCGCTTGACGAATATCCCCGCCGTTGCGTAAACCAGATTAAGGGCTGGAAGGAAGAAAAAGAAAGAATTCTTGCAGACGGCAAAATCACTCACGAGCGCTCTGGTGAATATGCTTCATACATAATGGAAGCTATCGTTACAGGTAACCCCTATAAAATTGGCGGCAACGTGCTCAACACAGGTCTTATCGACAATCTGCCTGCCGACGCCTGCGTTGAAGTTCCCTGCCTTATTGACGGCAGAGGCTGCAACCCCTGTCACGTGGGCAAACTTCCCGTTCAGCTTGCTGCAATGAATATGACCAATATCAATGCCCAGCTTCTCACAATCAATGCTGCAGTTACCAAGAAACGTGAAGATATCTATATGGCTGCAATGCTTGAGCCCCACACTGCCGCAGAGCTTTCCGTTGACGAAATCAAGGCAATGGTTGACGAGCTTATTGAAGCTCACGGCGAATTTATGAAGGATTATAAATAAGATAACTTCGGCAAATGCCGTGTTATAGAAAATAAAAATGAAAGGAGTGTTACGGATGCTTGCAATTCTTGCAATGCTCAGCGACATCCCTACATATGTTCTCTCTCTTGTTGAGCAGATTACAGGTAAGGATATGGCTTCTGTCAGCACAATGATTGGCGACATTTTCTCAGCAATTATTGATTTCGTTGGCAAAATCGGCTGATAAATTAAAAAGAGAAGGTCTGTCTCGAATGTGAGACAGACCTTTTTGCTATTTATAATTCTTAATGTAGTATTTGTAAAATGCAACGGCGTTTGCAACGGATTTGACGGCAATGTTTTCGTTTTCGTTGTGAACGCTGTTGAACTGTTGCGGCGTAATTTCAATCGGCGCAAAGCGGAGCGCACAGGGCGAAACCGCCGTCATATGACGCGCGTCAGTGCCTGCAGTGAGCAGATAAGCACCGCTGACCGTGTGCGGAAATACCTCGGCGATGCACTCACGGGTATATGCGAAATGTCTGTGCGAAATATCAGCAGGGCGGTAGACTTCGTTTTCGGGACCGTCTTTGACCTCAATGCCGTATTTTGCGGCAATTTTTCTGAACTTTTTAAGTTCAACTTCGAAATCGTCAACGTCCATAGGTCTGAAGTAAGCCTTTGCGGTGCAGATTTTGTCTGTGTTGTTGCCGCTGATTTCCGTAAAATAACAGGTTGTGCCGAGCATTCCGCCTGCCATTGGGTTGATTTTTGGCATAATCGCTTTCACGACAGGCGCAAAAAGCCATAAATTTGCAAAAACAACGCTTAAGGCGAACGGCATATGCGGTCCGACGTGATCAAACATTGCTCTGACTTCGGGATAAAGCTTGCGGCGGAAGATTCTGCTTGAGTTGACTTCCTTGATGAAATTCGCCATTACGGAAACACAGGTGTTGGCAGAGCGGTATTTAACTTTGCCATGGGTTGCGGTGCATATGAGTGTGCGTCTGCCCTTTTCGTGAACGGCAATCATTGCGCATTTCGGCTTTGTGCCGCCAAGGGGTGGATCGATTATTCCGCCACCCTCATCAAGCACGGCTTCAAATTCAATTCCCTCTTTTTTAAAATATTCGACGGCAAGCGGGAAACCGTCGCCTAAAATTTCTTCATTATGGGATGAGCCGAGCCATAGGTTTGTTTCGGGCTCAAAGCCCTCGGCAAGAAGCTCTTCAAGCGCCTGCATCATGGCAAAAAGTGAAGTTTTGGTATCCACCGTGCCTCTGCCCCAGATTTCGTTCTCGAAAACTTCGCCGCAGAATTCGGGATGTTTCCATTCGCCCTTTGCCGCCACAACATCGTGGTGTGACATAAGCATAATATTTCTCGATGCATCTTTACCCTTGATTTTATAAACCCAGCAGTCATCGCCGAAGGTAAGTTTTTCGGCTTTTTTATGAATCAGAGGAAAAAGCTTTTCAACGGTATTGCGCAGTTTTGCAAATTCCGTGTCGTCATAGCTTCCTCTGACGGAAACGGTTTTGCAGCGAATCATTTCGCCTAGTCTTGCGGCATATTCCGCTTGCATCTGCGGCGGAATGTTTTCTTTTTCCTGCGCGGGCTTTTTTGCTTTCGCCCTGACGATGAGTGTTTTTGTTATCAGCACCGCTGCTAAAGCCGCAACGATGCACAAAGCGGCAATCAGAATTCTCACCGTTTCACCTCATTTCATACGGAATAAGTCAATTATACCATTTAATTGCAATAAATCAACAGTGGGAGTGTGTAATTTTGATATTGAAAAAATCAATCTCTGCTGATAAAATGAGTGATAGATTTTTACGGAGGTCTTTTTGTTATGTATTACGGTATGCTTGCATCGGCGGCGTTTTTGTTTGCGATGCAGTTTTTCTTTAATCAGATGTTTCAGAAAAGCAGGGGAGACGGTCTGGATTCCGCCGTTACTCTTTCGCTCTATATGCACGGTATTTCATTTCTGATTATGCTTGTGCTCAATAAATTTCATCTGGAGATAAACTGGTTTTCGATTCTGATGGCGGTGCTTTATGCCGCGGTTGTGCTTGGCTACAGCTTTGCCAGCCTGAAGGCATTTGCAACGGCAAACCTTTCTGTGTTTTCGATTTTCGCAATGCTGGGCGGAATGCTTCTGCCACTCGCTTACGGAGTTATCTTCCGCCACGAAGGATTTCCTGTTACTAAGATAATCTGCGTAATACTTATCGGAATTGCAACGGCAATGAGCTTTGAAAAAGGCAAGAAAAGCAAGGGCAATATGAAATATTACCTTGCGGTTTTTCTGCTTAACGGTGCTGTCGGAGTTATTTCAACGATACACCAGACAAAAGCTGACCTTGCGGTTGACAGCTTCAGCTTTATGGCAACGGTCAACATCTGCGTTGTGATTATATGCGCGGTTTTTCAGCTTATAGTCAACAAAAAAATCACCATAGTTACGCCCAAAGAATTCGGCTGCCTTGCAGGTTATGCAGTCTGCAACGGTGTGGGCAATCTTCTGAGCCTGATTGCGCTTACTGCTTTGCCTGCTTCGGTGCAGTTCCCGATTGTTACGGGCGGAACAATGTTTTTCTCAACAGCCGTGAGTATCATCCGTAAAGAAAAGCCTTCGGTAAAAACAATACTCGCTGCTCTTGTGGCTTTTGCGGCATCGGTGTGTATAATGTTTTAACCGATTGATTTGCAGAAAAACAACTCAATAAAAAGCAAAAACTTGCATTGGTTACCACAACCTCTGCAAGTTTTTTGGTTTTTTAGTTTAAAAGTCCGTTTTATGGTACTTCTTCCACGTTATAATTAAGACATAACGAAACAACAAACGAAGGAGAAGATACGATGAAGTTTTTAAACAGAATTTTTGAATTTTTACTTGGTGACGATACCGACGTTCCTTTTGAAGGTCTTGACGTCGAAGAGAGTGTTGCTGTTGACCCTGACCCTGCGGCACCTGTTCTGCGCCTTGTGACTGATTGCGATGCCGCATAATTTTTATAAAAGAGCCGACCTGCTTAAAACTTTCACTCATTTTCATTTATATTCATTTTTCCTTTCTTTCACCCTGTCGGCTTTTTTTATAGCGGATATTGCTTATCCGCAAAAAAGGGGAGTTGTTCATTCAGAACGGCTCCCCGATTTTTATTATTCTTCAAACTTAACCAGTTTGTTTTGGGTGCCTGATTCGATGATTGCTTCAATCAGGCGCATAAGTCTGCGCTGCTGGTCATGTGTGACAATGATATCCTCTTTGCCCTCAAGGTAAGCAAATATATTTTTATAGTATTCAACCCAATCGGTCTTGACGATTTCAAGGGGATAAGTTTTTATGGTATCATCGGTTCTGGGTGCCATTGTTTTGGTTATGCCTGCACCTGCAACTATGGGAACCGCATCGCGGTTTTCCCAGTCGCTTACCTTAACGATTTTACCGTTGAAATCCCAGTCGCTGACAACTGCACTGCCGTTTTCGCCAAGAACGTACCAGAGCGGAAGTTCAATGAAATTGCTTGTTGCAACCTCAACGAGGAAAGAAAGACCGTCGTCAAAAATGAGCGTTGCTCTGAAACCGTCATCACATTTTTCGTTTGTGACGTATGTAAGCTCGGCATAGACGGAAACGAGCTTTCTGGGCTGAGTCATCATAAGTGCCTGATCAAGCAGGTGAATGCCCCAGTCAAGCAGCATACCGCCGCCGTGTTCGGGCTGATTGCGCCAGTCGCCGGGGATACCTCTGGAGCCGTGAACTCTTGATTCGATTCTGAAAACCTTGCCGAGGGTGTTATCTGCCATAAGTTTTTTGATGGTCAGATAATCCTGATCCCAGCGTCTGTTCTGGTGAACGGTGAAGAGCTTGCCGCAACGGTTTGCACATTCAATCATCTCTTCAAGCTCGCCGCTGTTCATGGCAACGGGCTTTTCGCTTATAACGTTTTTGCCTGCTTCAAGTGCGGCAATTGCAATTTCCTTGTGATAATCGTTTGGTGTTGCGATTGTTATAAGGTCAATTCTTTCGTCGGCAAGCAGCTCTTCCCTTGAAGAATAGGCGTGAATACCGTTTTCTTCGGCAACCTTGCATCTTTCGGGGTTGATATCATAAATGCCTATGAGTTCTGCGTTGCTGCCGAGCTCGTCTTTGATTTTTCTTGTGTGCCAGCTGCCCATACCGCCGTAGCCGATAACAGCACAGCCGAATTTATTGTTTACCATAGTATATGCGCTTCCTTAACTGAATAAAAATCAATGTAAATTTGGTACGGGTGAAACCCGTCAACAGCTTGCCGCAAGGCAAATGTTACTTTCGGTAAAGCCGGAATGTCATACACTCCGCAGGAATATATTACTGCCGAAGGCTTATACCCACCACATTTCACCTGTGGATTCTTTGAGAATAATGTTCTGCAGGAACGAAACTGCCTTTGAAAGACCTTCGTTCTGGCTCATAAGTGAATCTTCGTGCTCAATGCTGATTGCATAGTCATAGCCAACCATACGAAGGTTGGAGATGATTTCTTTCCAATAAGCATTGTCGTTGCCGTAGCCGATTGTACGGAAAATCCATGAGCGGTTGATTTCATCGCCGTAGGGCTTGTTGTCCAGCACGCCGTTGACGGCGGTGTTATATTTGTCAATCTTTGTGTCTTTTGCGTGGAAGTGGAAGATTGCATCACCGAGCTTGCGGATGCAGGCAACGGGATCCATACCCTGCCAGATAAGGTGGCTGGGGTCAAAGTTTGCGCCGATTTCGGGACCTACTGCCTCACGCAGACGGAGAAGAGATTCTGTGTTGTAAACGCAGAAGCCGGGATGAAGCTCAAGAGCGATTTTGTTGACGCCGTGAGCCTTTGCAAAAGCAACAAGGTCTTTCCAGTAGGGGTTAAGAACCTCGTTCCACTGCCAGTCAGGAATTTCACCGAAGTCATTGGGCCAGGGGCAGGTTACCCAGTTGGGATATCTTGCGGTTTCGCAGTCACCGGGGCAACCCGAGAAGGTATTGATCTGGCTCAGACCGAGCTTTTCTGCAAGCAGAATGGTGTTTCTGATTGTTTTGTCATAATCTGCGGCAATTTCCTTATTGGGGTGTACAGGGTTGCCGTGGCAGGAAAGTGCGCTGATCTGAACGTCATATTTTTTGAGCAGAGCCTTGAATTCTTCAAGCTTTGCTTCGTCTGCAAGCAATTCTTCGGGGTTTGCGTGAGCATTGCCGGGATAACCGCCGCAGCCGATTTCAACCATCTCGATGCCGAGTGATTTAAAATATTTGAGAGCCTCTTCAAGAGAGAGGTTTGAAAGCAGAGTTGTAAATACGCCGAGTTTCATCTGATAATCTCCTTATTACGAACATTGAAAAATACAATCAGGGCGGATGGGTGTCCGCCCTTTGCTGTTTATTCAGATAATGATTTAAGATAATTTAAGCTTCTTGTGATATCCTCAAAGCCTGTGGGTACAGGATCATCGTTTTCAACGATAACCCATTCAAGGCCCAGTTCCTTTGCTGTTTCGATAACTGCGGGAATATCGCAGTTGCCTTCGCCAAGAGCCTTGGGTTTGCCGTCGATGCCGTCCTTAACGTGGACAAGAACGATGTTGTCTTTCTTATCCTTAAGCAGAGCACGGTTATCTTCACCTGCGTGGAAACTCCAGTAGGTGTCGATTTCAAGCGAGCATCTGTCGCCAATGATATCAATGGGATACTGACCGTCTTCAAGAGCAACAAATTCTTCGCAGTGGTTGTGGTAATAAACCTTTATGCCATATTTCTCCATAGCATATTTTTCTGCCGCACCGAGCACGTCGCCTGTTTCGGCAGATTCATCGTATGTTGAGTGGGGAGCGCCGCCAACACCGACTGCTTTTGCACCGAGGGTGTTGATAAATTCAATTGTCTGCTCCATTTTGTCCGCTCTGAAATCATCAAGGCCCATATGAGCACCGACTGCAACAAGACCGACCTCGTCAAGCTTTGCCTTGATTGTTTCGGCATCTGTGTTAAAGAAGCCTGCAAATTCAACGCCGTCATAGCCGATTTTTTTGATTTCTTCAAGAGCTTTTAAAAGTGTTTCCGTATCGTTTATATGGTCTCTTACGGAATAGACCTGCACTGCAATTTTCATAATCAATTAATCCTCATTGTCAAGATATACGGGTTTACCTGTCTGTGCAGACTCATAGATTGCTTCAAGGATTCTTGTAACAACCATTGCCTGCTCGGGCTTTGTTCTTACTTCCTTGTCGTTGATAACTGCATCGTAGAATGCGCGGCATTCAAGCTCTGCGGGGTCATCGCTTGCACCGTCATAGAATGCAACTCCGCCTGCATCAAAGTTGGGCTTCTCGATAACCTCTCTGCCGTTCTTTACGTAGTTGATGCGAAGATCGTCAAACATATCTGCACCACCCTTTGTGCCTGCAAGAAGGGTGGAAGCTTCGATGGGGTCTGCAATGTTGATTGCCCAGCTGGATTCAACGCTGATGGTTGCGCCGTTTTCCATAACAACAAAACCGAAAGCGGAATCTTCAACGGTATATTTTTCGGGATCCCAGTCACCCCAAGCATTTGCGGTGTTTTTCTGATCGCCGAGTTTTTTGTATTTTGTACCGACTACCATCTTGGGTTTGTAGTTATCCATCATCCAGAGGGTAAGGTCAAGTGCGTGTGTGCCGATATCGATAAGCGGACCGCCGCCCTGTTCATATTCGTTAAGGAAAACGCCCCAGGTGGGAACAGCTCTTCT
Source organism: Acutalibacteraceae bacterium (assembly GCA_045587045.1). GTDB lineage: Bacteria > Bacillota > Clostridia > Oscillospirales > Acutalibacteraceae > CAG-177. The sequence goes on along the minus strand of JAZNBM010000090.1, from coordinate 4,871 downwards.
GCGGATGGCAAGAGCTCTTGCGTAATAGATTTCGCCGAGGTCGCCGTTTTCGCAACACTGCTTAAGGTAAAGAGAATCATCTCTCCAGCGTGACTGATAGCCGATTGAAAGCTTTTTGCCTGTTCTTACTGAAGCTTCGTACATAGCCTTAGCTTCAGCATATGTTTTAGCCATGGGCTTTTCGCAAAGAACGTGTTTACCTGCTTCAAGAGCATCGATTGTGATGAAGCTGTGTGAGCGGTTGGGGGTACAAACGTGAACGGCAACGATGCTTTCGTCCTTAAGAAGTTCTTTGTAGTCGGTATAGATTTTTGCATCAGTCGAGCCGTATTTTTTTGCGGTTTCAACTGCTCTTTCTTCAATTATATCGCAGAAAGCAACGGGCTCAAGAAAATCGATTTTTGAAATGGAACGCAGATGTGTGCCGTTGGCGATGCCGCCGCAGCCGATAATACCAATCTTGGTTTTTTCGCTCATAAGATTAATCTCCTTTGCGTTAAACGGATTTGTTTTGACATTTTCAGGCAGTTACAGCGCATTAAAGCGATAAACCACCCCTATACCTTTATTATACTTAATATGCAAGGTAATTCAAGATTAATATTTTTTCGCGGGTGTAAATTTTTATTGTCAAAAATTGGGCAATATAAACAAAAAACGGAATGCCGTCAAAGCACTCCGTTTTTTATTTTTAATTTTGCATTATTTATTGACATAAACCCTTTTCACAAGCAGATTTTCGCTGTCGGCAATTTCGCCAAGACCAAGAAAAACGCCGTCAGGGTCATAAACTCTGTAATAACCGAGCATTTTCGGGCACTTGATTCGGTTGAGGTCAAGCTCACCGCCGTTTGAAAAGCGCTTTGCCTGTGCTTCAGTTACCTGTACGCTCGGGTAAAGCTCCATTGCTTTTTCAACGGAGATAACAAGGCTGTCAAGATTGCCGCTTTTTGCCGCTTCCTCAAGGGTTTCAACAGTTATTGCCTGCTCAACGCAAAAGCCGTTTGCACGTGTGCGGCGAAGCTCCGTGAGCACCGCTCCGCAGCCGAGCTTTTTGCCGATATCGTCAATCAGAGTCCTGATATATGTACCCGAGGAGCACGCAACGGAAATTTTATATTCGTGTGCGCTCTCGTCGGCTTCAAGCAGGTCGGCGGAATAAATCATAACCTTTCTTGCTTGTCTTTCAACCTCAATGCCTTGTCTTGCAAGGTCATAAAGGCGCTGACCGTTGACCGAAACGGCGGAATACATCGGCGGAAGCTGGCTGATTTCGCCCGTGAAGCTTTCAAGGGCGGCAACAACGTCGTCTTTTGTTGCCGTAACGGGTGCTTCGCTGAGGATTTTGCCTGTTATATCGAGCGTGTCTGTGGTGATTCCGAGGCGGAAGGTCGCAAGATACTCTTTGTCGTGGCTCGGCAGAAGCTCGCAAAAACGGGTTGCACCGCCAAGCATAACCGTCATAACACCTGTTGCCATGGGGTCAAGTGTGCCGCTGTGACCGCATTTTTTTTCGCCGCAGATACGGCGCACTCTTGCAACTGTGCCGAACGAGGTTATGCCTTTGGGTTTATCAAGAATAATTATACCTGTCATAGAAATACCCTTTCGGATTTATACCATAGGATGAAATGCTTATACAGGGAATTCTGTCAGTGATCTGAATTCGTAACCCTGCTCACGTGCCCAGTCGATGATTCTGCCCAGAGCCTCTGCATTGTCGGGCGAAACAGAATGCAGAAGAATAACCGCACCGGGGTGCAGGCGTGCTGTTACTGTGTCAAACGCATAGTCGGCACCCTTTGTGTTTTCAACATCCCAGTCAGCATAAGCGCAGGACCAGAATGCGGTTTTGTAACCCAGAGAATAAACAAGGTCAAGAGAATCTTCATTGTATGCCCCCTCGGGGTAGCGGAAGAAAACGGGAGTGTAGCCGAAATCGTTTACAAGTCGGTTTTCGCACTCCTTGATTTCGGAGGTCATCTTATCGCGTGAAATTTTTGAAAAATCAGGGTGGTTTGCAGAGTGGTTGCCCACAATGTGACCCTCATCTATCATTCTTCTGATAAGCTCGGGCTCGGCATCAATGTGGTCAAGCGTGCAGAAAAATGCGGCAGGCACGTTTTTTTCTTTGAGTGTATCAAGCACTTTGTTTGTGCAACCGTTTTCCCAGCCGCAGTCAAAGGTCAGATAAAGAACTTTTTCCTGCGTTTTTGTGTCAAGGCAGAATGCGCCCTTGTTGACAGAATCAAAATAAGCCTGATTATCAACGGATATACTGTGCGGCTTGCCGTTTTTTGCGACACCGTAGCTGTGTTCCCTGCGCTTTGTTGAAAGACCTGAAGAGGAAGAAGAGTTGGCGGGCTTTGTTACGGGTGAGGTGGTGTGCACGGCGGTTGTTTCTGTCGGAGTCTCGGTTGTAAGCTCAAGGGTTATTATTTCAACGGCAGTTTCACTCACCTTTGTGCTGTGCGTATCCTCAACGCTCGTCTTTGCGTCTGCCTCAAGTTCGTTTTCAAGTTTGCCCTGTGTTGAACATGATGAGAGCATCAATACGCCCGCAAAAACCAGAGCAACTAATTTTTTATTCATATTTTTCACCTTGCTTTATTTTTGTTGTTCCTGTATAGTATACCTTGCAAAAATTATTTTATCAAAAAATTCTCTCATATGCAACAAAAATCATTTTTTGACACACTTATATTATGAGAGTGGTAAGGAGGGTCGATTTTGAGCGCTCAGATAAACGAACTCGTTACTCTTGCAAAAAACGGTGATGCCGAAGCTTTCGGCGAACTGTATGAGCTTTATTATAAAGAGATGTATTATTACGCCTGTTGCGTTACGGGCAGCAGTGAGCTGGCGCAGGACGCTGTGTCAGAGGCTGTCCTTGCGGCATTCAGGCAAATCGGCTCTTTAAAAAAGACGGAAGCCTTCAAGGGTTGGCTTTTTAAAATCCTTTGTGCTTCCTGTAAAAGACATTACACAGAAAATCAGCATAAAAAAGCAGTAGTCTATTTTGACAGCGACGGTCAGAGTGAAGAAGAGCCTTCGTCGAGCGATGACCTTGATATTTCGCTTGACCTTAAGCGAGCTCTTTCGGCGCTTGCCGATGATGAGCGTGAAATTGTTTTGCTCAGCACGGTGAGCGGCTACAAAAGCCGTGAAATTGCGGAAATTCTCGGCTGTAATGCGGCAACGGTGCGTTCAAAGCTCCGCCGCGCGCTTAAAAAGATGAAGAATATGCTTGAAGAAACTACGGCGTAAAGGGGGGAGAAAAGATGAAGAACAACGGCAAAAATATTGAAGATATGCTCAGACAGGGTCTTAACGACATCGAAGTGCCTGAAAGACTTAAGAAAGAGAAAATCGTGGAAATGCTCAATGAGCAAAAGGATTTTTCCGATAAAACGGGTAACGTAATCAGTATGGATGCGCATAGGGACAGCGCATCAAAGCCAATCACTGCAGCTGCGGCAGTGCGCAGACTTGCGGCGGCAGCGGCGGCAGTTATTGTGGTGTTTGTCAGCGTGATGTTTGCACGTGTGAACACAGGCGTAAGAATTATCAGAAACGAGCCTACGTTTGTCAACTATAACTCTGAAAACCTCTTTGTTGGTGTCAGCAGTTATGACGAGCTTGAGGTTGCAGTCAACAGCATTATCAAAAAAGGCAACGATAACCGTGTTCCTGCAGTAACGCAGAACGTGAACGGTTCTTCCGTAACGGAGCAAAATTCATCACCTTCGGGTCAGGGTAACGGCTACGTGATTGACAATTCATTTGTGATTGATTCGGCAGTGAGTGCCTACAACGCAGGCAGTGAAATTGTTCAGTCCCTGACAGGACTTGAGCCTGATATAGTCAAAAATAACGGCGAATATATTTTTGTCGCAACAACGGGACTCAATTCAAACGGTGCAAATGCTGAGCTCATTAAGGTTATCAGAGCTTTGCCTGCCGAAGAAATGGCAATTGAGTCAACGATAGTGCTCTCTGATAACAGCAGTTCAAAAAGTACGGATGATTGCATTGAAATCTATCTCAAAGATAACAAGCTTATCGCCGTAATAAGCAGAGATGCTTACGTTATGGATGACAGCACGGGATACAGCAAGACTTCGACGGTTGCATTATATTATGATATCAGCAATCCTGCAAAGCCTGCCAAAATCCGTGAACACGTTCAGGAAGGCAGATATCTTGTTTCGGGCATAACCGATTACGGTGCTCTTTATCTTATCACCGAAAAAGCCGTTTCAGGCGGCGAGCAGAGCCTGATTCCCGTTTGCACTGCAGACGGAGTTGAGGTCAAGCCCGCCACGGATAAAATTTTTATGGCGGTCAATGACCCCGAAGCGGCATTTACTTTTATCACAGTAACAGACATTGGCGATTTTTCGCAGCCGGTTGACAGCCTTGCCTTTTTCGGCAACAACAGCGGCAGACTCTATGCAAACGGCGAAACGGTTATGATTTCACGAAGCTTTGTTTCCGTTGATGCGGATGAAAGCGGAACTCACAGAAATCTGACGGAATTATACAAATTCAACATCGGCAAAGCAAAGACGGAGCTTGTCGGCTCATACGTTTTCAAGGGCTCTATGCGGGGCAAACCCGTTGTTGATCCGAAAACAGGTTGGCTCACCGCCGTTGCATCCGATTCCGATTTCACAACCCTTTATGTTCTCAATGAAAAAATGGAGTTTGTGAGCGGCATTGAGGGGATTTTCCCCGGCGAAAAAGTCAAAGACGTAAAGATTATCGGCAAAAACTGTTATATCATTTCGGGCTCGGCGGCAGAAACAACGATGATAATTGATATTTCTGACCCAATGAAACCGCGCAAGATTGTAACCGTTGCCACAAGC
>JAZNBM010000089.1:0-14504 GCA_045587045.1 Acutalibacteraceae bacterium | reverse complement strand
GATCCGACTTAGAATTTTCTAAATATCGAACAATTTTTATTTATATTTACTAAATATTGTGTTTTCTTAACAATATTTTAACAATTCCTACTATTCATCAAAGTAGGATTATAATTGATAAAAAAACCTGCGGCAACGGTGCCGCAGGCATAAATGTAAAGCTGTGTTTACAGGAGTTCAATCATTCTTTTGAGATTATCAAAACCGGCGGAAATACCATCAAGGCAATTTTCCATTCCCTCAAATTCAACGCTTACATAGCCGTCATAACCGCTTGATTTGAGTATCGAAAGACATTGAAAAACAGGGATATCGCCGTGACCGATAATTGAACCTCTGAGATAGTTGCCACCTCTGGATTTAAAGAATCCTCTGCCGGGGTTAAGCCCGTTACCGCTTTTTATGTGAAAATCCTTTGCGTGAACGTGCTTTGCATAGGGCGCAAGTTTTCCGACCGCAACGGCGCTGTTTTCATCGGCACAGCTGAAATTGCCTATGTCAATTAAAGCACCAAAGTTGAGGCTTGCAGTGCCTGTGATTATTCTTTCAACACGGTCGCTGTCCTGACAGAAAAATCCGTGGTTTTCAATCATGGTTGTGATACCTTTTGACTGTGCATAGTCGGTGATTCTTTTGCATCCGTCAGTCAGAACGGGCAGAATCTGCTCAAAGCCCGTGAATGATTTTTTATCGTCGGGTACTGACCATGCAGCATCGTGGCGCAGATTTTTTGCACCAAGAATTTCAGCAATATCAACCTTTTTGCAAACACGTTCAACCTCTTCGTCAAGAGTTCTTTCACCAAGGAGATTAGCACCGATTGTGTATGCAATAACAGGCAGTGAAAGTTTTTCGCTTTCTTCTCTTATGAGTGTTGCATATTCGGCTTCGCTCATTCCTTCGGGGGCGGAAAGGTCAATGAATTCAATGCCGTCAAAGCCTGCCTCTTTGGCAAGCTTCATAACGGAAAGTTGCGTTTCTTTGCCTGAACCGATAAGCTGCTGATAGCTGTAACTGCTGACTCCGATTTTCATTCAGCTTACCTCCTCAGCAACCGTGGCTTTTAAGGAATTCAACTGCTTTTCTGATATCTTTTTCGGGATCGTCGCCAACTTCTCTTTCGATTGTAAGGAAACCTTTGTAGCCGATTTTTTCAAGTGCGGCAAGGTATTTAACCCAATCAACGCTGCCTTCGCCAAGAGGAACTTCGATGAAAGAATCACCTGTTACGAGGGGGTCCTTTTTGATTCCGTAAACGATTTCGGGGTCTCTGTAGCAAAGCATTTTGCCGTCTTTTGCATGGGTGTGAACAATATATTTCTGAAGGTTGATTACTGCGCCTGCGGGGTCATCACCGGTAACCATAACAAGGTTTGCGGGGTCAAGGTTTACACCGACACCCGTTGAGTTGAGACCGTCAAGGAAATCCTTAAGCATGGCAGAGGTTTCAGGACCTGTTTCAACTGCAAAGTGCGCATTGATGCTGTCTGCATATGTTGCAAGTTCGAAGCAAGCTTCTTGCATAACCTTATATCTTTCGTGGTTTTTATCTTCTGGCACAACACCGATGTGTGTGGTGACAACGTCTGTGCCGAGTTCTTTTGCAAGGTCAAGAATTCTCTTTGATTTTTCAACTCTTTCAGCGTTTTCTTCTTTGCGACCGAAACCGCCGCCAAGGTCACCGCAAAGTGCGGAAATAACAAGACCGTTATCTGCAATAAGCTTTTTGAATTCAGCAATTTTAGCGGCATTCATATTTTCGGGAGACATCTCACCTCTGGTTGCATAAACCTGAATGCCCTGTGCACCGACTGCGGCAGCTTTTTTGACTGCAGTGGGGATATCTGTTCTGAAACTGTCAATTATAACGCCAATGGGAAATCTGCTCATGATGATACTCTCCTTTGAGTAAAATTTTAGTACAGGGTAATAATAACAAAGATTTACTGATTTTACAAGATTTTTTTCAATATATCTTTACATTTTCCGAATTTTGTTATAATATAAATTAAATATAAAACATTATATTGATTGGAGGTTTCTCTGTGTCAAAAATCAAGGTTGCGGTTATCGGATGCGGAACAATCGCAAATTCATCCCATATCCCTTCATACTTAAAGAATAGTGAAGTTGAAATCAAGTATTTCTGCGATATTATCCCCGAAAGAGCTCAGGCTTGCGTTGAAAAATACGGTTGCGGTACAGCTGTTGTTGATTATCACGATATTCTCGGCGACCCCGAAATCGAAGCTGTTTCGGTTTGCACACATAATGATTTTCATTCCATTATTTCAATTGACTTTATGCGTGCAGGCAAAAACGTTCTTTGCGAAAAACCTGCCGCAAGAATTCTTTCAGAAGCTCTTGAAATGCAAAAAGTTGCTCATGAAACAGGCAAAGTTCTTAATATAGGCGTTTGCAACCGCTTCAACACCTATGTTCAAAAAATCAGAGAACTGATTGCCGCAGGTGAGCTTGGCGAAGTTTATCACGTTTATGCTTCATTCAGGGCACACCGTTCAATTCCCGGCATCGGCGGTGATTTCACAACCAAAGCCAAGTCAGGCGGCGGTGCACTTATTGACTGGGGTGTTCATTATCTCGATCTCATTATGTATTGCTGCGGTGACCCCAAGCCTCTTACGGCTTCGGGCGAAGCTTTCTGCAAACTCGGTAAAGACTTGAAGAATTACGTTTACACGGGTATGTGGGCAGAAGATACGGCTGATTTTGAAGGCACATATGACGTTGACGATTCCGTTGTCGGTGTTGTCAGAACTTCGGGTCCCGTTGTCAGCTTCAACGGTGCCTGGGCACAGAATATCGGTGTTAGCGAAACTTTCATTGATTTTATGGGTGATAAGGGCGGTATCCGCCTTAAATATTGCGGCGACTTTACTCTTTATTCAACAAAAGACGGTATGCTTACAGAAACAAAGGTTGCCTGCAAAACCACAAATATGTATGAAAACGAAATCAATGATTTCATTCGCTGTGTAAAAACGGGCGATAAAAACCGTCAGAACATAGACTATGCCGTTGAAACTTCAAAGATTCTTCAGGCTATCTATGACTCATCAGAAAACCACAAAGAAATTAATATCGACTGATACAGGAGGATTTTATTATGGATATCAGAATTTTTAAGAATGAACAGGAAATCGGTGTAGCAGCAGGTCAGCTTTTCTGCGATATGGTCAACGAAAAGCCCGATTGCGTTCTCGGTCTTGCAACAGGTGCAACACCTGTTCCCACTTATAATTATATGGCTGCTCAGTATGCTGAAGGTAAAGTTTCATTCAAGGATATCACAACTTTTAACCTTGATGAATACTGCGACCTTCCGAAGGAGCATAAAAACAGCTATTATTCATTTATGTTTGAGAATCTTTTCTCAAAGATTGACGTTAATCCCGAAAACGTAAACTTCCTTGACGGCAACACAACCGATCCCGAAGCTGAAAGTGCAAGATATGCCGAAGCTATCGCTTCAAAAGGCGGCATTGACATCCAGCTTCTCGGTATCGGCAGAAACGGTCACATCGCATTCAACGAGCCCTCAGATGCATTCACAGGCGAAAGCTTTAAAATTGCTCTCACACAGAGCACTATTGATGCAAACTCCATTTATTTTGACGATATTCCCATGCCCCGTTATGCTATGACTATGGGCATCGGCTCGATTATGAAAGCCAAGAAGATTGTTCTTATTGCAACAGGTTCTTCAAAAGCAGAAGCAGTCAAAGGCATGATTAAGGGTGAAGTTACACCTCAGCTTCCCGCATCTGTTCTTCAGCAGCACGATGACGTTGTTATCTTCCTTGACGAAGCTGCAGCTGCTCTTCTTTAATATTCAGAATTGGAGTTTAAAATAATGGATAAAAAAACTTTCTATATCTCAACGCCGATATACTATCCTTCGGATAAGCTTCATATCGGCCATACTTACTCAACCGTAGCGGCTGACACAATGGCTCGCTACAAGCGTTTTCAGGGTTACGATACCTTCTTCCTTACAGGCACTGACGAGCACGGTCAGAAGATCGAAGATAAAGCAAAGGAAGCAGGCGTAACACCCAAGGAATACGTTGACAAGATTGTTGACGGTATCAAAGACCTCTGGAAGCTTATGAACATTTCCAACGATAAATTCATCAGAACAACAGATGAATACCATGAAAAAGCAGTTCAGAAAATTTTCAGCAAGATGTACGAAAAAGGTGATATCTATAAGGGATATTACGAAGGTCTTTATTGCAAACCCTGCGAATCTTTCTGGACAGAAACACAGGCTGTTGACGGCAAGTGCCCTGACTGCGGCAGACCCGTTACCAATGAAAAAGAAGAAGCATATTTCTTTAAGCTTTCGGCATACGGCGATAAGCTTCTCAAATATTACGAAGATCATCCCGGATTCATCGAGCCCCAGAGCAGACAGAACGAAATGGTGAATAATTTCATCAAACCCGGTCTTCAGGATTTGTGCGTTTCACGTTCATCATTCAAGTGGGGTATTCCCGTGCCTGTTAATGAAGATCACGTTATCTATGTTTGGCTTGATGCTCTCACCAACTACATTACAGCTCTCGGCTACGGCTCGGATGATGAAACTCTTTACAATAAGTTCTGGCCCTGCGACGTTCATCTTATCGGTAAAGATATCATCAGATTCCACACAATCTACTGGCCCGCATTCCTTATGTCGCTTAACCTTCCGCTTCCCGAAAAGGTATACGGTCACGGCTGGGTACTTCTTGAGGGCGGCAAGATGAGTAAATCCAAGGGCAACGTTGTTGACCCCGTTATTCTTGCAGAAAGATATGGCGTTGACGCTCTTCGTTATTATCTTCTTCGTGAAATTGCTTTCGGTTCAGACGGCATTTTCTCGAACGAAAATCTTATCAACAGAATCAACTCCGACCTTGCAAACGACCTTGGTAACCTTGTTTCAAGAACCGTTGCTATGGTTGACAAATATTTTGGCGGCACAATTCCTGCTGAACGTGAAGCAGGGGATTTTGATGCAGACCTTAAGGCTCTTGCTGATGAAACCGTTAAGAATGCCGAGGCTTCTCTTGATAAGCTTAATTTCTCAATTGCTCTTGCAGATATCTGGAAGTTTGTTTCAAGAACAAACAAATATATCGACGAAACCGCTCCCTGGGCACTTGCAAAGGATGAGAGCAAAAAAGCAAGACTTGCAGAGGTTATGTATAACCTTTGCGAAAGCATCAGAATTATTTCTGTTCTTATTGCTCCCTTTATGCCCAACACAACACCCGAAATCCGTAAGCAGCTTGGTGTTGCACAGAATTTTGAGTGGAGCGAGTGCGGTGTATTCGGCAAGGAAGCTACTTATACCGTATGCAAGGGTGCAATAATCTTCCCCAGAATTGACCTTGAAAAAGAACTTGCAGAGCTTGAAGCGGCAAAGGCTGCTGCAGCTCCCGTTAATCCTCTTAAGGAAGAAATTGAAGGCGTTGCCAAAATCGGCATTGATGACTTTGCAAAGGTAGATTTAAGAGTTGCAAAGATTGTTGGATGCGAACCCGTTAAAAAGGCAAAGAAGCTTCTTAAGCTTTCACTTGATGACGGAACAGGTACACCCAGAACAGTTGCATCGGGTATTGCAAAATGGTATAAGCCCGAGGAGCTTATCGGCAAGAGTGTTATTGTTGTTTCAAACCTCAAGCCCGCCGTTCTCTGCGGTGTTGAAAGCTGCGGTATGATTCTTGCGGCTGACTGCGGTGAAGATGATGTTAAGGTTATTTTTGTTGACGGCGTACCTGCAGGAAGCAAGGTAAGATAAAATTATGAATAATATCTTTGACAGTCACGCTCACTATGACAGTGAAGCTTTTAATGATGACCGCAAAGAACTGCTTAACGCCCTGCAAGCTCAGGGCGTTTGCGGTATTATAAATTGCGGCAGCGATATGGCATCATCCCTTGCAAGTCTTGAACTTGCTGATGAATTCAGCTTTGTTTATGCCGCCTGCGGTGTTCATCCCCACGAAGCGGAGAGCTGCAAGCAGGGTTATCTGCCTGTTCTCAAAAAGCTTTGTATGGAAGAAAAATGCGTTGCAGTCGGCGAAATCGGACTTGACTATCACTATGATTTTTCACCTCGTGACATTCAGAAAAAAGTTTTTGAACAGCAGATAGTTCTTGCAAAGGAACTTGATTTACCTGTTATTGTTCACGACAGAGAGGCGCACGAAGACACCCTTGAGCTTTTGAAAAGGTATAAGCCGAAGGGCGTTGTTCATTGCTTTTCAGGCTCTGTTGAAATGGCAAAGGAAATCATAAAACTCGGTATGTATATCGGTCTCGGCGGTGCGGTTACTTTTAAAAATGCACGCAAACCGCTTGATGTTGCGGCATACGTACCCGATGAAAAGCTTTTGATAGAAACAGATTGCCCTTATATGGCACCTGTTCCGCACAGGGGCAAACGCTGTGATTCTTCGCTAATTCCTTTTACAGCTGAAATTATTGCAGGGGTCAGAAATTCAACAGCACAAGACATTCTTGATTTAACAAGAAATAATGCAAATATACTTTTCGGATTGGAACTTTAAACTATGTTTTTTCACGAAAAAACCTATGATATTGACGAACTGATGCGTCACAATATGCATATTCACACTGTGTTTTCGGGTTGTGCAAAACGGGAAATGACGGTAACCGATATCGTTAAAACTGCTGAAAAAAGCGGTCTTGATTTAATAGCGCTTACCGACCATAATTACTTTGACAGAAAGAATGCCGTAGCATCGCAAAGGCTTGAAATTCTGAAAGAGCTTGAAAGCTTTGAACATAAAATCAAAGTTTACGTGGGTGCAGAGCTTTCCGCATACGGTATCGGTAAGTTTGCTGATGATATCGATTGCGATAATTCTCTTGATTTCCGTCTTTACACCACTAATCATTATCACGTTGATTATTGGGAGCAACCCGAAATATGCACCCCTCGCGCTTATGCAGAGCATATGCTTGCGATTATGAACGGTGTCATTGACAGCGGCAGAGCGGATTGTTTTGCGCATCCGTTTATGTCTGGCTACATCCACGCTTTCTCTGATCGTTTCGAGGTGACCCGTGCGTTCACCGATAATGAGATAGGGGATATAATGGAAAAGGCCAATAACGCGGAAATTGCTTGGGAGCTCAATACACCTGCGGTGCTTGGTGACCCCGAGTTTTATCACCGATATTTTCAGATCGGCAAAGAAGTCGGTGTTGTTTTTAATATCGGTACCGATGCGCATAATCTTGAAAGAGTTAATCCGAAGCAGTTTGCTGAACGGTATAAAGAAATTCTCTATTAAGAGGTGTTTAAAATGTATTTTGATTTTGTTGAAAAAGTTAAGTATGAAGGCTCAAAAAGCAAAAATCCTTTTGCTTTTAAGTTTTATGATGCCGATAAAGTCGTTATGGGCAAGCCTATGAAGGAGCATCTTCCTTTTGCAATGGCTTGGTGGCATAACCTCGGTGCCGCCGGTACGGATATGTTCGGCAGAGACACAGCCGATAAGTCTTTCGGCGCCGAAAAAGCTACAATGGCACACGCAAAAGCAAAGGTTGATGCTGGCTTTGAGTTTATGCAGAAGCTTGGTGTTGAATATTTTTGCTTCCATGACGTTGACCTTGTTCCGGAAGCAGATGATATCAACGTAACCAATGCCAGACTTGATGAAATCAGCGACTATATTCTTGAAAAAATGAACGCAACAGGCATCAAATGTCTGTGGGGTACTGCCAATATGTTCTCAAATCCCAGATTTATGAACGGTGCAGGCTCAACCAACAGCGCTGACGTTTATTGCTTTGCGGCCGCACAGATTAAAAAGGCTCTTGATATCACAGTTAAACTCGGCGGTAAGGGTTACGTTTTCTGGGGCGGAAGAGAGGGTTATGAAACTCTTCTTAATACAGATGTTAAGTTTGAACAGGAAAACATTGCGCGTCTTATGAAAATGGCTGTTGCTTACGGCAGAAGCATCGGCTTCGATGGCGATTTCTACATTGAGCCCAAGCCGAAGGAGCCTATGAAGCATCAGTATGATTTTGATGCTGCAACAGCTATCGGTTTTCTTCGTCAGTACGGACTTGATAAGGATTTCAAGATGAATATCGAAGCTAACCACGCCCTTCTTGCAGGTCATACCTTTGAACACGAGCTTCGCATTTCCGCAATCAACGGTATGCTCGGCTCAATTGATGCAAATCAGGGTGACCCCGTTCTAGGTTGGGATACAGATGAATTCCCCTTTGACGTTTATTCTGCAACAATGTGTATGTATGAAGTGCTTAAAGCAGGCGGTCTCGGCAACGGCGGTCTTAACTTTGACGCCAAAAACCGCAGACCCAGCAATACGGCAGAGGATATGGTACAGGCTTTCATTCTCGGTATGGATACGTTTGCTCTCGGTCTGCTCAAGGCTGCAGCAATCATCGAAAACGGTGTTGTTGATGATTTCAAAAAAGCACGTTATTCAAGCTTTGAAAACGGTATCGGTAAAAAAATTGTTGACGGTGAGGCAACTCTTGAGGAATTGAGTGCCTATGCCTGCTCGCTTGGTAATTGTGCCGATCCCGGCTCCGGCAAGCAGGAATTTATTCAGGGTGCAATTAATGCAATTATGTTTGGTGAATAATATGAAATACGTTATTGGCATAGATCTCGGAACTTCTGCAACCAAAACCGTTTTGTTTGATACAAACGGTGGCATTCTTGCATCTGCAAGCCGAGAATATCCGCTTTATCAGCCTCAAAACGGCTGGGCAGAGCAGAATCCGCAGGACTGGTACGATGCCGCAATTGAGACTCTCAAAAAGGTTGTAACAGACAGCGGTGTTGACCCGACGGATATTGTTTCGCTTGGTATTTCGGGTCAGATGCACGGTCTTGTTATGCTCGACGAAAATCGTAATGTTTTACGCCCTTCAATTCTCTGGTGCGACCAGAGAACGGGCAAAGAATGCGACGAGTTAACTGAAAAGCTGGGCAGAGACGCACTTATAAAAATAACCGCAAACCCTGCGCTTACAGGATTTACGGCATCGAAGATTCTTTGGGTTAAAAACAACGAACCCGAGATTTTTGAAAAATGCAGACACATACTGTTACCAAAAGATTATCTGCGATTTAAACTCACGGGCGAATTTGCAACCGAGGTGTCAGATGCATCGGGTATGCAGCTGCTTGACGTACCCGAACGCAAATGGTCTTCTGTTATGATTGAGGCTTGCGGCATCAAAGAAGAGTATCTTGCAAAGGTATACGAATCGCCTGAAATAACAGGATATATCAATGCTGAAACATCAGCACTGACAGGCCTGTCAACAGCAACCGCAGTTGTCGGCGGGGCAGGCGATAATGCCGCCGCCGCAGTCGGTATGGGTGTTGTTGAAGAAGGCAAAGCTTTCACAACAATCGGAACTTCAGGTGTTGTTTTTGCGCATACCGATAATCCGGTTATTGACCCGCAGGGCAGGGTACACACTTTCTGCTGTGCTGTACCCGGTGCCTGGCACGTTATGGGAGTTACGCAGGGTGCAGGTCTTTCAATGCAGTGGTTCAAAAATAATTTCTGCGGTGAAGAAAGCGCTGTTGCGGCAGAAAGCGGCAAAGACGTTTATTATATCACCGATTCAATGGCCGCTGAAATTCCTGTTGGTTGCGATAAGCTTTTATATCTTCCTTATCTTATGGGTGAAAGAACGCCCCATCTTGACCCTGATTGCAGAGGTGTATTTTTCGGCATTTCCGCGATGCACACCAAGGCTCATTTTATCAGGGCTGTTCTTGAGGGCGTAACTTATTCGCTCTATGATTGCCTTCTTGTTCTTAAGGAAATGGATATTTCACCTGAAACAATGCTTCTTTGCGGCGGCGGTGCAAAGAGCAAACTGTGGAAAAATATGATTTGTAACATATTTGCCATGCCAGTCACAACTTCAAAATCGGCTGAAGCACCTGCTTTGGGCGTTGCTGTTCTTGCGGCTGTCGGTGCCGGAATTTATTCAAGTGTTCCCGAAGCTTGCAGAGCAATGACTGCCGTAAACCCTGACTCGCTTGATCCCGTTGAGGCTTTGACTGATAAATACAGAAAATATCATAATGTATATACTTCTGCCTATAAAGCTCTCAAGCCTGTATATAAAGAATTAAAGGGTATATAAATAATACAGCTCCGTACCGAACGGTACGGAGCTGTATTGTTTAGTTTTGTTCATTAATTGCTGCAGTTTCTTCAGTGGGAGGATCTGCAGATTTGTTCTTGGCAGCTTTTCTTGCGTTGCGGTTATTTACAGCTGTGCGCAGGACTGAATAGAACACAGCACAGGCAGGAACGGCAACGATTATGCCGATAACACCGAATAAATTGCCGCCGATTGTAACGGCAACAAGGACCCAGATGCCGGGCAGACCAACTGATTTGCCAACAACTTTTGGGTAGATTAGGTTGCCTTCAAGCTGCTGAAGAATAACGATGAATATTACAAACCAAAGAGCTTTTGTGGGACTGTCAAAGAGTATCAGGAAAGCGCCGATAGCTGTTCCGATAAATGCACCGAAAACGGGAATAAGTGCCGTGAAACCTACAAGCACCGAAATAACGGGCGCATATGGCATCCTGAATATCAGCATACCCACAAAGCAAAGCAATCCGATAATCAAAGCCTCAATAAGCTGACCTGATATGAATTTGGTAAAAGTCTGGTCGGCCATTTTCGTTACTTCAAGAAGCCTGTTTATGCGCTTTTCGGGGAAAAACGCAAACAAAGTCTTTTTGATGTTTCTGCCAAGCTTTTCTTTTTGTGCAAGGAGATAGAGTGAAAAAGCAATTGCAACAATGGCGTTTATTATGCCCGTAATAAGCGAGGCGGTGAAATTTATTGTTTTGTTTATCGTGCTTTCGTTTGCAAATCTGTCTTTAAGGAAATTGATAATTATATCGGGATTAAATGAAAATTCGGGGATTTTTACATTATGGTTTGCTGCGAAACTACGTAACCTATTATACCAACCCAATGCTTTGTCTGCGTATCCGGGCATATCTTCGATAATGTTTTCAAATGTTTTTATGAATTCGGGGATAATCATAAACAGGATAGCGGTTAAAAAACCAAACATTATGAGAATACTTAAAATAAGACAAACGGGTCTTTTAAGAGCAGTTGATCTTTTACCTTGCTTTTTGAATATTCTGACCCAGATATTTTCGAGCGGTCGCATAAGCACGTTCAGAATAAAAGCAATTGAACAACCTGCAACAAAGGGCGAAACAACTTTGATAACAGCATCATAAACAACTGAAACCTTAGCATCGTTGATAAGCATCCAAGCTATTACAGCTGTCACTGCTACAATGCCGATAATGTATTTAACGGCTTTTTTGAAACCATTTTTATTGAATTCGAGCGTAACCCTGTTGACTGCATCGGAATGGATGGTTTTGTCAGTTGACATAGTTTGAGGAACGGATTTTTCAGCTACCGTTTCTTCAGGTACAGCTACAGCCGAATCTTCTTTTTTGAACTTCATTTTAAATGACCTTCCGAGAAAAAATAAGAGTTATATCAGTGAAGGGCAACATTCTTCTTTTTCATAAATACTACACCGATAACCATAATAACTGCAAAGAGAATAAGATATCCGGGGATAAACTTACCGTGAGCAACAACAGAAGCAACCACCATTATTACACTGCCGACAATCGCCAAAATGGGTGCAACGAAACGGTTGAATCCCTTGAAATCTTTGGTGAACATCATCTTAAAGAAGATGGGAATGTAGAGCGGATAAATGGTAACGATGGGAAGCTCAGTGGGGTCGAAAGCAAACATACCGAGCTTTTCGTTTGTTGCGGGGTTGAGCTGTGCGCAGTAGAAGAAGAAGAGCCATGCTGCGCAAAGAAGAAGACCGAAAATGGATGAGTTTGCAGGCATGTTGGTGTTTTTGTCAACGTCAGCAAAAATTCTGGGAGCAGGACCTCTGCCTCTGGAAGCAATAGAGTAAAGACCTCTTGTGCAACCAAGCATAAGACCGTTGAGCGTTCCGAGACAGGAAATAATAACGAAAACGAAGATACCTGTGCCCATGAATTTGCCGAATACGGTTGCGAAAGCTGTTTTTGCACCTGCCTGACCGCCGGCCATCATTTCTGCGTTGGGGATAGCACCTGCAAGACCAACATAGTAGCAAACGTAGATTGCGATGATGATGAAAGCACCGATAACGAGAGCCTTGGGAAGATTCTTTTTAGCATCCTTGATTTCAGCATTGATAGAAGTTGCTATAATCCAGCCTTCGTACGCAAAAACTGTTGCGCAAACGGCGCTGAGGATTGCTGAAACGGGTGAAGTGGGGGCTTTGACACCAAGCTCTGCAAGAACTTCGGGGGTAACAGCATTTGTAAAGTTTTCAACGGTACAGCCGTTTTCATTAACAAGACCGTAGATTGTTCCTACAACTGCCATAAGGAGGAGGGGAACAAGCTTAATAAAGGTTGTTGAAACCTGGAATTTACCTGCAAGAACAGGCGAAAGAGCGTTCAATGCATAGCTGCCGATCAGATAGAAGCAAGCAAGTGCGAGACACATACCGCTTGTGGGGTCAGCTGAATCTCCCTGAAAAACAACAAGGGTATATCTTGCTGAAAGCCATGCAAGAGCCATAGTGAGGGTGGGATAGTAGATTGTTGATGTGAACCAACCGACAAGGTAAGCGTATTTTTCGCCAACCGCTGCTTCGGCGTAGTCAACAACACCGTTGACTTTTTCGTATTTTGTTGCGAGTATCGAGAATGTGTAAGCACAGATTATCATGATAATGCCGCCGATTACCCATGCAAGAATACCGTATTTGAGATTGCCGCCTGTTTTTGTGAGGATAGCCTCTGCTTTGAAGAATACGCCGCTGCCGACAACGATGCCGACAACCATACAGATTGCTGTAAGTAAACCATACTTTTTCTTGAGTTCAGTTGCCATTATATCACCTTTCTTTACATAAGATATTTTTATATTAATATTTTATTTTTTAAATGTCAACATATTTTATTCTAAAAACATATATATTTTTGTGGTTTTTTACATTTTTGCAAGTTTAAAAACTATAAATATATGCATTAGCTTGAAAATAAGCTACTTACGTGTTATACTGTAAATAAAAAATTTGGAGGGTACAGATTTGAAAAAAACAGCTTCTTTTTTGATTGCAATTCTGTTTGTTTTTCTTTTTGCATCATGTAAAGATGTATCGGATAAAGAAAATACTGCTCCTGTCGATGCAGGTCAGTCGGCGGTTGTTCACGCTCCGTCTGATACAAAAATTTTCAATGATTTTGCCGCACAGCTGCCTGACTTTAAATTTTCGAATCCGATTATTGAAAACTATGATGAATCCATCAGCTACGTTTTTTCTGTGAAAAGTAATATCGATGAATTTGATGCTTATGTTGAAGCACTTAAAAATGCTGGCTTTGTTAGCGGAACAGAGGGTGCCCCGGTGAGCGGTCAGGGCTATTACAAAGCCACAAATTCTGAAAAATATCTGGTGGATGTTGTTCTGGTTGATAATTCGGAACTTACTGTTATTGTTACAAGACCATAAAAAATCAAGGGTTGCTTCACAAAAAGTGAAACAACCCTTTTCTTATAAAATTATGCAGATTAAACCGCTGCAGCCTTCGTTTATAATTCGCTCAAGTGTTTCCTGAAGTTTTGCTCTTGCATCAGACGGCATACGGTATAATTTGTTATGCAAACCTTCGTTTACAAGCTCGTGCAAAGATGTTCCGAAAATATTGGATTTCCATATTTCTGAGGGATTCTCTTCAAACTCTTTGAGCAGATATCTGATAAGCTCTTCTGACTGTGACTCCGACCCTACTATCGGCGCAACTTCCGTTTGAATATTAGCTTTCATTATGTGTAATGACGGTGCGCCTGCACGCAGTCTTACGCCGTAACGTCCTCCTTGTTTCATGATTTCGGGTTCTTCAAGTGTCAGGTCATCAATATCAGGCATAACAATGCCGTATCCTGTCGCTTCAACATCATCGAGAGCCGCTTGAATTCGTTTATATCCGGCCTGAGCGTGTGATAAATCTTTCATTTTATTCATTAATTCCTGTTCGTTTGAAACTTTGATTTGTGTTTCTTCTTCCAGAATTTTGAAAAACAGTCCTGAATTAAGTTTCAGACTGATTTTTGCACTGCCTGTTCCCATATCAATTTTTTCAACAGCAGATTCATGGATGTGTTTGATTTCGGCAAGCGCTTTACCAAAGCCTTCTATATCTCTCACTTTGTTGAGATTCGCTGTGAGCGTGTTGATTTTCTTGAATATTTCGCTTCTGAGCCAATGCGATTTATCAAGCTGGGTAATCCAACCTGGCAGGTCAATTTTAATCTCTTTGATCGGAAATTCTGCAAGAACGCCCGAAAGAATATTGTTGATCTGGTTTGCATCAAGTTCAAGGCAATTTACC
>JAZNBM010000088.1:0-2076 GCA_045587045.1 Acutalibacteraceae bacterium | reverse complement strand
CGGTGCAACAGGTTCATCAAAGAGCCACAATCTTAAGTCACTTGAAAGCTGCGGCGCAGAGGTTCAGAAGGGTAATGCACCCGAAGAAAGAAAGCTTCAGCGTCTGTTCAGAAATAAAGAAGCATCAAGACTTATCAAGCGCTGCAACGACTTTGGCGCAGGCGGCGTTTCCGTTGCTATTGGCGAGCTTGCAGACGGTCTTGAAATCAACCTCAACGCAGTTCCCAAAAAGTATGAGGGTCTTGACGGCACAGAGCTTGCTATTTCAGAAAGCCAGGAAAGAATGGCTGTTGTTGTTGAAGCAAAGGACGTTGCAAGATTCTGTGAACTCGCAGAGAGCGAAAACTTTGAAGCAACCGTTGTTGCCGAGGTTAAGGAAAAGCCCTATCTCGTAATGTACTGGAACGGCAAGGCTATCGTTAATATCAGCCGTGAATTCCTTAATTCAAACGGTGCGGAGAAGCACATCGACGTTGCTCCCGCAAAGCTTGAGGATTATTCAAAGGAAATCGGCACTTCATTTGCCGATATGTACGTTGAAATGGCATCTGACCTCAACATCTGCTCGAAGAGAGGTCTTTCCGAGCGTTTCGACTCAACCATCGGTGCAAATACCGTTCTTATGCCCTTCGGCGGCAAGAACCAGCTCACACCCATCCAGGCGATGGTTCACAAGGTTTCCGTTGAAAAGAAAGAAACCGATACCTGTTCCGTAATGTCATGGGGCTACAATCCCTTCATCACAGAAAAGAGCCCCTATCACGGCGCTTACCTTGCAGTTGTTGAATCCGTTTCGAAGCTTATTGCTGCAGGTGCAAAGTTCGAGGACGTTTATCTCACGTTCCAGGAATACTTTGAAAAGCCCAAGAAAGACCCTGCAAGATGGGGTAAACCTCTTGCTGCTCTTCTCGGCGCATTCAAGGCACAGACAGACCTCAAGGTTGCCGCTATCGGCGGCAAGGACTCAATGAGCGGTACTTTTGAAGATATCGACGTTCCGCCCACACTTGTTTCTTTTGCTGTTACAACAGAAAAGCTTAAAAATATCGTTTCGCCTGAATTCAAAAAGGCAGGCAGCAAGGTTGTTATCATTAAACCCGAATACACAGCCGACAAGCTCCCCGAAACAGCTTCACTCCTCAAGGTTTATGATGAAGTTCACGCTCTTGTTGAGGCGGGTAAGGCAGCTGCCGTTTATACTCCCTGCATGGGCGGTGCTGCAGAAGCAGTTCTCAAGATGGCAATGGGTAACGGTATCGGCTTTGAGTTTGACAAGGATCTTTCGCTTGCTGATATCTTCGGTTATTCCTACGGTTCATTCATCGTTGAGCTGACTGACGATACCGATTGCGGTGTTCTTCTCGGCTACACAACAGAAGAAAAGTCAATTGCTTATGCAGGCGAAAAGCTTGATTGCACAAAGCTCTTCGGTGTTTATGAAGATAAGCTTGAAGAGATTTATTCCTGCAACATTGTTATGCCCGAAAAGAAGATTGAAACCTTTGATTTCAAGGCAACAGAGTTTGCAAAGCCTGCAATCAGAACCGCAAAGCCCAAGGTTCTTATTCCCGTATTCCCCGGCACAAACTGCGAATTTGATTCCGCAAAGTATGCTGAAAGAGCAGGCGCACAGGCAGAGATTTTTGTTATCAACAATCTTACCTCCGCAGGTATTGCAAAGTCGGTTGAAGATTTTGCAGCAAAGATTGCCGAGAGCCAGATTATCTTTGTTCCCGGCGGTTTCTCGGGCGGTGACGAACCTGACGGTTCAGGTAAGTTCATCACTGCTTTCTTCAGAAATGCAGAGGTTAAGGATGCGGTAACAGACCTGCTTGAAAAGCGTGACGGTCTTATGCTCGGTATCTGTAACGGTTTCCAGGCTCTCATCAAGCTCGGTCTTGTTCCCTACGGCAAGATTATTGATACAGATGAAACCTGCCCCACTCTTACTTATAACACCATCAGCCGCCACCAGTCCAAGCTTGTAAGAACAAAGCTTGTTTCAAACAATTCTCCCTGGCTTTCAAAGGCAAAGCAGGGCGAGGTTTATACAGTGCCCATTTCACACGGTGAAGG
>JAZNBM010000087.1:0-1587 GCA_045587045.1 Acutalibacteraceae bacterium | reverse complement strand
AGCAACAGTATAATTTACTTCGCTTTCATTGCCGAGAACGGTGTTTATTGTAGTCTGATTTTCGGGATATTTTTCCCTGTTCAGCCATATCCATTTTTCAGGTAATTTCATATATTCCACCAGCCATTTTAATATTAAAATATTATGCGCTAATGATACCACAGTAAAATATAAGTGTCAATTTTATTATTGCAATAACGCTAAATTTATGATAATATTAATTTGATAAACTGTTGCTTTTGTCAACAAGCCAAAGATAAAAGGAGAAATGCAATATGGGACTTATTAAAGCAGGTATAGGAGCACTCGGCGGTACATTAGCAGACCAGTGGAAGGAATTTTTCTACTGCGATTCGCTTGAAAACGATGTGCTTATGGTCAAGGGCTCGAAGAGAGTCAGCGGCAGAAGCTCAAACACAAAGGCAAGCGACAACATAATTTCCAACGGCTCCGGTATTGCCGTTGCAGACGGTCAGTGTATGATTATCGTTGAGCAGGGCAAGATTGTCGAGGTCTGTGCAGAGCCCGGTGAATTCACCTACAATTCATCAACGGAGCCTTCAATCTTTACGGGTAAGCTCGGCGATACAATCAAGGAAACCTTCAAAACGGTCGGTAAGAGATTTACCTACGGCGGTGATACGGGCAAGGACCAGAGAGTTTATTATTTCAACACAAAAGAAATTCTTGATAACAAGTTCGGCACTGCAAACCCGTTTATGTTCGAGGTTGTCAACAAGAGAATAGGTATGGCACGCACCGTACAGGTAAGATGCAACGGTGTATATTCCTACAAAATCACAGACCCGCTTCTTTTCTATACGAAGATAGCAGGCAACGTTGACGACGAATACAGACGTGAAGAAATTGATATGCAGCTCAAGACGGAGTTCATCTCTGCGCTTCAGCCTGCATTTGCAAAGCTGACTGAACTTGAGCTTCGCCCTGCACAGATTCCCGCACACACGGCTGAGCTCAAGGACGCAATGAACGCCGCTCTCAAGAGCGAGTGGACAGACCGCAGAGGTATTTCCGTCGAGTCCATTGCCCTTAACCCGATTACCCTCACGGATGAGGATATGAAGAAGATTACGCAGATGGAAGATGCCGCAACAATGGGCTCAAATCCGTTTATGATGGCAGGCAGAATGACGGATGCTCAGGCAAGCGCAATGGAAGCGGCGGCAAGCAACCCCAACGGCGCAATGAACGGCTTTATGGGCTTCAATATGGCTATGGGTGCCAACGGCGGCTTCAACGCGGCACAGATGTATCAGGCAGGTGTTGCGCAGCAACAGCAGTTTGCTCAACAGCAGCAGGCAGCACCGACACCTTCTGCCAATGGCTGGAAATGTGCCTGCGGTGCTACAGTTAGCGGTAAATTCTGCACGGAATGCGGAGCAAAGAAACCTGCTGAAGAAGGCTGGACTTGTTCTTGCGGTGCAGTGAACAAAGGTAAATTCTGCCCCAACTGTGGTTCAAAGAAACCTGCAGGTGCCCCTCTTTATCAGTGCGACAAATGTGGTTGGAAACCCGAAGACCCCCACAATCCGCCGAAATTCTGCCCTGAATGCGGTGACATATTCG
>JAZNBM010000086.1:0-71952 GCA_045587045.1 Acutalibacteraceae bacterium | reverse complement strand
CGTTAATGGTGTGGGTATGGAATTTGCACCGCTCAAGCCTGACACGTTCTGCTTCAACGCAACACATTTCACACCCAAGATGCTTGAAGAAACCAAGCACGATGACGAGCTTGTGCCGAGCGAAAACACATATGTTTATCTGGACTATAAGATTGATTCAAGAAGCGGCAGGGGAATCTATGAAACCCTTGAACCTGAACGCAAATGGGACTTTGAGCCTATTGAATTTGCGGTTGAAATCAAGCCTGTTAAGTAAATAAAGCAAAAAGAATTCCCTGCCACGGCTTTGTGCTGTGACAGGGATATTTTTATTTGTTTTTGGCAGGGTAGGGCTTTTGTTCGTTTGTCAAATCCATAAGAAAATCAAGACTTGTGTTATAGAATTTTGCAAGTATAATTAGATTTTCCGTTGTCGGCATTAATTCGCCCGTTTCATATTTTGAGATTATGCTTTGCGGTATTCCTGTTTCCATTTGTACCTTCAGCTGTGTATATTCGTTCAAAACTCTTATCAGTTTAATGTTCTTCATTTTAACACCTCACATATTCAATTTAATCATAAATTATGCTTGACATTTATATTTATTTTGAATATAATATTCAACAGGTGAATATATTTGCTTAAAAATCGTTTAATTTCCTTTTGTTTTTCTTGCGTTTCTGTGTTGCTTGGTCTGGTTGTTTATCTTACTTTGCGTAATGATACATATATCCACGTTTTTTTGCCGCAAGGATTATGCTATTTCTTTTATTTAAATGCAGAAAGTAATTTTTTTATTGATTTTCTTAAATACTATTCTGCAGATTTTTTGTGGTGTTTTTCATTATCTTGCGCATTGATTTGTGTTTCTTATTCATTAAGCAAAAAGCACGTTTTGATTAATTCATCAATATCGCTGTTAATCGGTATTGTTTTTGAATTATTGCAACATTTTGATGTTATTAACGGAACGTTCGATTTAATTGATATTTCAATGTATGCTGTTGCGGCAGTCTTGAGCGCCGCAATTAACATAAGAATTTTAAAGGAGTAAGTATTATGAAAAAAAGCATTTCAATCATTCTTGCCGTTTTAATGGTTACTGCGTTCGCTTTCTTTGCTGTAGCCAGCAGTTCCGAAGAGGGCACAGATGCCACCACAAAAGCCGCAGCAAAAGCTGAAGCACAGGCTACTGAAAGCAATGTAGGTCAGTATTCGGTTGATATTAAAAGCGCACGACTTACCGAAGATTTTGAGGGTAACCCCGTTGTAGTGATTACTTATGGTTTTACTAACAATTCTGATAAGTCAACAGCTTTTTATCTTGCATTTGAAGACAACGTTTATCAGAATGATATAGGCTTGGAGCCTGCATATGTGCTTGCAGACGGCGACCCTTATGATGACGGTAATCAGATGAAGGATATTAAAACAGGTGCCACACTCGACGTTGAAATAGCTTATAAGCTTAATGATGCAGAAACAGATGTTGTTGTTGAGGTTAAAGAATTATTCAGCTTCAGTGATGATATGGTCACAAGAACTTTTTCAATTAAATAAGCCAAAACCGGTGTGCCGTTTGGCGCGCCGGTTTTATCTTTGATTACAAGGTGCTGATGAAAAATGAGCTGGTCAGCCGCTTTTGCTGTGCGAATGTATTGTGTGCTGCCATAAGTCAGATTTTGCTTTGAATAAAATATGTGTTGTATTATTTTATATTATCTGTTATAATTAATAAGTAAATCTTTCCGAAGGGAGAATACATATGAAAAAAACACAGTGGTATAAAGACGCGGTCTGCTATCAGATCTGGCCCCGTTCATTCTGTGACGGCAACGGCGACGGCATAGGCGACCTTGAGGGCGTTCTCTCAAAGCTTGATTATCTTAAAGACCTCGGTATCAACTGCATCTGGTTTTCACCCCTTTATTGCTCACCCAATGCAGACTTCGGCTATGATATTTCAGACTACAAAAATATCTCTCCCGATTACGGCGACAATGCACTTTTCAAAAAGGTTCTTGACGAAGCTCACGCAAGGGGCATAAGAGTTATTATGGACCTCGTTGTCAACCACAGCTCCGACGAGCACGAGTGGTTTAAAAAGGGCATTGATAAAAACAGCAAGTATCACGATTATTATATCTGGCGTGACGGCAAGGACGGTAAACTGCCCAATAACTGGTCGTCACTCTTTGAGGGCAAAGCCTGGGAATATTGCCAGGAAAACGGTCAGTATTATCTCCACCTTTTCTCAAAGAAACAGCCCGACCTCAATATGGATAACCCCGAAGTCCGTCAGGAAGTTAAGGATATTATGAAATTCTGGCTTGATATGGGCGTTGACGGTTTCCGCGAAGACGTTATCACCTTTGTTTCAAAGCGTGAGGGTCTGCCCAACGGTTTCCCCATTCCTCAGGCTTGCGGTATGGAGCATTATGCAGACGGCCCCCACATTCACGAATATCTTACGGAATTCCGTCAGGTGCTCAATGAATACGATTGCTTCGTTGTCGGTGAAGCTCCGATGATGACGGTCAACAAGGCTCTCAAATACATCAAAGAAGGCCCTGCACAGGAGCTTGATATGATGTTCCACTTCCAGCATATGGAAGCTGACTGCCTCTTTATGGACTGCCTCACACTTCCTTTCAATCTGCGCAAGCTCAAAAAGTCTTTCTCAACCTGGCAGGAAAGTCTTTACGGCAAGAGCTGGAACGCTCTATATATGGAAAATCACGACCATCCCAGAATCATCAACCGTTTCGGCAGTGTTGATTACAGGGTTGAAAGCGCAAAATCAATTGCAAACTCCTATATGCTTCAATGCGGCACACCCTTTATTTATCAGGGTCAGGAACTTGGTATGACAAATATCGACCTGCCCGAGGTTGAAGATTATCAGGACGTTTTTGCAATCAATAACTTCAAAACTCTTCGTCTTTTCGGCTTCTCTGAAGAAAAAGCAAAACAGCGCCTTAAGGAATCCAGCCGCGGTAACGCTAGAACTCCCGTTCAGTGGAGCGGTGCAGACAATGCAGGCTTCACAACAGGTACACCCTGGATGCCCGTCAACCCCAATTACAAAGACGGCATCAATGCTGAGGCTGAAATCGCAGACCCCGATTCAATCTATAACCATTACAAGGCTCTTATCAAATTCCGCAAGGAAAACCCCGTTGCCGTTTACGGTTCATACAAAGAATACAATAAGGCAAGCGGTGACCTTTATGTTTACGAAAGAGTATATAACGGTGTGAGCATGCTTGTTATCTGCTCATATACAGACAAGTGCGTTAATTTCACCGCACCCAAGGGCTATGACCTCACAAAGGGCAAGGCTGTTCTTTGCAACTATGCCGACACTCCCGTTGGCAAGAATGCTTTCACAACAAGACCTTATGAAACAAGAGTTTACCTTTTTGATTAAAGAAAAGCAGGGGTGGATTATATCCGCCCCTGTATTTGCATAGATGGCATTTCGACTGTCTGCAAAATTATTTGGTGATTAAAATGAACGTTGAAACATTATTCATGTACGGCGAAGAATATTCGCAAACGCCGTCATACGTGCGCCCTGCCTGTCGCGCAATTATAATTAAGGACAATAAAATATTACTCTCGCATGAAAAACACACGGGTGTTTATCTTACCCCAGGCGGCGGAATCGAAAACGGCGAGAGCCTTGAGGCTTGCGTTATGCGTGAGGTGCGCGAAGAAACGGGCTTCACGGTCAGACCGATTCGCCCTTTTGCTGTTTTTAAAGAATATTTTTTTGAAAAGCTTTTTGTGAATAACTATTTTGTGTGCGAGGTAACGGGTGAGGGTGAACAGTCGCTGACCGAAAACGAAATTCTTCACGGGGTTGAGCCTGAATGGGTTGAGCTTGAAAATGCTCTTGCGGTTTTCGGCGGTTACAAAAGCATAGCAGATGATGAGATTGCCGCACAGTATCAGAGGGAGTATACGGTGCTGAACAAGTTTTTGAACGGCAGAAAAATCAGAGTGATGACATTTAATGTCCAGCATTGTCTTGACTATATCAATGGCAGAATCGATATTGATTTGTTTGTTGACACAATCAAAAGAATTAACCCCGATATCTGCGGTCTTAACGAGGTCAGGGGAGAGGGTCCGCTTGAAGGCTACACCGACCAGACAAACGCTCTGGGCGACGGACTCGGTTATAACCGCTATTTTGCAAAGGCGATTGACGTTGACGGCACCAGTCCTTACGGTAATGCGTTTGTGACAAGGTTTCCTTTAAAAAGTGCCGAAACCGTGGCTGTGCCTGACCCGATAATAAAAAATGAAATCGGCAAATATGAGTCACGCTGTGTGCTCAAAGCGGTTGTTGATGCAAACGGTACAGACGTGCTGGTGCTTGTTAGCCATATGGGTCTTGCTTTGGGCGAAAGAAAAAATGCGGTCAAAGAAATATGCAATATCGTTGACAATACCGATATGCCGCTGATTCTGATGGGCGATTTCAACGCTCTGCCCGATTCCGACGAGCTGGGTCCTTTGTTTGAAAGGCTTAATGACACCGATGCACTTGCGGCTCAAAGCGGAAAATTCACTTTTCCGTCATATAAACCCAATATCAAAATCGACTATATTTTCTATAAGAATATTAAATGCACAGGCGTTAAAACAGTTGAAAAGGTTGTTTCAGACCACTATCCGATTGTTGCTGAATTTGAGCTGTAAACCTGAATTTACATAAAAATTATACAATGTAAAGCTCGGTTGGTGGAATTTAACAGCAAACCGGTGTATGATACAGTTACAGTTTTTCAGCCGAAAGGAGTTTTTTATGGGTTCTTCAATTGTATTGGTTTTAGCTTTTCCGCTTATGTTTGTGGGTCTTATATTTGAGATGATTATGGGTGCTTTTATCGGCTACCCTACGGCACAGATTGAGCTGCCCTATGACGAGGCAACGGGTCTTGTGTGGGAATACGATAACGTTGACGACCCTTATATAAATCTTGTGAAAACCGAAATCAAAGACGGTAAGCAGATATTTATCTTTGAGAGTGCAGGCATCAGCCTTGATTGGAACGGCGAAGTGATGGAGCTTGTTTTCACGGATAAAAACGGCAACGAAGAGGTTTATTATGCTTATGGCGGCGCTAAACGTACCGCACCTGAATTCACTGCTGCCGATGAATGTGATACATATGAACTGACGGTAACGGCAGAAAATCCCGTAAACGGCGGCAAATGGATAGTTACCGACCACAATTATTATCTTTTGCATAAAGAATTAAACGAAGCTGACACTCAGACCTTCACCGTTGTTGTCAGTCCTGAAAACAAAAAAGGTTGTTACGCTAATGAATACGGTATGTTCAGCGTTGAATTCACTTACGTTGATTCTCTCGGAATACCGCGTGAGCTTTCAAGTGCAATATATAAACTTGATGACGGTGAACATTATCTTTCGGAAACAAAGCATCAAAAGTTTTCCGATTTTATGGGTGAACTCCTTGAGCACGCAGGCTCGTGAGATTTTTAGGCAGGGTTGCCCTACGTTAATTAATGGGTAAGGACAACGCCGTTTCATAAATTATTCACTCTTTACTATTCATTTTAAATTAAAAAGGATGTGCCGAAAAAGCACATCCTCTTTTTTATGCAAGTTTCATTATCATTTCAAGAATTCTCTTTGTGCAAAGCTCAAGCTCTGCTCTTGTAAGCTCGCCTTTGTCATAAGCTGCTTTAAGGTCTTCGGGGTAGCCGCAGTGCATCTTCATATCGTTGCCTGCCTTGACCTCTTTAACAGGGTCATTCTTTACGCCCCAGTCGGTAACAACCATACCTTTGAAGCCCCATTCGTTGCGCAGAATTTCTGTCAGAAGCTCGTAACTTTCGGAGGTATGCTGACCGTTGATGCGGTTATACGATGACATAACCGTCCACGGGTCGCCCTCTTTAACGGCGATTTCAAAGCCCTTAAGATAGATTTCACGCAGAGCTCTTTCGGAAAGACGGGCATCGATATCATATCTGTTTGCTTCCTTGCTGTTGCAGGCAAAATGCTTGATTGAAACAGCCGCTTTCTGTGACTGGATGCCTCTTGTTGCGGCGGCAGCATTCTTGCCTGCCACGAGCGGATCTTCGGAATAGTATTCAAAGTTTCTGCCGCACAGGGGGTCACGGTGAATATTGAGTGCAGGTGCAAGCCAGATGCCGAGATTGTTTTCGCGAAGCTCTGCACCGCCTGCCGCACCTACTTCATAAACAAGGTCGGTATTCCAGGCGCAGGCAAGGAGTGTTGCGCAGGGCCAGGCGGTTGTGGGGATACCTGTTTTGGGCTCAAGGCGCAGACCTGCAGGACCGTCAGCCGTGGGAGCGTAGGGGATGGCAAGGCGCTCGATTCCGCCGAATGAGCCGGTGTTGCACACGCCCGTAGTTTTCTGACCGCCGACAATATACATCAGCTCGTCGAGTGTAAACTGTGCCACAAACTCGTCAAGAGTGCAATCGGTGCCGACGTTGTCAAACATAACAAGCTCTTCGGGAGCCTTTGCGCCCGAAAGAGAAACCTCGCCGTAATAATATTCTTCTTCGCCCTGCGGCAGAGCTTCAAAGCTGCCGTCTGCAAGCATACGTTTTGCAAGTTTAAAGGGTTTGCACCAGTTTTTAAGCTGTTCGGTAACAGTATCTTCTTTTACAGAATATACGTATTCAACCTTAACGGTGTCTCTCACGCTTGTGCCCATATGGAATTCATAGTCGCCTTTTTCAAGCACGTAGGCGGATTTTGCGATTTTGCCAAGGTCGTCGAATGAAGCCATATCCTTGATATCAAAGCTCATAACAACGGTTTCGGATTCGTTTGGTGCAAGGAGCTTTGTCTTTTTGAATGCGCAGAGCTCTTTTGCGGGTTTGCCGAGCTTGCCCTGAGGGGCGGAATAATAAAGCTGAATAACCTCTTTGCCTGCAACGGAGCCGATATTTTTTACAGTTGCAACGGCGATTATTTTGCCGTCACTCTCACAGCATACTCTGCCGCTTATTTCAAACTGTGTGTATGAAAGACCGAAGCCGAAGGGGTAGCGAACGCATTTTTTAGCTTCGGGTATTGTTTCAAAATAACGGTAGCCTACAAAAATATCGTCTGAATAATCGATATATTTAAAGCTTTCCCAGAATTCATCTTTGCAGGGGTAGCAGTCATATGATTTGGCAATGGTATCCGCCATTTTGCCCGAGGGGTTTACGTCGCCGCAGAGAATGTCGGCAATTGCCGCACCGCCCTCCATACCGCCCTGCCAGCCAAAGAGAATTGCATCAACGTCATCATTTTCGGCAATAAATTCGCAGTCGATTGTTGCGCCCGAATTGATAACGATTACAACCTTTTTGAAGAGATTGCCTGCGGCGGTGATGAGGTCTTTTTCTATGTCAGAGAGATAATAGTCGCCGCCCTGAGGTCTGCGGTCAACACCCTCTGCCGAGAAACGGCTTAGTGTGATAACGGCTGTTTCTGACCATTCGGATGCGGCTTTGATAAGCTCTGCAGGCACTGCAGGCTCTTTGACGTGCATTGAAGCAAAGGTGTCATATGTCATATCGTCGCGCTTTGTGCAGAATTCCATTGCATTGACGATATCCCACGTTGCGTTAATCTGTTCCTGTGTGGGAATATGTACGCTTTCTTTTTCTACGTAGTCTTTATAAAAATCAACAAGGGGCATATAAATCTGAACCTTGCCGTCTTTTTCTTTTGATTTGAAGCCCTCAAAAATATTGCGGATATAGGGGCAATGAACGTCGCCGCTGCCGCCGCCGCCTTTGATGTATTCAATGGTAGCTTTGCCGAAAAGAGCAATTTTTTCGTTTTTTGCAAAGGGGAGAGCGTTGTTATTGTTCTTCAGAAGAACCATACCCTCTGTTGCGGCTTTTCTTGAAAGCGAAATGTGCTTTTGCGAAGCGGTAACGCATCTGCCGTCTTCGCCAAGCGGAATGCACGGCTGATATCTGAATCTTGCATATTTTTCCATAGTAACCGATTCCTTTCTTCGGAAAGATAGAATAATTATATCACAAATGCAGGAATATTCAACAATTTGAAGTATTATTATAATATTTTTTAAAAATCACTTGACTTTAACCCTGTGTTAAAGATTAATATATAGTTGAAAGGGGGCGTCCTTGATGAAAATGAAAGACGTTATCCGCCTGACGGGACTTACAGACCGTGCCGTGAGGCTCTATATAGAAAACGGTCTTGTTGCGCCCGTTATATCTGAAAATTATGCAGGCAGAAAAAATATTAATTTCAGCGAAAGTGACGTTGCTCTTTTGCAGAATGTGGCTATGCTCCGCAAAGCGGGTTTTGCGATTGCCGACATAAAAACACTTCTCACAGATTCTGTAAATGCACGCATCGTTGTTGATGCGTTTATTGAAAACGGCGAAAAGGAAATTGATAACAAAGCGGAAATAATAGCAAGGCTCAAGGGGATAAGTGCCGACAAAGAAATTACGGTTGAAACCGTTTGCGAGGCTCTTTCGGCTACCGTGAGCGAGGTTAAAGTGCCTGACGAGGATATGATGCACTCTGCAAAAGATGAAACGGAAAGAAAATTAGCCGTTGTTTTTTCCTCGGTGCTGGTTGCATTACCTGTTTTGGTTTATGCAGGCATCAATATCATCAACAAGCTGCAGTTCAGATTCTCGCATTTCACTGCTGATGACCTTTTGTGGAATTTTATTCTGTCTTTCGGCTGGTTTCTGATTTTTGTGATGTCTTTTGTTTCGCTTTTGCTCTGCGTTAAGAAATACAGTTTTTCAAAGGGCAGAAAAAGGCGTAAAACAGCTTCTGAAATATTGATTCTCTGCTGTATGGCGCTCATTATGCCGTCAATACTCTCTTCAATTTTTGCCATCGGCTTTGTACCCACGGTTTATTCGCAGACAACAGATGCTGATAACTATCTGCTGCTTGACAGTCGGGTTGAAGATATATACGGCGATGAGATAAGGCTGGTTTTTCCCGAAAAAATTCCCGAAAGTGCAGGCAAAAAAGACGACGGTTGGAGAGGCACATATCCTTACACAACCAGATATTATTATATGTATCAGGCAACGATTGACGATTCCTTTGACCTTTTTGCCGAGTGGACTCTCACGGAAGATGAGTTTGAAAAAGCGGTAGAAGCTGCACCCGATAATTACGTGCATTCGGAGTGCAAGGGTGAGTGGAATTGCCTTTATTATACCGACACCGAGCAGGTGCTTGAAGAAGGTCTTGCGGGGTCATATTATTGGTTTTTGATCTTTGCTTATAACGAGCAGACAAATTCAGTTCGTTATATATCTTCATATGCAATCGATTCGCCGTCGGGACCTTATTATCTGACGGTTGAGTGGTAAAAAATACCGAGGTAAGACAGATGTCAAACCTCGGTTATATTTTTATTCAACCTCAAAAGTGAAGCTGTACTCAAGCGGCTTTGTGTAGCCGAAAGCGATTGTGTGCTCTTTAGCGGGTCCGGGACCGCAGCTGCCCGTGCCCGTGCCTCTGACGAAGCCGTCAATTGCGGTGTAAACCGTTGCAACGTCAGGTAAATTCTCAATATGCTTGGCTTTTTTGAGTTGGTCAAGGGTAAAGGGTGTTGCGTTGAAGCTGTAAGGCTCGCCGTCAGCTTTGAAAACAATTTTAGCGTTTTCGGCTATCAATGCGCTCTCACGGGTGTCACCTCTGTTGCCTGAATCCTGCGGCTTTATGTATTTGTGAGCCATTTCGTTCACCGCACATTCATATCTGCCGATGGGGGCGTGCTCCTTGAAATCGCTGTAATTTTCAAGCGGACCTCTGCCGTACCAGCTTGCGGTTGTGAATTTTGAATCAAATTCGCAATGAACGCCGAATCTGGGAAGCATAGCGGTGAGCGGAAAAACCTTTTTGAGCTTTGCGCTGATACTGATTTTGCCGTTTTCGTCAATGCGGTAGTCAACTGTTGCATTGGCAAGAATAAGCACCTTTTTGCCCACAAATCTGAATTTTGTTCTGATGAATTCACCGTTTTTATCCTTTGTAACCTTGCAGTCGGTAAGAACGGTTTTTGCATTTTCAAGACCTGAAAGATTCCAGAAAATCACGGTGTTGCGGTCATTGTCAAGCATACCTCTGTAAAGGTGAGGCACAAAACCCGTGAGACCGTCAAAGGGCTTTTGGTTAAGATACTCAACGCCGTTTTTCTTGTAGCTGATAAGTCCCTGACCCTTATCGAAAACTGCTTCGCCGTTTTTGAAAGAGGCTGTTATGATGTTACCGTTTTCGATTTCAGCATATTTGCCGACGGTTGAAACACAGTCTTTTTCGCAAAGAATCAGCTGCTCCGTTGCAATTTCGGAGCCGTCAGCCTTATTGGTATAAATGAAATTAACAAAAATATCGCTGTCTTTTTTAGCAAGGTAATCACATTTGATTTCAAGCTGTGTTTTGCTGCGAGGCTCAATAACCGTGCCGACCTTGCCGCTGAAAACGTATTCGCCGTTTTCGATTATTTGATAGCTTATGGCGATATCCGAAGTGTTGGTGAAATAACGGTAGTTTCTTAATTCAAACTTGCCGCCGCCAATATGCATTGCTCTGATGGGACGGTAGCAAACTTTCATTTCGTAAGCACCGCTTGAGGGCAGTCTGTCGGGATAGAAAAGACCGTCAACGCAGAAGTTTCCGTCGTGAATCGGCTCGTTGTGGTCGCCGCCGTAGGTCCATTTATATTTTGCGTTTTCGTCATAAACGCTGTGGTCTGCCCATTCCCAGACACAACCGCCTAGAAATTGCTCGCTTGCAAGGAAAAGCTGCATATATTCTTCGATTTTGCCCGGTCCGTTGCCCATTGCGTGAACGTATTCGCACTGATAAAACGGCTTGCCCTTATATTTTTTACCTGCCTTGCCCTCAAGCACTTTCTGCATAAGCTCGGGGGAAGCATACATTCTGGAAACCACGTCGTATGCCCAGCGCTTTGAGCGGTTTACGCCCTCATAATGCACGGGCACTTCCGGGTTATTATGCTTTAAGTAATCATAGCAGACGTCCTGACATTTGTAGCCGCCCGATTCGTTGCCGAGGCTCCACATTGTGATGCTGGGGTGGTTTTTGTCACGCTGATACATTCTTGCAACCCTGTCAAGATAGTGTTTTGACCACTTGAGGTTGTTTGAAAGCCTGCCGGGTCTGTATGTACCGGGCATTGAATAAAAGCCGTGTGTTTCGATATCCGCCTCGTCAACAACGTAAAGACCGTAAAAATCACACATTGTGATAAAAACGGGGTCGGGCGGATAGTGCGAGGTGCGCACGCAGTTGCAGTTATATTCTTTCATCAGCTTAACGTCAAGCTCAAGGTCATCAAGGCTCATTGCGTAGCCCTTTGTCATATGCGTATCGTGGTGATTAACACCCAGAAGCTTGATTGCCTGTGAATTGAAGCGGAAAACTTCGCCGTCAATTCTGATATCACGGAAGCCGATGTACGTGCGGATAACCTCATCGGTTTTTCCGCCGCATTCAACGGTGATAACCGCTTTATACAGCTTTGGTGCTTCGGCACTCCATTCGTCGGGCGAGAGGGATTTTATAACCGCTTTTTCGTTTATCTGCGTTTTTTCAAAAAGACCGTCACATTCAATGCTGACTGTTGCGTCGGTTGTAAAACTGCCGATGATTTCAATCTTTAAATCATAAGTGCCGTCGGCATTTTTCATGGGTCTTAAAAGAAAATCGTCAACGCGGTTTTTGTTTTGATTAATGATGAAAACATCGCGGAAAATTCCGTTTTCGCGGAACATATCCTGACATTCAAGGTAAGTGCCGTTGCACCACTTGAAATTGACGGCAATAATTTCGTTTTTGCCCTTTGAAACAAAATCGGTTATATCAAACTCCGCCGTGTTGTGCGAGCCCTCGCTGTAGCCGACGTATTTGCCGTTAATATAAAGCGAAAGTGCACCGGCAACACCCAGAAAGCTTATGATTCTGCGGTCTGAACCGTCAGCGATATCAACGTTTTTTCTGTAAATACCCACTGCAACGTCGTGCGGAATGTGGGGCGGCTTTTTGGGGAAAGCATAGCGGGTGTTGATATAGGCAATCTGGTCATAACCCGTTCTCTGCCACGTGGAGGGAACGGTTACCTTATCGAACTTTGCTTTTGCGCTGTCAAAGGTTTCGGGGATTTCGCTGAGCTTTGCAAAATATCTGAAATCCCATTCGCCACTGAGCATAATAACTCTGTCGGAGAGGTATCTTTCGTTTTTATAATCGGTTTTTTCAAGTGACTCTTTGCACGAAAAGGGGATAAACCAACTGCGTGCAGGCAGCTTATTTTCTTCAAAAACATTAAAATCTGCGTGAAGGTTGCGGCTGATATTATATTTCATAAATTCAGCTCCTTTAATTTGATACTACAAATAGTATATAGATAAAAAACTTTTATGTCAATATCGGCTTTTCTTGACAAATAAGTATTGTTTATGATATTCTTTAGTGTGTTAGAGCGTTAAAATAATCTTGTTTAAAAGGCGGTGCTTTCTGTGAATTTTTTCTTTAAATTTTTCAGCCTGTTATTATCTGTATGTTTGTTTTTTGTCGGCTACCCGATGAGCTTTATGCCCTCGGAATGCGATAAGATTTTTAACGTTCAGACCGGTGCTTTTACGGAAGATCAGTTTATTTGTAATGGATTTAACGCGGTATATGAGCTTGAAGGTAACGGTGAATTTGCCGACGGAAAAATTACGTTCGTTGATAAAATCACACTTGATACTGATGAGCTGAAGGTCAACTATTTTAACTATTTCGGCATCAGATATACAAGCAATGCATATCTTAAAGGCAAAATTGTTTATGGCAGAAACAACAAGGAATATGCCGAAGAATTTTTCCTTGAGCCCGATGAAAACGGTGAGTTTTATTCGTTTATTGACGGCATGCTTGAAAGAAAAAAGGCTAACCGTGTTTATTCACTCTCTTTTGAACCGCTTGATGCGGACAGTGCCGAGCTTGCGATTAAGGGCTTTGCCACATTTAACCGCGAAATTCCCGCACGCGAGGTTTATGTGAGCAACGGTTCAATTAAAATCGGCGTTGATTTGCTCTGGGGCGGTGCGTTGAGCTATTATGAAGACCTTGATTCAGCTGTTGAGTCCGTTAATGATGACGGTGTTATTAAGGTTGATTCAAATGCCTCACAGCGTTACGGCAAAAGAGCAATCAGCAAAAATGTAAATCTTATCAATCGTTTTGATGCGGGCAGACTTATTCAGCAGTCTTATTACGGCACAAACGGCGGTAACGGTGACGGCTACGTTCAGGGCGAGTATATGGGGAATAAGTGGAATTATAACCCTGTTCAGGGCGGCAATCAGTTTAATGACAGCAGTAAGATTGTTGACCTGCGTGTGAGCGAAAATGAGCTTTATATCAAATGCAGACCGCTTGACTGGGCACTTCCCAAAGAAGATATTACCCCTTCATATATGGAGGCAACCTATCAGCTTGACGGCAAGCTTCTGCACGCAAACTGCAGATTCGTTGATTTTTCAGGCTACACGCCCTATTATACATCACAGGAAATTCCTGCTTTTTACTGCATTGAACCCTTTAACAGATTTATCTATTACGGCGGTGACGAACCTTGGTCGGGCGGTGCACTGACGGTTGAGCCTGAGCTGATTTTCTGGCCCGATGCAGGCTATCCCAAATTCAATTCGCTTGAAAACTGGTCGGCATTCATCGGCGAGTTTGACGACAGCTTCGGACTCGGTGTTTACGTGCCCGAGGAAACAAGCTTCCTTGCAGGTGTTTTTGACAGAGAAAACACACACGAAAACGACCCGTCGCGCGATGATTCCACGTCATACATAGCAGTTATCAAATTCAGAACATTCCAAAGCTTTGACCCGTATTCATATGATTTCTATATAACATCGGGCGATTCGGCAGAAATGAGAGAAACTTTTTCAACTATTTCATAAGGTGATGATTTTATGGCAGAATTAAACAGCTCAATCTGCATTACGTCTGTTCTTGCAACGGCACTTGAGCTTGCAGGAATTGAAAAAAGAGACGGCATTGATGCGGCAAATCCCGTTGTGACAGCCCTTGCAGAGAAAAAACTCGGCGGCAAAAAGACCGACAGAACTGTTATCTATAACCCTGATGCCGTTGCACTGTGGGTTTATCAGAAATATACGCAGAGATTCACAGCAGCTCACATGTGCAGTGATTTTTCGCTGCCGATGCTTTCGGTTATGCCCAGCGTAACACCCGTTTGCTTTGCTTCAATGTATACGGGCGTTATGCCTGATATCCACGGCATAAAGAGATACGAAAAACCTGTTCTCAAAACCGAAACAATCTTTGATGATTTCATAAAAGCAGGCAAAAAATGCGCCATTGTTTCAACAAGCAACGACAGCATTTCGATGATATTCCTTGAGCGTGAGATGGATTATTTTATCTATGACACCGTTGAGGAGGTCAATGCAAAGGCGCTTGAGATTATCGAAGAGGATAAATATGACCTCATTGTGATTTATAACGGCAACTATGACGGCACGATGCACCGCCACGGACCCGAAGCGGCGGAATCGATTTCGGCGCTTGATGAGAATATTGCTTTCTATGCCGAGCTTTCGCAGAAAATCGAAAACTGCTGGAAAAACCATAACGTTTTCTTCGGATTCTGCCCCGACCACGGATGTCACGAGATTGACGAGGGCTGCGGCTCACACGGTCTTGATATGGAAGAGGATATGAACGTTATCCATTTTTACGGCATAAAAGCATTATAATTTTACTGTATCGGAACATAAGAAAGCACCCAAACGGGTGCTTTCTTTGATTTAATCGATATAATATCTGTTTTTGCCCTGACTCTTGTTGCCGTATTCGATGGCTTCTGTCGGGCATTTGCAGATGCACGCCATACAGTGGGTGCAGTTTTTGCCCCAGACGGGTTTGCCGTTTTTGATTGTGATGTTTGAAAGGGGACAGAGCTTTTCGCATTTGCTGCAGGATACGCATTTTTCGGTTGCATAAAACTTTTTGGCACTCACGCAGAATGAATAAAAAGCAGTATTCACAATGCCGCTTTTGAGTTTGCCCGTGAGGTTTACCTTAACCGTATCAAGCGTTTTAACCTCGGCAATAACGTTTGCGGCGGCGGTGATGTTATCCGTCTGTTTTGCTATTATTCTTGATGCCTGCTCTTTGTTGGGTGCTGTGAACATTGCAATATAATTTTCGGGCATTCTGAAATACGCACAGCCCATATAATCTTTGCCGATTTTTGAGCAGAGCTTTTTCAGATGCTTTTCTGCGTTGCCGATATCGTCGCCGCAGGTCATCAGAAAATATATTCTGCTGTTGCCCTCGAGCCGAGTTTTGGCAAGAAAATCGCTCACAACGTGGGGTATTCTCCAAGCGTAGGTCGGCGCACAAACAACAAAAGGTCTGTCTGATTTTAAGGGCGAATAATCCTTGCATCTGATTCTTTCAAACAAATCGAGCACATCGTCGCCGATTGAATCCGCAACCTTTTTTGCAACGTATGCGCTGTTACCTGTGCCGCTGAAATATATGACCATTTTACACCTCTGTCAATGTTTATATTATCATAATATCACAATTTTCAAATTCAATCAATATTTTTTGAAATCGTTGACACTTATTGCTCAAACTGATATACTTTAAACTAATAATTAATCATCAAATCGGAGGATTTGCTATGTACGAAAATAACTGGGAATCACTTAACAGACGTCCCGTTCCCGAATGGTTCGGTGATGCAAAATTCGGCATTTTCATTCATTGGGGTCTTTACAGCGTGCCTGCTTATGCACCCAAGGGCAAGTATGCCGAGTGGTACGGCTATCACTGCGATTCAATAGTTGAAAGGAGCCCCAATGACAGGGAATATTTTGACTATCATCAGCAGAAGTATGGTCCCAATTTTAAATATAACGATTTTGTAAAAGACTTTACCGCAGAGCTTTTTGATGCTGAAAAATGGGCAGACCTTTTTCAAAAGAGCGGCGCTAAATACATAAACTTTGTTTCAAAGCATCACGACGGCTTCTGCCTTTATAAAACAGATTATGCATGGAACTGGAACAGCGTCGACGTTGGCCCTCACCGCGATTTTCTTATGGAACTTAAAGAAGCACTGGCAAAAACCGACGTGCGTTTCGGCGTTTATCACTCTGTTTACGAGTGGTATAACCCTGTCTATCTGCGTAACCCCGAAGAATATGCACTCACACATCTTATCCCGATGCTCAAGGAGCTTGTTGAAAAATATCAGCCTGCAACCCTTTTTACAGACGGCGAATGGGAGCACACCTCCGACGTTTGGCATTCAACCGATTTCCTGCAGTGGCTCTATAATGAATCGAGCGTTAAGGATTTCATTGTGCCCAATGACCGCTGGGGCAAAGAAACAAGAGGTAACGTGGGTGGCAATTTCACAACCGAATACGGTTACATTGAAGAAGGCAAAAAGATTGAGGACGTTGAGCTTGACCGACCCTTTGAAGAGTGCAGAGGTATCGGCAGGTCCTTCGGCTTCAATAAAAACGAAGATCTTGCAGACTATCTTAGCGCAAAAGAGCTGCTTGAAATGCTTTGCGACCTTGTTTCAAAGGGCGGTAACTTCCTGTTGAATATCGGTCCTGCGGCTGACGGCACAATCCCCGTTATTATGGAAGAAAGACTGCTCCAGATGGGCGACTGGCTGCGTGTAAACGGCGATGCCATCTACGGCACAAAGCTCTATTCAAAAAAGGGCCAGAACGGTGTTTATTATACCCAAAAGGGTGACGATGTTTATGCAATCATAAACCGTTATCCCTTTGGCTCACAGGTGCTTGAGCTTGTTGACTATGATGCCGACCTAAAGGCAAGTCTGCTCGGTTGCGATGCCGCACTTGAGATTAAGGATAACGGCGGCAAGGCGGAAATAGTTTTCCCTGCAATCAACCCCGAAACAATTGCCTGCGAGCATCTTTACACAATCAAGCTTACAAAATAAAAAATCAAGGGCGGTTTAATATCGCCCTTTTTTGCGTGTAATATCGCAAATATTTCAACATATAATAATTCAGATTAAATGACGGAGGTCTGAATATGTATAAAACACTTGATTTGTTTTCACCCGAGCATTCACCGGCAGGCGGCTGGCTTGCAGGGTTTGAATATCCGTGGGAAGCGCTTGTCAGAATAAAATCATATATTCTGCAGCTTTGCAAAACACTTGATAAATCCGAATATAACGAGGTTGCCGAAAACGTTTTTATCCACAAAACCGCCGTTGTTGCGCCAACAGCTCATATCGGTGCACCGTGTATCATCGGCGCGGGCACAGAGGTGCGCCACTGTGCGTTCATCCGTGAGAGTGCGCTTATCGGCAAAAACTGCGTTGTGGGCAATTCCGTTGAAATCAAAAACGCAATCCTTTTTGATAACGTTCAGGTGCCGCATTTCAACTACGTCGGCGACAGCATCCTCGGCTATAAATCGCATATGGGCGCAGGTTCAATAACATCAAACGTCAAGTCTGACCAGTCGCTTGTTACCGTTAAAAACGGTGATGAAGCTTTTGAAACGGGTCTGATGAAATTCGGCGCAATGCTCGGCGATAACGTTGAGGTCGGCTGCAACAGCGTGCTCAATCCCGGCACAGTCATAGGCAAAAACAGCAATATTTATCCGCTTTCGTGCGTAAGAGGCACGGTGCCTGCATATTCTATTTATAAAACGGGCGGAGTTATTGTTGAAAAAGAATGATTTAATTCTGCCCGAATTACGCGAAAGGGTGTTTTTGATTGGGCAGATATTTCGGTACAGACGGTTTCAGGGGCGAGGCAAACGTTGACCTGACCGCCGACCACGCATACAAAACAGGCAGATTTTTAGGCTGGTATTACAGCGAAGAAAACAGAATAAAGGCAAACGGAAAAAGGGCAAAAATCGTTATCGGCAAGGACACACGCCGCTCGAGCTATATGTTTGAATATGCTCTTGCGGCAGGCATAACGGCTTCGGGTGC
Source organism: Acutalibacteraceae bacterium (assembly GCA_045587045.1). Classification (GTDB taxonomy): domain Bacteria; phylum Bacillota; class Clostridia; order Oscillospirales; family Acutalibacteraceae; genus CAG-177. Next base: position 53,895 of record JAZNBM010000086.1, on the reverse strand, counting down.
GGATGCATATCTGCTTCATGTGACCACAACGCCCTCCGTTGCTTATGTGACAAGGGTTGACGGCTTTGACTGCGGAATTATGATTTCTGCCAGCCACAACCCTTTTTATGATAACGGTATAAAGCTTATAAGCTCTGCAGGCGAAAAATTTGACGATGCCGCAACGGATAAGATTGAGGCTTACCTTGATGGCAGATATGAAAATGAAATTCCTTTTGCAACAAAGGAAAGTATCGGCAGAACGGTAGACTACACCTCAGGCAGAAACCGCTATATCGGCTATCTGATTTCACTCGGTATTTATTCTTTCAGGGGTCTGCGTGTGGGCATTGACTGCGCAAACGGCTCTGCGTGGAATATTGCGAAAGCGGTTTTTGATGCTCTGGGTGCGGAAACTCACGTCATAAATGCCGAGCCCGACGGTCTGAATATCAACCGCAACGCAGGTTCTACACATATTGAAGCGTTGCAGAAATTTGTGAGCGAAAAATCGCTTGATATCGGTTTTGCATATGACGGCGATGCGGACAGATGCCTTTGCGTTGACGAAAAAGGAAACGTTGTGTCGGGCGACCATATTCTTTATGTTTGCGGCAGATATCTTAAAGAAAGAGGTCTGCTGGATAACAACACCGTTGTGACCACCGTTATGTCAAATATCGGTCTTTACAAAGCTTTTGACAGGCTTGGTATCGGTTACGCAAAAACCGCCGTCGGTGACAGGTTTGTTTATGAGCATATGCTCACTCACGGCAACCGTCTGGGCGGCGAGGAGTCGGGGCATATCATATTTTCAAAATATGCCACAACGGGTGACGGTATACTGACCAGCCTTAAGCTGATGGAGGTTATGATTGCCTCAAAGAAGCCGATGAGCAAACTTTGCGAGGAGCTTGTGATTTTTCCGCAGGTGCTCATTAACGTGAGGGTCAGGGATAAAAAAGCCGCCAAAACCGACCCTGACGTATGTAAAGCTGTAAAAAAGGCGGAAAAAAAGCTCGGCAATTCGGGCAGAATCCTTGTGCGTGAATCGGGTACCGAGCCCGTGATAAGGGTTATGGTTGAAGCGGAAACATCCGAAATCTGTGACGAATGCGCACGCTCTGTTGCGGATATTATTCAGAAAAAAGGGTTGTGATACACCTCTCTGACAGCCTTCACATAAAAAGGGCGTGGGCAACGCCCACCCAAAACGATTCACTCTTCATTTTTCATTATTCACAAAAAAAGACCTCTGCGACTTTCGCCGCAGGGGTCTGTGTTTTATCAGATAACTCTGAAAGTTTTAACCTCAAAGGGTTTGATTGTGAATTCAAAGCCGTTTGCATCGCAGGGAATTTCAGCCTTATCTTCTTCAATCATATTGCACTCTATAACCTTGCTGAATTCGAAGCCGAGGTCAAGTCTGCACTCGCCTCTGTTCTGCTCTTCTTCAACAACACGGATGATATATCCGTTGCCGTCCTGTGCCTTTTTGATTGCATCAATAATAACGTTTTTCTTGTCGGTTTTTGCGATGCTGAAGCCGCCTGTGAGAATGCCGTCAACAGCCTTGTCATTATAAACAGCAACGGGGTCAATGTTGAATGCGAGTGACTTCTGAACGGTTTCGTTTCTCCAGTCGTTCAGATGCGGATAGAATGCGTAGCGGAAGGTGTTGATGCCGTGGTCGCCCGTTCTGTCGGGGCAGGTGGGTGCTCGCATGAGGGTGATTCTCATATGGCTGCCGTGAATATCGTAGCCGTATTTGCAATCGTTGATAATGCTGCAGCCGTAGCCGCCTTCGGAAAGGTCTGCCCACTTGTGAGCGGCAACCTCGTAACGGGTAAGGTCAAAGAGTGTGTTCCAGTGTGTTGGTCTCTTTGCCGCACCGTGAGCGATGTCGTAGGTTGCATCTGTATCCTTGACCGCAACGTCAAAGCCTGCCTTGAGGACCTTGTCGCTTTCGTGCCAGTCAACGGTTGTGTCAAAGATAACGCTTTCGCCGTTCTGTGTGAGGATAATATCCTGTGTGATGAGTGACTTGTGGAAGCGGCGCTTGACTCTGATAACACCTCTGACTGCGTTGTTTTCAACAACCTCGATGCTCTCTGCATCTGTCAGCTCCCACATCTTTTTCTGATAGTTCAGCTCAAGGTTCCAAGCGGTTTCGTGTATGCATTTATCAAGTGAAACGGTGAGGATGTTACCTTTGCCTTCAAGAGCCTCACGCTCGTTGATTTTGTCGTAAATGCTTGTGATAACGCCGTTTTCATCAAGCTCAACACGAAGAATTGCGTTTTCGATATAGTTTGTATCCGCCTCAACGGGAGCAAAGGGAGTTTCTCCCTCTTTAAGGTAGAATACCTTGCAGCTTAAGGGTTCAAGCACGTCGGGCAGGAAAACAAACTTGCCGTCAATATAAGCGCAGGGGAGTGAAAGACCGTCAGCAGCGGTGATATACATTCCCTCTGGCACACCCTCAACGGTAACGGGCTCGTAGCTTTCGCAGGCAGCCATATTCCAGACAGTAACGGTGTTTGCATCGGCAGAAACTGCGGAATTTACGCTTGCAAGCACGTCTGCCTTGACTGCGTTGCCGATTTCGTTCATAATGGCATAATCTCTGCGTGCATCCTCAAAAACCTCGTGGATTGAAGAACCCGGCAGAATATCGTGGAACTGGTTGGTCATAAGGATGCGCCAGGCTTTTTCGAGTTCCTCTTTGGGGTAGGGTTTGCCGAGAAGCTTTTCGGCAAAAACAGAAAGCATTTCGTTTCTGGTGAGCAGATATTCGCCCTTGCGGTTGTTCTTTTTAACGAATGCCTGGCTTGTGAAAGTACCTCTGTGGTTTTCATAAACAAGCTCGCCGTTCCAGACGGGAAGCTCTTTTTCGTGCTCAACAAGTGTTTCAAAGAAATCGTCAACGTGACCGATTTCAGCCTTGGGGAGACCGGGGAAATTCTGCAGACGTCTGCCTCTTTCAAGCATATTTCTTGTGGGGCCGCCGCCGCCGTCACCGTAGCCGTACATACCCATTGCGGTGTTGAGCTCACTCTTGTTATTGCATTCTTCGTCGAATGTCATAAGCTCGTCAACTCTGAAGTGGCAGTTATAAGCAGGACGCATAAGGTGGGCAAAAACTTTGTCGCCGTTGTTGCCTTCCCACATAAACATACTGTAAGGGAATTTGGTTGTGTCATTATATGAAAGCTTGGAGGTGATGAAATTTGTCATACCGCAGCCCTTGATAATCTGGGGCAGTGCCCATGTGAAGCCGAAGCAGTCGGGCAGCCAGTATGTCTTTGAAACCTTGCCGAATTCCTTTTTGAAGAACTCGGTGCCGTAAAGCACCTGTCTGATAAGCGCTTCGCCCGAAGCGATGTTTGTATCTGCCTCGACCCAGACGTTGCCGCAGATATCCCATTGACCTGCCTTGACCTTTTCTTTGATTTTCTCAAAGATTTCGGGGTAGTGGTCTTTCATCATCTGATAAAGAACGGCTTCGCTCTGTCCGAAGGTCATTTCGGGGTATTCGTCCATAAGCGTTGTTACGTTTGAGAAAGTTCTTGCACTCTTGCGGATACTCTCCTGAATTCTCCAGAGCCACGCAACGTCGATGTGGCTGTGACCCGTAAGGATAACTCTGCTCTGTGCGCTCCATTCAATTTCGCTGATTTTCTTAAGATAATAAGCTCTGGCTTCCTTGACGGATTTGCGAACCTGCTCGGGCTCGAAATCGTAGTCAACCATATGCATACTGTCGTCAACAGCGGCATAAACCTTTGCCTTGATATGCTCGTCCTTGATGAAATCAAGGGCATCAAAAGCAACTGTCAGGTCAAGATAATATCCTTCAACATCCTCATCGGCAACGGCAATGTAAGTGTTGCCGAAAAGGCATTCCTGAAACTTTGCGCCGTCCATTGCATCGTCGCAAAAGCTCATTGAGTCAACAGTGGCTTCAATTTCAAAGGTCAGCACTTCGCCTGCTTTGTGTACGCCGAGCTCAACGTCGGCTCTGTCGGGCAGAGTTTCACGTGAGGTGCAGCCTGCAACGTATTTTCCGTTGCATTTAACAAGTGCTTCGCCGCCGACGGGCAGAACGGCACGGATTTTGCAACCGTCCATATCCTCGGGTACGGTGATGCTTGCCTTGAAAAAGTGAGCCGAATCGTAAGCGGCATACCATCTGTCACCGCATTTTATTTCACCCTTGAAATCTTCCATCTCATAGTGGGTTTCGTAAAACATTCCTCTTGTGTATTCCCAAACGGGGATATCTGCTTTTGCAAGAAAGAAATGCTTTTTAAGCTGTTTGTGCATATCCTTGAGGATACCGATTTTTAAAGTGCGCATAGGTAACACTCCTTTCAAATTAATATAATAACACAGTTTAACACATTAAATCAATAGAGAATGGAAAAATAATAATATTTAGCGAAAAGTTAAGAGTTAAGGGCGACACTGTCCGCACCTAATTTGAATAATGATCGTAATATAATCGGGTAAGGGCAACGCCCTTGCGAAACTATTCACTCTTCACTGTTAGCTTTTCATTAAAATAAAACCGCAGACTCCGAAGAATCTGCGGTAAGCTTATGTATTGTTATTTTGTGGGCAGTCCGTCTTTGTCATACATACAAGCGGTTTCAATCATAATCTCAATGCCTGCGCCGATTGCATCTTCAACAAGCATATCAACGTCGTCAAGTCTTGTGTGATAGTAACGGGGAGGAGTGGGGTCCATAGCAGCAAAGCCTGTTGACTTGATGCCTCTCTGTGTGAAAGCAGCGGCATCGGAAGCGCCGATATAAACCGATTCAAACTTAAGGTCATAGCCGCAGTTTTTGCCTGCATCCTGAACAAGGTGCTTAACACCCCAGTCGTGTCTGACAGTGCCGCTCATATCTCTGTCATAAACTGCCATTGTTTCGAGGTCACGGAAAGTGTCACAGGCAACGCAGATTGTTTCAATCTCTTTAAGCTCTTTTTCGTGAGCCTTGACGTAAGCCTTTGCGCCTCTGAGACCTGCTTCTTCTGAACCTGAGCAGATAACAACGAGTTCGGTATTTTCAAATCTTGTGTCGGTTTCAGCCATAGCCTTTGCTACGCTCATTGCTACATAGCAGCCTGTGAGGTTATCGTTTGCACCGGGAACGCTCTTGAAAGGATTCTGGAATGCAAGGAAGCCAAGCTGGAAGGGAATGAATATGCAACCTGCGATGAAGGCGATGAGCTTGACAGTTGCATTGTTGGGCATTGCAATAACAAGGATTGCGGCAATGAGGTCTGCAACAAGACCAACAACGGCAGGGATTAGAACAAGCTTCATACCGACTCCGCCGAGAAGATAGTTGAGTGTCCATTCATACTGGCTGTCTGCGTGACCAACGATGATGATGCGCTTTTTTGTTTCGCCCGACGCTTTTCTGGTGGCAATCAGGTTGTGGCTGGGGTGACCCTTGAAAAGCGGATCGATGAACTGCTTATACATAAGGAATTCAAGCAAAAGAGGAATAAAACCGAGGATAACAAGGATGAGTGCGATGATGGGGCTTGCAAATTTGCAAACAAAAACGCTTGCAACAGCGCAGGCAACGGTAAAGGGAATGAATCCCATAAATGCCTGACGGTGAACCTTGAATTCTTCAATTTTCACTTCGTCGCAGTATTTCTTCATTTCTTTTGCCATCAGCTCCTGTGCCTTGAGCTCTTCGGGTGAACCCGGCTGACGGGGACCGATTTCGTTGCAGATGCGTGTGATGCCTTTGACGCTGAACTTTGAAAGCTTTTTGATGTCAAAGTTTTTGCTGTATTCGAGAGCGGTTTTCATTGGATTATTCCTCCTGTGAATTATAAACTGTAAACACCTGACTGCAGAACTGCATATTCGGTGTTTTTACTTCTGAAATATTTAAAAACGGGTTCGTTGAAAAGACAGTAATCCGCAACTTTATAGTTTGCAAGGTCGATTGTTCTTATCTTATAAGAATAAGCGTTGCAGATGAAAAGCTTGTTATCGTAAACCGAAACGGAGGTGGGGTGGGTGAATGTTTTATCCTTTGCACTGCCGACCCTGAATTCGATGCGGTTATGCTTGACAGAATAGTTTATGAGTGCGTTTGAATCAGGCACAACAAACCACAGGTCAGCGCCGTTCACAGCAGGTGAACAGGCTGGGTTTTCAAGATACTCAACCCTTGCTTCAGTCACAATTTCGCCGGCACTGCCTATAACCTTGAGCGTGCCGTCGGCATAAGAAACCGCTTTGGTATTGGGCGTGAGATTTACAACGTCGCAGGTAACAAAATTGCCGACAATGCGCGGCACGTCGTAAATGCATTTGCCGAATTTAAAATGTAAATATGTAGGAACAGAAATTCTGTCAAATATATCCTCGCCTTGATGATAGTGATAGAATGCAACGGCTTCGTTGCCGTCTGCAAGTTTTTCTCTGCAGGCATAAACAAAGCCCTGATCAACCGCAAAAATATCAAGAAGGTCAGCGTTGAATAATTTTTGCACGGTATTTGCCTCCGGGTTTATAATGAATCCCCGCCAAGCCGTTTACAGCCGATTGTAACCTGCTCTTCAGCAGGTGGGTGCCTCCCGGAGGTCTCTCGCTCCCTTCGTCCGCCAAAGGCGGGAGGTCTGCAATCCTCGCACCGGAGCAAAGCTCCCTATAATTACGTGTTGGGTTACATATTGGCTGCAAATTATCGCACAAGGCAGGGGGATTTGATTAGTGAAAAGTTAAGAGTTGAGGGTGGGCGTTGCCACACCTGATTTTAGTGAGCAGGTAATAGTGAAGAATTTAAATATCCGAATTATTCTTCTTCCTCTTCAAAATCAAACATCTCTGCAAGTCTTTCTTCGAAAGCTGCGCCGATTTCTTCAAACTCTTTGTCATCTTCGATGGGGCAAAGATAAATTTCGCCCTTTTCTTCCTGAACTTTGAGGATGATGAGCTCGTTATCTTCTTCCGTTATTTTGTCGGGGTTTTCGGGCAGGGGAAGCAGGGCTACGTATTTACCGCTGTCTGTTTCGATTCTGTCAAGCTCCTCAAAAATGTGTTCTTTGCCTTCTTCGTCAACGATGCTGACGATATCGGGTGTATATTCTTCCATATTATTAAACTTCCTTTCAGTATCTTACCTTTTCTATTTTAACCCGAAATAATGCTATAGTCAATAGAAAAAATTAACTTAAACAAGAATTTTGCGGATTGTTCAATATGTATAAAAAGTTTCAACAAAATTGCAAAAAACTATTGACAAAGTCTATAAAATATGATATTTTGAAATCGAGGAAAGGAAATGAAGCATTTCACCCGACATTTTAACCGACGTTAATCGGAGCAAAAAAAGACAGCTAAAATCTTTTGTTAATCCGTTAAATTCACACCGTCGGCAAATGCGGCGGCTTCATATGTAAACCCTCTTGACCATATATCACAAGTCATAGGTCAACAAATTGTCAAAGAGAATAAAGAAAGGCGGCGATACCGATGTACTCAGCAGTTTCATCGCTCACAGCCGCAAAAACGGATAAGATTTAAGGCGGAATCAAAAGGATTAATCAGAACGTCAACTGTTATTAGCCTTTACGAACCGCAGATGCAACACTTAATGTTGATTTAAAATCCGTTATTGCGGTTGTGGGCACAGTTACAATTTAATAAATGACTATCAGGACCGTGTTAATAAACGCGGTCTTTTTTGTTTTTTCACGGCAATTCCTGCTTCAGATGTTCTCGAATTATCTGTATATTCCGCAGGGATAACACTTGGTGTTATCAGCCGATTAAGTTATGTTACTTACGCTTTGCGTATGTTATCTGCCCGGATTTCCGGATTAATAAACATTTCTTCTTTACAATATCGGACTTCAATAATATTTCAATTAATTATTTATAATATATATTGAATTATGATAAATTTTGTGGTATAATCAACCGTTATTGAAAGGAATGATAGCCTGTGAGACGAAAGAAATGGGTGGTTGCCGCAAGCGACAAGGATTTTGCCGCGCAGATTGCCGACGAACTCTGCGTTGATCCCTTTGCAGCTTTGCTTGTAACTTCCCGAGGCTTTGAAAATATTGACGATATTGACGCTTTCTTTGATGCCGATGCTCCCTTTGGCCTTGACGCTATGTCAATCAGAGATATGGATATTGCCGCTGAACGCATCAATGAAGCGATTGACAGCGGTGAAAAAATTTGCGTTTTCGGTGACTATGATGCCGACGGCGTGACCGCAACAGCACTGCTTTTCTCTTATCTTGAAACAAGAGGAGCAAACGTGATTTATTATATCCCGGACAGAATCAGCGAGGGCTACGGTCTGAATATCGGTGCCGTTGAAGAGCTTGCCGACAGGGGAGTTAAGCTGATTGTAACCGTTGATAACGGTGTATCCGCCATTGACGAGGCAATAAGAGCAAAAGAGCTGGGCATAACACTTATTGTTACCGACCACCACAAGGTCGGTGAGGTTCTGCCCGATGCTTGTGCCGTTGTCAACCCACACAGAGCAGACTGCCGCAGCAATTTCAAAGAAATGAGCGGAGTCGGAGTTGCGTTCAAGCTTGTTTGTGCGCTCGAGGGCGGCGCAGACGATATGTTGATAGAAGAATACGGCGACCTTGTTGCTCTGGGAACAATCGGCGACGTTGTTACCCTGACGGGCGAAAACCGCATTATGGTACGCCGTGGTCTGCGACTTATCAACGATGATCCCAGACCCGGTATTGCCGCTTTGATGAATGCATCGGGTTATGCCGACAAGGCTTTCAGTGCATCCTCTGCCGCATTCACCGTTTGCCCCCGCATTAATGCCGCAGGCAGAATGGGCTCTGCAGAAAAAGCACTTGAGCTTTTGCTTTGCGAAGATGAGATTCAGGCGGAGCAGCTTGCCGCCGAAATCAACACAATGAATGCAAAACGTCAGAAAACCGAAACCGATATTTTTGCAAGTGCGGCGGAAATGCTTGGCACGGATTCCGAGATTGTAAATGATAAAATCATTGTTGTTGACGGCGAGGGCTGGCATCAGGGCGTTATCGGCATTGTTGCGGCAAGGATAACCGAGCGTTTCGGCAGACCCTGCGTTGTTATTTCGCGTGACGGCGAAAGTGCAAAAGGCTCGTGCAGAAGCGTTGAAGGCTTTTCGATTTACGAAGCAATTGATGCCGTATCGGATTGCCTTGAGCATTACGGCGGTCACACTCTAGCGGCAGGTATCGGTATCCGCTCATCAAGAATACCCGAATTCCGCAGACGTATTAACGAATATGCTGCACAAGCCGAAATGCCGTTTGCCCTGCAGAAAATCGACTGCAATCTTTCGCTCTCGTCAATCAGCCTTGATTTGCTTGATTCCGTGGCGGCTCTTGAGCCGTTTGGTGCAGGCAATCAGCAGCCGTGCTTCGGACTTTTCGGCGTGAGGATTGACGACGTTTCATCAATCAGCGAGGGCAAACATATCAGAATGTCAGTTTCCAAAAACGGTGCAAGGGCAGGCGTTGTTTACTTCGGTATGCCCGAAAAAAGCTTTCCGTTTGATAAGGGTGACGTTGTTGACCTTGCAGTTAATCTTGACCGCAATCACTTCAACGGCGAAACCCGTGTTTCCGTTATCGTAAGAGGCATAAGACCCTGCGCAACCAATGAAGCAAAGGTGCTTGAGGGTATCGGCCTTTATGAAAAATTTGCAAGGGGCGAAAAGCTTACCCCCGAGCAGGCGGCAAAGCTTCTGCCCTCAAGAGAGCTTGAGGTTGCTGTTTTTAAATGCATTAAAGCAAAGCCGCTCAAAGATAAATATGCTGAAATGCTTTGCGTACGTCTCGGCGACGACGGCTCATCGCTTGCCGCAATAACGGCGGTTGTTGAGATTATGCTCGAAATGGGCATTCTTGCCGCCGATGCCGACAACAGAATTTATGTGCCCGAAAATCCGCCCAAGGTAAACCTTGAGGATTCACTTATAATGAAGAAAATCAAAAGCTTCAGGTGATTTTATGAATTTTGATTCCCATACCGCAACCGTATACACTTCTCCTGTGGAATGCTTTGATGCCCTTGTCGAAAGAGTTTCAAAGTCATACACCCCCGAGGAAATCGAAAAGATAAAAAAAGCTTACGCAATTGCCGCAGAAGCCCACGAGGGTCAGAAGCGTCTTTCGGGTGAGCCTTATATTATGCACCCCCTCAACGTTGCGCTCATACTCTCAAAGCTGGGTATGGATGACGATTCCGTTGTGGCGGCGATTCTTCACGATACCGTTGAGGATACCAAGCTGACCTATAACGACGTCAAATCCATATTCGGTCAGACTGTTGCCGACCTTGTTGAGGGCGTTACCAAAATCGGTAAAGTTCCGCTGCAGACAAAGGAAGAACAGCAGGCGGAAAATATTCGCAAAATGCTGCTTGCCATGTCAAGGGACATCAGGGTTATCATCATAAAGCTTGCCGACAGGCTTCACAATATGCGCACTCTTATGTTTAAGCCCGAACAAAGACGCAGGGAGATTGCGCTCGAAACCATTGAAATCTATGCACCCATAGCTCACCGTCTTGGTATCCGACCCATCAAGGAGGAGCTTGAAGATTTATCCATCAGCTACCTTGACCCCGTTGCATACAGCGAAATCGAGCAGAATCTTGAGGCGCAGAGCCGCTCAAGAAACGAATATCTTGCCGATATCAAAAACAGAATCGAAGAAAGAGTTCATTCGCTTGTTTCGGGTGCACAGGTCAGCGGCAGAATCAAATCCGTTCACGGCATTTACAGAAAAATGTATATGCGTAACAAGAATTTTGACGAGATTTACGATATCTATGCCGTGCGTATCATCGTTGAATCGGTCATTGACTGCTATAACTGTCTTGGCGTTATCCACGATATGTTCAAGCCCATTCCCGGCAGATTCAAGGACTACATTTCAACCCCCAAACCTAATATGTATCAGTCGCTTCACACCACGGTTCTTGGCAAAGAGGGTATACCGTTTGAGGTTCAGATAAGAACCTGGGATATGCACCACACAGCCGAATACGGTATTGCGGCACACTGGAAATATAAACTCGGTGTCAACGGTACACAGAAATTTGAAGAACGCCTTGCATGGATAAGACAGTTGCTTGAAAACCAGAGCGAAAGCGAAAACGTTGAGGACATTGTTTCAACCATCAAGAGCGACCTTGTACCCGAAGAGGTGTTTGTTTTCACCCCCAAGGGCGACGTTTTCAACCTGCCTATGGGCGCAACGGTCATTGACTTTGCCTATGCCATTCACTCCGCAGTCGGTAATAAAATGGTTGGCGCAAAGGTTGACGGCAGAATCGTTCCGCTTGATTATAACGTCAAAACGGGCGAAATTGTTGAGGTTATGACCTCCTCCGCTCAGGGCAAGGGTCCGGGCAGAGACTGGCTCAAGATAGTCAAAACCAGTCAGGCACGAACAAAAATCAGACAGTGGTTCAAAAAAGAAAAGCGTGACGAAAACATCGTTGAGGGCAAAAACGAGGTAGAAAAGGAGTTCAGGCGCAACTTTATCCGCCTGACCGACGAGCAATACGGCGATTTCGTTGCAAAAATCGCAGAGCGCCAGCACTGCAAAACTGTTGAGGATTTTTATGCGGCAATCGGCTATGGCGGTATTTCGCTTATGCGCCTTATGCCCAAAATCAAAGAGGACTATGCAAAGCTCACCAAGCCTGAGGGTGAGCAGATTACCATAACACCCGTGCGCAAACGCACAAAGAGCAACGAGGGCGTTGTTGTTGAGGGCATTGATAACTGCCTTATCAAATTCTCACGCTGCTGCAATCCCTTGCCGGGTGACGATATTATCGGCTTTATCACACGTGGTCACGGTGTTTCCGTTCATACCCGTAACTGCACCAATGTTCCCCGTGATATTTCAAAGGCGGGCGAGCCCGAAAGATGGGTCACCGCATACTGGGATACCACGGTCAAAGAGGATTTCAAGTGCACTCTTTCACTCTATTGCCTTAACAGAATCGGTATGCTTGCCGATATTTCAAGCCTGCTTGCAGGTATGCGCATTATGATTAACGATTTGAGCACCCGTAACACCAAGGACGGCAGAGCCATCATTATGGTTACCGTTTCGGTCAACGGTGTTGAGCACCTGAATTCGTTGGTTGCAAAGCTCCAGAAGGTTGAGGGCGTGCTGACTATCGAAAGAAGCGGTATTTGATTGATAATTAAATTGATTGATTTTTGAGGTACACTATGCGTGCAATAATTCAACGTGTAAAAAATTCAAGCGTATCCGTTGACGGCGTTGTCAAAGGCGCGGTGGGCAAGGGTTATAACATCCTGCTCGGCGTTATGGACGGCGACACAGCGGCACAGTCGGAGCTGCTTGCCGCTAAAGTTGCCAAGCTGCGTGTTTTTGAGGACGAAAACGGCAAAATGAACAAAAGCATTCTCGATATCGGAGGCGAAATCCTTGTTATTTCGCAGTTCACTCTGTGTGCCGATATTAAAAAAGGCAACCGACCCTCATTCACGGATTCCGCACCGCCTGCAGAGGCTGACAGACTTTATAATTATTTCTGCCAATGTCTGCTCGCAAACGGTGTTGCAAAGGTCGAAACAGGCGTTTTTGCCGCAGATATGCTTGTTGAAATCAATAATGACGGTCCCGTAACAATCGTTATGGATACCGATATATGGGATAAGAAGGCGTAATTTATGAAAATCACAACACTTGACCTCGGTCACGAAATTTTTGCAAACTGCTACGCTGTCACCGACGAAGTTTCGGGCGAAAGCGCAATAGTTGACCCTGCATATTTCAATGCGGATATAAAGCAGAAATTTTATGACGCAGGGGCAAAAAACATAAAATATATTCTGCTCACTCACGGTCATTTTGACCACATCTTCGGCGTTGCGGGTTTAAAAGAAGCAAGCGGCGCAAAGGTTGTCATCCATAAAAACGATGCGGATTTCCTCATTGACCCCAAAAAGAGCCTTGCTGACGGCAATTTTCCCGAGCCGCAGATTCCCGTTACAGCGGATATCACCGTTGACGAAGGCGACGTGCTTTATCTGGGCGAATCAAAAATCGAGGTTATTCACACACCCGGTCATACACAGGGCGGCGTTTGTTACGTTTTGCCTGATGACAGGGTTATGATAACAGGCGACACGCTGTTTTGTATGACCGCAGGCAGAGCGGATTTATACGGCGGCGACGAGGCTATGCTCATTGAATCGCTTAAGAGGCTGATTGCTCTTGATGGCGATTACAGAGTTTTGCCCGGTCACAACAGAGAAACAACTCTTGAAAGAGAAAGATTACGTAACTGGTATATCAGAAGGATGGTAAAATAAGTGATATTAAGAATTTTCGGGCACGATTTCCATTATGAATGCGAAAACCTGTGCAGGGTATATTTCCCCAACGAAAAAATTAATATAGTTTACGATAACGGCGGCGAGGATACAAAAGAAGTTATCACACGCTGTGAACCGCTTGAGGGCGGCAACAGGCTTTCTGTTACCGTTAAGCTTGACGGCGCTGAAAAATCGCTTGAAGCCGAAGTTTTTGAGCCGCAGAGTGAACTGCGAGACAAAAGCGAGCTGAAAACGGCACAGCTTATCTATGCGCTGATGAGCGAGCTGACGGGTTACACTCCGCCGTGGGGTGTGCTCACCGGCGTGCGACCCTCAAAGCTTATGCTCAGGCTTATTGCCGATATGGGCGAAGAAGCGGCAACGGAATATTTCAGAAACGGTCTGCTTGTGAGCAAAGAAAAAACCGCCCTTGCCAAAACCGTTGCAAAGGCGGAGGAGGAGATTGTCAATCTCTCTGACGAAAAATCCTTCAGCCTTTATGTTGCAATTCCGTTTTGCCCCACAAGGTGCAGCTATTGCTCGTTTGTTTCGCACTCAATCGCAAATTCAAACGCAAAAAAGTTGGTGCCCGATTATCTTGACAAGCTCAACGAAGAAATCGCTCTCACGGGTGAAATTGCATCAAAGCTTGGCTTAAGGCTTGAGAGTGTATATTTCGGCGGCGGCACACCCGGCGTGCTTGAAGCGCCGCAGATGGACAGGTTGCTCTCGTCAATCGAAAAAAGCTTTGACCTTTCGGCGGTGCGTGAATACACCGTTGAGGCAGGCAGACCTGACACCATAACGCCCGAAAAGCTGCGAGTTTTAAGACTTCACAACGTTGACAGAATCAGCATTAATCCACAGACCTTCAATCAGAAAACTCTTGATTTAATCGGCAGAAATCACAGTGTTGAGCAGGCTCTCAAGGCATACCGCCTTGCAAAAAGCTACGGCTTCAGGAGCATCAATATGGACCTTATCGCAGGTCTGCCCGACGAAACCTTTGAGGATTTTGCCGCAAGTCTTGACACCGCTCTTGCACTTGCACCCGAAAACATAACCGTTCACACCCTTGCGCTCAAGCGTTCTTCTGACCTCAATGCTTCGGGTGCAGGCGTTGCAAACGGCAATACAGCTAAAAAGATGCTGGAATATGCATCAGCTTCGCTCGGCGGCAGGGGATATGCACCCTATTATATGTACCGCCAGAGCAAATGCGTGGGCAACCTTGAAAACGTCGGCTGGTGCCTTGAGGGGCATGAATGCCTTTATAACGTCTTTATGATGGAGGAGTGCCACAGCGTGCTTGCGGTGGGTGCAGGCGCGGTCACAAAACTGCGCGAGCCGAACAGCACAAACATTGAGCGCATATTCAATTTTAAGTATCCTTATGAATATATTTCGGGCTTCGACAAAATAACGGAGCGCAAAAACGGAATATTGACCTTTTATTCGGAATATTAATTGTATAGTCTTAATGTAAGGTAAATTTTATAATTGTTGAATTTTTTTCTGCATTATTTGCAAGACAAGTTATTTTCAAACAAAGGAGTGAGCCCTGTGGCAAAAGAAAAGAAACAATCGGTGCTTAACGGCGCAATCGTTCTCATCGCAGGCGTTTTGCTGGTTAAGGTCATCGGCGTTCTGTTTAAAATACCGCTGACGGATATCATCGGCTCTGTCGGCAGAGGTTATTTCAGTTCTGCTTACGAGGTTTATACGCCCATTTTTGCCATCTCAATGGCAGGTCTGCCCGTTGCCGTTTCCCGTATGGTTGCGGAAAATGTGGCACTTAATAAATTCAGGGAAGCAAGACAGGTGTTCAAGGTTTCACAGCGAATCTTCCTCATTGTGGGTCTTGCAGGCACGGCTGTGCTCCTTGCCGCCGCCTATCCCTACACACATCTGGTACAGGGCGTAAGCTCAAAGAGCCTGCCTGCAGTACTCTGCGTTGCTCCGTCAATCTTCTTCTGCTGCTATATGTCGGCTTACAGAGGCTATTACGAGGGTCTGCGCAATATGACTCCCACCGCAATTTCGCAGGTTATTGAAGCTCTGGGCAAGCTCCTTATCGGTCTTGCTCTTGCAAAAATCATATATTCAACAGGTATGAGCCAATATACCGCCAATGCGGTTGTTTTCGGCACAGAGGTTGCAAGTGAGCAGGAGGCAGTGAGCATTGTCAGCCCCCTTGCCGCTGCAGGTGCGGTTTTCGGTGTTACCTGCGGCTCAATCCTGAGCAACGTTTTCCTGATGATTTATTATAAAATTAAGGGTGACGGCTTCACAAGAGTTCAGCTTGCAAATTCGCCCAAATCGGCGGAAGGCAGCGTTCTTGCAAAGAATATGATAAAGCTTGCAATTCCTCTTGTTATAAGCGCACTCATCCTTAACATAACAAACCTTATTGACACAATAACGATTCAGTCAAGGCTTTTCTCTGCGGTTGACAAAGACTTCCAGACCGTTTATGAGATGCATAAGGTTGCTATGGACAGGGCGATTATGCTTTCAAGACTTGATGCCGATAACCGCACAGAGGTTGTTAAATACCTCTGGGGTGCATACGGTGCAGCACTTGACTTCAGAAATCTTGTTCCGCAGATTACCGTTCAGCTTGGCGTAAGCGCACTGCCTGCTCTTGCCGCCGCCTGGGCAGTCAAGGACAAAAAGAACATCGTTTCCACCATTGAAACCGTTATCCGTATCGGTATGCTCATCGCTCTGCCTGCAGGCATAGGTATGGCATCGCTTGCCGAGCCTATTCTGACCGTTATTTACGGCAGAGGCAATTTCTCGGACACAATTCCCGTTGTTGTTCCCATTCTCACGGCTTACGGTCTTGCGACCTGCATTATGGCGGTTTCAACACCAATCACCAATATGCTTCAGGCTATCGGCAGAACCGATATTCCCGTTAAATCCGTTATCATCGGCGCAATCTGCAAGCTTATCTGCAACTTTGTGCTGGTCGGCATCCCCGGCGTAAACGTTTACGGTGCGGTTGTGGGCACAATACTTTTCTACGTTGTTATTGTTTCAATAAATCTCGTTTCGCTCATCAGGGTTGCAAATGTCAGAATCAACTGGGTTTCCGTTTTCCTCAAACCCTTGCTCTGTGCAGCTTTGTGCGGTCTGACCGCATTTGCAACAAACGCACTTATATGCAAGATTTTCCCTGCCGATACATCAGAGAGCATTCTCAATATGGGTACGGTTGCAATGATAATTGCCGTTGGTCTTGCGGTTGTGGTTTACGTTATTTCTCTTCTTGTTTTCAAAGCCCTTGCAAAAGAGGACGTCAAGAGCTTGCCCAAGGGAGAAAAAATTGCTAAAGTACTTGAAAAATTTAAACTTTTGGGTTAATATAATATAGTTGATTTCCGGAGAAGAAAAAAATGGTTGATTTTAAGCAAAAAGAATGCTATAATATCGAGGATTTAGTTGAAATCATTCGTCTTTTGCGTGCTCCCGGCGGTTGTCCGTGGGATGCGGAGCAGACACACGAAAGCATAAAGAAAAACCTTATCGAAGAAACCTACGAGGTTATCGAAGCCATCAATAAGGACGATAAGGCGCTTTTGTGCGAAGAGCTGGGTGACCTGATGATGCAGATTGCTCTGCATTCAGAGATGGAAGCTGAGGCAGGCGTTTTTGATATCAACGATGTGGCAAACGGTGTATGCAAAAAGCTTGTTGAGCGCCATCCCCACGTTTTCGGTGAAGTGACAATCAGCGGAGTTGACGACGTGCTGACAAATTGGGATGCCATAAAACGCAAAACCAAAGGCCAGAAAACCACAACGCAGTCAATGATTTCCGTTCCCCGTGAGTTGCCCGGACTTATGCGTGCAACCAAGCTTCAGAAAAAGGCGGCTGACGTCGGCTTTGACTGGCCCGACGTATGTGGTGCACTTGATAAGCTTGAGGAAGAAATTGCAGAGCTTCGTGCAGCAATCGGTGCAGGCGACAGCCGGAATATCAAAGAAGAGCTTGGCGACATTCTCTTTTCCGCCGTCAACGTTTCCAGATTCATCAAGGTTGATGCAGAGGAAGCAATAACCGATGCCAGCGACAAATTCCTTGCACGCTTCACACAGGTTGAGGCTCTGGCAAACGAGCGCGGTATCGATATGAAGAATTCCTCTCTCGAGGAACTTGATGCCCTCTGGGACGAGGTAAAAGCAAAATCCCGTAACGTATAATATAAATACTTTGGTATATAAATACTGTGGTATTTGTAAATAGAAAAAATCAAAAGGAGTCACAAAAATGAATAAGACAGAACTTGTAAACGCAATCGCAAAGAACGAAGGCATCGAAAAGAAGTGCGCTGAAAAGGCAGTTAACGCTGTTGTTGCAGCTATCACAGACGCTCTTGCAGCAGGCGAAAAGGTTCAGCTTGTTGGTTTCGGTACATTCGAAGTTCGCGAACGCGCAGAAAAGACAGCTCGCAACCCCAGAACAGGCGAAGCTATCACAGTTGCAGCAACAAAGGTTCCCGCTTTCAAGGCAGGTTCAGCTCTCAAGGATAAGGTTGCTAAATAATTAAACTTTGCTAAATCGAGGCTGTCTTTAAAGGCAGCCTTTTGATTTTCTAAAAGAGGTAATCATGAGATTAGACAAATATCTTAAGGTATCAAGAATTATAAAAAGAAGAACCGTTGCAAACGAAGCGTGCGATGCAAAGCACGTTACGGTCAACGGCAAGGTTGCAAGGGCATCATATGACGTGAAGGTCGGCGACGTTATTGAAATCACCTTCGGCGCAAACACGAGCCGCTTTGAGGTGCTTAACGTTTCCGAACACGCAACAAAAGAAACCGCCGCGCTGATGTTCAAACAGCTTAATTAATCAGGAATTGGTTATGCTCTGACTGTCTGCGGTTTGGGTTAAACCCTGCACAAAATAATAAAAATAAGGCTT
This sequence comes from Acutalibacteraceae bacterium, assembly GCA_045587045.1. GTDB lineage: Bacteria > Bacillota > Clostridia > Oscillospirales > Acutalibacteraceae > CAG-177. The sequence continues at coordinate 35,607 of JAZNBM010000086.1, read as the reverse complement.
GCAAGAGTAAAATCCTGCAAGCCTTTTGCTTTTTTGTTATGCTGTTTTTTCTGCCTTGAGCTCTGCTCTGATTTCGTCTTTGAGCTTTGCCATCTGCTCGTTGTGTGCTCTGTGCTGTACCCAGAAAACAACCTCAAGCTCTGCAAGACCGCCGAGAATGTGCCAGATTGAGTGACCGTGGAAGTTACCCAGTGCAAAGGTGTTGATTTCGTTGTCGCCCCAGAGTGAGGTGATAACAACTGCGATAAGGAGCGTTGAGATAAGCAGAATGATGATGCGCTTTTCGGTTTTCTGCATATATTTGAAGTTTGAGCCGAAAAGATAGAAGAGGGGGCAGGCTGTGATAAAGCAACCGAGCTCTGCCAGTGAAAGACCGCCTGTTTTGCCGTCCATGGGAGCTCCGCCGCCGCCGATGTAAAGCGGTCTGTCGTGCATAACGAACACTTCAAACGTAAGTATTGCAATAACAATAACCATCAGAGCTGTTACCGCCGCTATGAAATAGGTTTTCTTTTTGTTCTTGCCGGGGTGGAATTCCATTGCCGCACAGCAAGCGCCCCACCAGACGGTGTACTCTGTGAGTGACATATCGATGTAGCTCATAAAGAGCTTTGTGGTCAGTGTGCCTGGCTGGAATTCGCCGTAGTCAGCCGTGTGCATACCGACAGACGTAACTGACATTACGGTGTAGAATGCAAGGAAGAGGTACCAATACCACTTTTTGTTTTTGCTGATGAGCAGCAGCAGAATGCCGATGATGCCTGCGAAGGTGTAAACCCAGTTTGTCTGCACTGCGGAATACTGTGCGCAATATTCGGCAAGGGTCATTGTGCTGCCTGCAATCTCATGGGTTTTAAATGCAACCCAATCGATGAAATTGATTTCCATTATTTGTCGCCTCCTGTAATATAGCGATAGTATTCTAACAAAACTTTAACAAAAAATCAAGTAAATGTAAAAAATAGAGTCGGTTTTTTTGATTTTTTAACAAAATCGGGGATTTATTACACATACTTTATTCTGCTCAGGAAATAAAAAAGAGCAGACCCGAAGGTCTGCCCGTTTGGTTTGATTAAAATGTTTCAACCTTGAATGTGTAACTTGCGCCGTTTTTGAGCTCAATGGAATCTACGCCTGTTTCAGCCTGCTTGTCGCCAACGTAAACCATCCAGGCATAACCCTCTGTTTCGTAATTGTGGGTTTCGCCGTTTACGGTTTTAACGGTCAGACCGTATTCGCCCATTTCGCCGTCAATCAGACCCTTATCCTTGAGTGCGGGGCCGAGTGTTGTTTTGTCGGTGTAAACGGTGAAAAGCTTTTCTTCCTGTGCCTTGTTGATAATGGTCACGTAAATGCCGATTTCACCGGGGTCATATGAGCCGATGACGGTACCTTTTGCTTCGATGGTTTCAACAATGTCGCCGTCCGTGGTTGCCGAATTGGTTGTGTTTGCGGGGGCGGTTGTTTTGGTTTCGCCGCCGTTGTTTTTACCGCAAGCGGCAAAAGCAAAAATAAGGGTGAGAATCATCAAAACGGAAATAATCTTTTTCATAATATTTATTCCTTTCATTATTCGGGCAGACGGTGCTTTTTCTGATAGTTTTTGAAAGACTTGATAAAGTGCTCGTCGCCTTCGTTTTTATAATTATTAAGGTATTCGTGGGTATCAAATACGTTATTGTGAATGCGAAGCACGCAAACCGCAATGTTTGAGCAGTGGTCGCTCACTCTTTCGAAATCGTTCAGCAAATCGGAAAGAATGAAGCCGAGCTCGATTGTGCAGTTGCCTGCGGTGAGCCTTGAAATATGGCGGCTCTTAATTTCTGCAACGGTGTCGTCAATAACCTGCTCAAGCGGCTCAACCTCAAGTGCAAGCGAAGTGTTGTCAAAGCAGAAGGCATCCGCAGTAAGGCTTGTGATTTCAAAAATTTCGTTAATTGCAACCTTGATTTCAGCTTTTGCTTCGGCAGAGAATGAAATATTTTTGGTGTGCATTTCTGTGGCGGTGTTTACGATGTTTGCAGCGTGGTCGCCGATTCTTTCAAAATCGCCGATGGTGTGAAGCAGTGTTGAAACAGTGTTGCTGTCCTCGTCGGAAAGCTGGTTACCGGAAAGCTTTACGAGGAATGTACCGAGCTTGTCCTCATAATCATCAAGCTTTTGCTCGTTTGCGATGATTTCGTCTGCCTTTTTCTGGCTGAAATTGCTCAGCAGACTGATTGCATCCTGAAGCATCTGCGCAGAGATGCGAGCCATTTCGCCGGTGTATTCACGGCACTGTGAAACGGCAAGTGAGGGTGTTGCAAGAAGTCTGTCATCAAGGAAGGTTGTGCCCTTGTGCTTTTGTGCCTTATCCCTCACAAGCTTGTGAGCGAGCTTGCCCAGAAGCTTTGAAAACGGGAAAAGAAGCAATGTTGTTGCAATGTTGAATATTGAGTGTATCACCGCTATCAGGAAAGGCGAAACAGGCTGTGCGGAGAAAGAGAAATTGAAAATTGCATCGAGTATGAGATAAAGCGAAAGCCAGATGGCCGTGCCGATTATATTGAAAGAAACGTGAACGGCTGTAACTCTTTTTGCGTGTTTGTTTACGCCGAAGCTTGAGATAAGAGCCGTGACGCAGGTGCCGATATTCTGACCCATGATGATGGGGATTGCCATACCGACAGAAATTCCTCCGGTCATCGAAAGTGCCTGAAGAATACCGACCGTTGCCGATGAGCTCTGAACAACCGCCGTTAAAACAATGCCGACAAGAAGACCCAGCAGGGGATTTGTGAACATTGTCATAAAGCTTGCAAATTTCGGACTTTCTGCAAGGGGATCCATGGCACCGCTCATAAGCTCCATACCGAACATAAGAACCGCAAAGCCTATCATTACCGAGCCGATATCCTTGCTTCTGTTCTTTTTGGCAAGCATCGTGAGCAGGATTCCGCCGAAAGCAACAAGCGGCGAGAAAGACGAGGGCTTGAGAAGCTGAACAAAGAAATTCTCACTGCTGATGCCCGAGAGGGAAAGAATCCATGCGGTGATTGTTGTGCCTATGTTTGAACCCATAATAACCGTTATTGTTTGCCCGAGCTTCATTATACCCGAGTTTACGAGGCCAACGAGCATAACCGTTACGGCAGACGATGACTGAATAACCGCCGTTATGCCTGCACCGAGCACAAGACCTTTTATGGGTTTATCCGTCATTTTGCCGAGTATGCGTTCAAGCTTGCCGCCTGCAACACGTTCAAGGCCGTTTGACATGGTTGACATACCGAAAAGGAAAAATGCAAGACCGCCGAATAACGTAAATATGTTAAAAACAGTCATTGAATCACCTCGTTAAAACGAAATTTATCAATTATATAATATATCCGCAAAAAATAAAAATCAACAGAATATTTAAAAAATTAATATATTTGTGTTAATGACAATTATTTATCCCCGTTGTGAATGAAATAAGGAAAATTTGACTAATATATATTGTGAGCAGGTTTGAATAATGCGGAATCAGTAATGAGCAATTCGGAATTATTTGTGTTGTTAATATCTGAACCGTAGGGTTTATCGGGTTGTCAGGGTCGCCAACCCCTACAATTAGGTTAAATAAAAAAACGGAGCAGACGAATCTGCTCCGCTACATAATCGGGATTTATTTTTCGAGTATCTTTTCGATTGCGGCAATTTCAACGCAAACGCAAAGAATCTCAACCGCCTTGCAGAGTTCATCCCTTGACGGGAAGGTGGGGGCAATGCGGATATTTTTGTCATCGGGATCTTTGCCGTAAGGATAGGTTGCGCCGGCGCCCGTGAGGGTAACGCCTGCTTCCTTGCAAAGTGCAACCGTTCTTTTTGCACAGCCGTTATAAACGTCAAGGCTGATAAAGTAACCGCCGTTCGGCACTGTCCATTCTGCAATTCCCTTGCCTGCAAGCGAGCTCTCAAACGCTGTGAGAACGGCTTCAAACTTGGGTTTGAGGATAGCTGCGTGCTTGAGCATATGGGCATCAACGCCTGCCTTATCCTTGAAGAAATTAACGTGACGGAGCTGGTTAATCTTATCATAACCGATTGTCTGAACTGTCATTCTGGCCTTGATGGCTTTAATGTTGTTATCCGATGCTGCAAGTGCCGCAACGCCTGCGCCGGGGAAAGAAATCTTTGAGGTTGAGGTAACCTCAATGAAATAATCCTCGTTGCCTGTTTCCTTGCAGGCTTCAAAGATATTAAGAAGCTTGTCGGGTGTGCCAACGTGGTGAACGCAGTAAGCGTTATCCCATATAACTCTGAAATCCTTTGCGGCAGGCTTAAGAGCGGCAAAACGGCGCACCGTTTCGTCAGAATAAGTGGTGCCCGTAGGGTTGGAATACATCGGAACACAGATAATGCCCTTAACCTTTTCGTCTTTGATGAGTTCGTCAATCATATCCATATCGGGACCGTTTGCATCAGTGGGAACGTTTATCATCTCAATGCCGAAATGCTCGAGAATTGCAAAGTGTCTGTCATAGCCGGGAACGGGGCAAAGGAATTTGATTGAATCCTGCTTGCTCCAGGGCTCTGCACCTGAGCCGAACATCATGCACTGTGCAATATAATCATACATAATTGTAAGACTTGCGTTGCCGAAAACAATGATATTATCTGCAGGAACGTCAAGAATTTCAGCGAAAATCGCTTTGCATTCGGGAATGCCGTCAAGGATGCCGTAGTTACGCACGTCAAAGCCGTTTGAAGCCTTGAAATTGCCGAGAAGCTCGGGGGCAACGAGGTCGTTTGAAAGCTCAAGCTGGTCAGCGCCGGGCTTGCCGCGTGACATATCGAGCTTTAAGCCGAGAGCCTTGTAGGCTTTGTACTGTGCCTTAAGAGCATCAAGGCGTGCGTTGAGTTCGTCTTTTGAGAGGGCAGGGAGTTGCGTTGCCATAACAGAATACCTCCGTAAATTTTCATAACAGGTTATATAATATATTATATTCCGGCATTTTGCAAGTGTTATTTTCAAATCTTGCAAAAATTATGTCAACTTTGGCGGAACTGCCAATATTCGCTGCGTATTTTGCTCTGTTATGGCAATGTTGTGCATAATGAAAACGTCAAAAATTCATTTTGCAGAAATTCTTCCTGTATTTTGCCGCGAAGAGGGCGGCGTTCATTGCGCCACTGTGTGCAGGTGCGTTATAGAGCGCGGATATCAGATAGCTTCTGATGTTTTTTATTGGCGTTTCAGCCGTTTCAAGACCCTCAATGATATCTTCAATATCCTCACAGCAAATCTTCTTAAAACGGGCATAAACGGCACTTTTGGGGTAGATGTTTGCGCCGATGCGCACCGTGTTTGCCTGCGTGAACATAACGTCATACATTATCTGAACAATGCTGTCAACAATCTCCCTGTCGGCATTTATTAAATCATAATCTATCTGCTCTTTAATCTCATCAATCGCCAAATCGTAAAGGATTGACTGATTATTATTGAATTCTTTATTATTCATATTATTATTATTTCCATTAACGTGGTTAAGCTCCTGAACTAAATCCGGTTTAGGTCCTGAACTTAACCCTGTTAAGTTTCTGAACGAATTGTAAATCAGCTTTGTGCCGTTAATGCCGAGTTGAATTTGATTGGGTTTACCAAGACCCTGACGTTTTTTATTTATCAGATGTGACTTTGCAAGAATGTTGAAAAGCTTTATTGTATAAGGCTCACTTATACCCAGCTTTTCCGCAACCTCCTCAAGTGTCAGATATACAAACGCTTTGCCGTTGCTGTCCGAAAACCTTTCAATGTTCCTTTCCGAGAGCCGCAGTCTGTCGATAATCAGGATAAAAAGGTGCTTTGCATCGTTTGGCAGGGCGGCGTATTCGGGGTTATTATAAAGCTCGCGGGGCACGGGGATGAATTGATAATCAATTGCCTGCGAATTCGCCTTTAGGTGTGAATTTGCCTGAGTTTGCGAATTCGCCTGTGTTTGCTCGGATAAATCCGACGGTGCTTCTGCCTGTGGGTGTGACGGTGAAATTGCCGCAGAAATTTCTTTGTTTTTCTTATTCATTTTACCTCCTCATAAAATGGTAAGATGCCCCCACCGAAATGTGCGCACAAATCGGTCAGGACATCTTTTTCAGTTATATTATTCTGCAGAAATTAAAAAGAACAAATGTTCTGAATTATATTGTAGGAACGATTTTCCGTTTTGTCAAGCAAAAGCGTGTTTGTTTACAAATTGTTCACATTTATTTGCTCTTAAAAGCTTTCAATATAATTGAAAACATTGCCTGAATGTGATATTATATGTAATATCTGTAAGTATAACAGTTATACAGACGGAGGTTGAGTTATGAAAAGATTTATCTGCCTTGTTCTTGCCGTTTTAACGTTTATGCTGCTGCCGCTTCAGGTCACAGCGCAGGGTGACGGCTTTGCGGCTCTGCCCGAGCTTGAGATTGAGCAGACAACGCTTCGTACACGCAAAGAGGTTGAGGGACTGCGTATGTACGTTGACAGCGAAAACCCTCTCTTTATGATAAGAAACTGTCCCATCTGGGGTGGTCCGCAGACGGGCGAAGCCTTTGCATCTTATGCTATCAAGACTTATAATGCTCTGCCCGAGGACGTGCGTAATTTTGCCGTTATCTACATTGACGAGGGCCCCGTTGATATGACACCCGAGCGCCAGCTTGAATTCTGGGACGAGCTTCTCACTTACACCGATGCGGCAAACGTGCCGATTGTCTGCCAGTCGGAGTGCTTTTGCACTAATAAAACCCGTGATCCATTCAGACAGGGTGAGCTTTCCGCACTTTTTAAAAAGCACAAGTCACTCATAGGTTTTGTTCAGGTTGAGCTTTCAACCAACGGCGTTACAAACGAACACCTTGCATATGATGAGGTCACTAACGATATGGGCGTAAACAGAAATATCCTTGCCCGTATGAAATCCTGCATCAAAGCCTGTGCCGAAAACGGCGGTCTTTTCATCTGGCAGGATATGGAATATATCTACCGCAAAAAGGCAAACTACGTCAATCAGATTCTCAAGGACAGAGAGCTTTATGTCCTGCTCAAGAGCAACTCGCAGAACGTTATTATTATGGACAAGCATAACGGTCACGGCAGGCATTTTGCAAGTCAGTCAAACATTCAGGGTTGCTGGCTTGACGGTGTTTGCGGCAACTGGGGCGTGAACCTCGAAAACTTTCTCTGGTATGAGGAAGGTTTTGCCGAATATGACGATATCGGTCTTAAGCCAAACGAGCCGCATTTCAATTACACCGCCAAATATCCGCCTGCACTTTTCGGCATTGATATGACAGCTGACCTTATCGGCGGCGCAACGGTTTATGCCATTGAGGGCACACTCAGCCGCGGCGGACTTTATCACTTTGTTGACGGTGAGGTTATTATGACCGCAACTTTTTGGGAAGTTCTTTATCCTTTCTATCAGCGTGTGCTCAACGGCGCAGTGCCCGCAAAAGAGCAGGTCAAGGATAATATCAAGGTTGCCTACAAGATGAATATGCCTAATTTCCACGCTCTCAGCGGCAACGATGCGCATCTGCTTCAGGGTCTTTACTGCGATACTTTCACCTTCTTTCAGGAGAAGATAGATAACATCTATTTTGACTGCACAAAGGACTGGATTCCGTCAACGGGCAGATACTACATTGTTCCGATTCTTCCTTATTACTCAAATCCAAAAGAGGTTCTGCCCGACGCAACCGTGCTGACGGATTTCTCATATTTCTTCAATTTCCTGTTTATAAATTCCCTCAAGGTCAAATTCTTCAATGACCGCTATGAGCAGACCTACGAGGGTGACGGCGTTCTTTATGACGTCAACGGTACGGTTTACGTTTTCAACAGCAACGAAAACAAAACAATCGACAGTGAGCAGACGGTGAGCTACACCTTGCCTGAAAGCAATCTGAAGCTTGACACCGAGTTTGTTGCGCACACATACGCGATGTTTGATGAAAATGACGGCGTTGTTGACATTGAGCTTTGCAATCTTCGCCTTGACAGCGACAAAATCTGCGCAGGTCTTGAGGACGAAAACACATTTATGACCGAATACGCACTCGGCGGCAAACGCAGTGACCCCAAGAATTTCAGACAGAGTGTGATTCAGCTTACGGGTTTTGAAAGCAGACCCACCGTTACCGCACAGGGCGCAAACGGCGCAAAGCTGAAAACCGAGTGGAACGAAGCAACAAAAACTCTCACTCTGACGGTTTATTCAAACGGCATGGTAGAAATTTCAATTCGGAATGCGTAATTCGGAATTATTTGGTCTTGATTGCATTAACTGATAATATCCGTTCCAAAAACAATTATCACATTAAGAGGTAAATTATGAAATCCAAAGTATATTTTTCAAGAGAAATCACTCCCGAAAAAGTGGTTGAAATGTATAACCTGCTCGGCATTGAGCTTGAGGGCAGAGTTGCCGTTAAAGTTCATTCGGGCGAAAAAGGCAACCAGAATTTCCTGAAACCCGATTTCTGGAAACCCGTTGTTGAGCGTGTGGGCGGCACCGTTGTTGAGTGTAACACCGCATATAACGGTGAAAGAAACACCACCGAAAAGCATCTTCAGCTCTTTATTGACCACGGCTGGACAGAGCATTTTGACGTTGATTTGCTTGATGCCGAGGGGGATGACCTTGTGCTCGAAATCCCCAATGGCAAAATGATAAAAAAGAATTTTGTCGGCAAAAACCTTGCAAACTATGACAGCGCGCTGATTCTTTCGCACTTCAAGGGTCACCCGATGGGCGGCTTCGGCGGCGCACTCAAGCAGCTTTCAATCGGTTTTGCTTCGTCTTACGGCAAGGGCTATATCCACGGTGTCGGCAACCCCGACAATTTCTGGACAAGCGACCACGATTCTTTTCTTGATTCAATGGCTGATGCGGCTTCGTCGGTTGTTGATTATTTCAAAGGCAAGCTTGTTTACGTCAACGTGATGAAGAATATGAGCGTTGACTGCGACTGCTGTGCCGTTGCGGAGGACCCGTGCATTGCCGATATCGGCATTCTTGTTTCCGCCGACCCGGTTGCAATCGACAAAGCCTGCGTTGATTTGGTTTATGCCTGCTCCGACGAGGGCAAGGCGCATCTGATTGAACGCATCGAAAGCCGCAACGGTATCCGCACCGTTGATTCAGCCGCCGCTCTCGGATTTGGCTCAACCGAATATGAACTTATTGAGATTTAAAGGTGATATTATGAAAAAATTTATCAGTATTCTTCTTGCATTGACCCTTGTGTTTGCTTCATCCTCAATGCTCTGCTTTGCCGCAAACGAAGCACACATCTATTATATTGACTCAATCGACGGCAATGATGCAAATTCAGGCACCTCTGCCGACGATGCCGTTAAAACAATTGCGGGACTTAAAAACCTTGTTGTAGAAGCAGGCACAAAGTTCCTCTTCAGGAACGGCGGCGAATATGAGTGCAACGTCACTCTCACCTGCAAGGGCACAAAGAATAACCCCGTTGTTATTTCTTCATACGGCGAGGGCAAAAAGGCTCTGCTTTATACCAACGAGCACACCGAGGTTTTCAGGCTCTTTGACTGCTCTTACGTAACAGTATCAAATCTTCACATCAAGGCTGTCAACGGCGGCGGCATCTGGATTGATGCTCTGACCGAAACTTCCGTGGGCATCACGCTTGATAACCTGCTTTTCACCGATATGCAGAATTTCAAGGTTACCTCACGTGACGATTTTTCACGCGGTGCGGCTCCTGCAAGAGCGGCTGTTATGGTCAAGGGTCTGCCTGCCAAAACAAGATATGCCGTAAACGATCTCACAATCACAAACAGTGAGGTTTATAACTGTGCAAACGGATTTATGATCTGGGGCTCGTGGAATGACCAGCAGGCTCCCTGGTGTGAAGAAGAGGATATCGACCCGATTTATAACACCGGTTTGCTCATTAAAGGCTGCTATTTCCACGAAATGGATGCAGAAGCCGTTGTTGTGGGCATCTGCGACGGCGCACTTGTAACTAACTGTCGCTCAATCAACTGCTGTCAGGGCGAGGGCGTTGACGAAAACGGCGAAATTCAGTATTTCACCGCCGCTATGTGGTTCTGGGGAAGCGAAAACAGCACAATCCAGTATTGCGAAATCGCGGGTCAGAAAAACTTCGGTGACGGTATGAGCGTTGACTTTGACTCCCACTCAAATAACTGCACTTACCAGTATATCTATTCGCACGATAATATGCGTTTTATGTGCAATAACCCCAATTACAGCGGTCATCACAACAACACCGTGCGTTATTGCCTTTCCGTAAATGATAATGGCGGCAGAAGCCGTCTTTCCTGCAACCCGGGCGAACACAACATCAGCTTCTATAACAACACAATCGTCAATTGCGGCGATTTCCACCTGATTGATATGTATGATTCGCTTGTTGTCAACAACATCATTATGCCTATGGACGGCTGCTTTGTTGCCTATGACGTATGGGATTTGCCCCGTGACGGCAATATTATCGGCAACAACTGCTATTACGGCTGTGAACCTCCGCTGATTGATATGGGTTCAATGAACACCGTGCCCGGCTTTGTCGGCACAGACTTCAATGACCCTGCGAGCTTCAGACTTTCGGCTGATTCACCGCTCATCGGCGCAGGTTATGACGTTAAAGATGACGTTAAATACGATTACTACGGCAACGAAATCGTCAGCAACAATATCGGCTGCTATATGGGTGACGGCGAGGACGTACCCTATGAGGGCGAAAGCTTCATCACAAAAATCTTAAGAATCGGCAGAAGCATAATTATGCGCATTAAATATGAGCTGAACGTTATCTTCGAGGACTGGGGCATTCAGATATGATTAAATTTATATCGGCACTTATCTCGGCTCTGCTTATGGTTGTTTCATCCTTTGCGGTGCCCGATTCAAACTTCAAATTCCTCGTTGACCGCGCGGCAATTGACGTTTCAGCCACCGCAGAGGTCACGTTTGACACAATATCCTCAGATGAAATGGTCATCACCGATTCCGAAAAGCAGACCTGCCGTGACTGGTATAACGGCAATATTCTCACCGCAGAGAATCCTGCCTATGATTTCACTTACGGCGGCAGAAGCTTTCAGTCAAACGTAAAAGACTGGAGCATCAGCGTCGGCAAAGAGAGCGCTGTCGGCGAATTCCGCAGGGGAGGCAAAACAGCTTTTGTTGTGGGTACACACAAAAATAACGGTCTTGCATTTACCGTTGAAGCCACAATCTATGAGGATAACGCCACCTGCGAATGGACGGTTTATCTTAAGAATACGGCTGATGATAATTCGCCCGTAATCAAGAATTTTTATGCGGCGGACTGCACCGTTTCTATGGGCAAAACCGATCTTTATTACAGCAAGGGCACCGAGCCTGCGCCCGATGATTTTGAGCTTGTGAAGCAGGGTCTCACTGCTGTTCCCGTTACTTTTACCGCAAACGGCGGCAGAACGGAATCGGTTATGCCTTATTTCAACTTAAGCGGCAAGGATAACGGTGCGGTTTTCTGCATCGGCTGGTCGGGTCAGTGGTATGCTTCAATGTCACGCACCGTCGGCGGTGTCAGTATTCAGGCTAAACAAGATAAGCTCAGCGCTTTTCTTAAGCCTGATGAAGAAATCCGTTCGCCCCTTGTTTCGCTTACTTTCTATAATAATTCCAACGCACTCAAGGGTTTCAATTCTTTCAGGAATTGGACTGTGGACTGTGTTTACCCCGACGGTGTAAAAGCAATCACAACAATGGGTATCGGCATCGAAATTCCCGGCACAACGGTTACGGATGTGGTAAACGGCATAAAGAACAGTCCCGTTGAATTCACCGATTCGTTTGATGCTTATTGGATTGATGCAGGCTGGTATCCCATCAAAAATGACTGGGGCGACAGTGTCGGCAGTTGGTATCCCGACCCCGAGCGTTACCCCGAAGGCTTTGCACCCATAGCTGAAGCTGCGGCTGAAAGAGGTCTCGGACTTGTGCTCTGGTATGAGCCCGAAAGATGTTCCGTGGGCACAAAGGCTTATAATGATTGCATCGGCAACGAAGGCTGGATTATCGAATCCGACGACACCGCGCGCAATATGGTAAACTTTGCAAACGAGGGTGCGCTTGATTACATTACCGATGTTATGCTTGATTCTCTAAAAGCAAATAAGGTCACTTATTTAAGAATCGACAGTATCCCCGAGCCAATGCCTTTTTGGCAGACGGCAGACGAAAAATGGGGCGAGGGCAGAAAGGGTATAACCGAAAACCATTACGTTACCAATTTCTACGGCTTCCTTGACACTCTGGTTGAGGAAATCCCCGGTCTCCAAATCGATAACTGCTGCTCGGGCGGCAAGCGAATCGATATCGAAATGTCACGCCGCGGAATTCCGCTTTGGCGCAGTGACTTTAACTGCCTTGACGGTGAGGGCAAAGCTAACCCCGAAATTCTTCAGGGCACACAGGCACAGACCTACGGCATTTCGTTCTGGATTCCCATCAACGGCACCTGTGCTTACGTTGACGGCGAATATGCCGACAGAACAAACATCATTCCCTGCACGCAGAGACTCGGCTATCAGAATGTCAGAGAATATATGACGGGCAATTATTATCCGCTCTGCTACGGCGGTCTTGATACAAGCCGTTATCAGGCAACGCAGTATGACGTTGACGGTGAAGGCTTTGCCGTAATATATAAGCGTGAAAACGTTGAGGGCGAAGCATTTACCCTCAAACTCAACGGTCTTGACCCTGACAAAACCTACGTTTTATATGATTTTGATAACCCCGACGTAAAGCTTGAAAAAAGCGGCAAAGAGCTGATGGAAAACGGTCTTGAGCTTAAGATTAAGCAAACACCCAAGGCGGTTATCATTATGTATGCGGCTAAATAACACGTTTGTGTTAATAAATCGGTCAAAGGGCGGCTTTTTTGTCGCCCTTTTATTCTGTTTGCTATTGAAAACCGCATATAATGGTAGTATAATGTATTAAATTAAATAATCGGAGGTAAAAATATGGGATTTGTTCCTGCAACGTTCTGGATTCTTTTCGGCGCGGCAATGCTCATCAGCGCCATCGGATTCTATAAGTACGTTTACTTTATTTCGCTCGGCTACGGCTTTTCGATTGCGGGTCTTGGCGCAATTATGCTCTTTATGTTCCGTCAGGGTCTTTCCTGGGGCACAATCGCCGCCTGCGTTCTTTTCATTCTTTACGGTCTGCGTTTAAGCGGCTATCTGCTTATCCGTGAGCTCAAGAGCGCATCCTACAGAAACAAAATGAAAACCGAAATCAAAGACGGCAAAACAATGCCTTTCTTTGTCAAATGCGCTATCTGGGTCACTTGCGGCGCTCTTTACGTGACACAGGTTGTGCCTGTATATTACAGACTTCTCAACGAAAAAACAACTGACCGTGTGCTGATTGCAGGTATCGTCATTATGTCTTTCGGTCTTATTTTTGAATCTGTTGCCGACATTCAGAAAAACAGCCAGAAAAAGAAGAATCCCAAGCGCTTCTGCGATAAGGGTCTTTACAGATTTGTGCGTTGCCCCAACTATCTTGGCGAAATGATATTCTGGACGGGCGTTTTTGTTTCGGGCTGCAATATTCTCACAGGTGTCGGTCAGTGGGTACTTGCTCTTATAGGTTATCTTGGCATCATCTTCGTTATGTTCAGCGGTGCACGCCGCCTTGAGCTTCGCCAGAACAGAACCTACGGCAATGACCCCGAATATCAGAAATACGTCAAGAAAGTGCCCATTATGGTGCCTTTCATTCCGCTTTACAGCGTAGCAAAATATAAGTTCCTTGTGGCATAAATAGTTGCTCCTCCGCTATCGGAGGAGCATTTTTGATGGAAGAAGTAATAGTGAATAGTTAAGGGTGGGCGTTGCTCACACCCAATTATAATTATGTTGGGACAGTCCTCGCGGTGTCCGTAAAAAACATTGCGGCAGTTCAAATTTACACACTTATTACTGACACTCTGTTGAAATCCCATTTGCTTTATGCTAAAATATTTTCGGGTGATAATATGAAAAACAAGACCGACATCTTCATAAAAGACCGTGCCGATCCGTTTGTGACACGCGGCAGTGACGGATATTTTTATTTCACCGCATCCTACCCGATGTACGGCAAAAACGACCCCGAGGGCTATGACAGAATCATTCTGCGCCGAGCCGAAACCGTTGATGCGCTTAAGGTTGCAGACGAGGTTGTAATCTGGGACGAAGAGAATTCCGACCTCTCGCACCGCTTCATCTGGGCGCCTGAAATCCACGAAATCGGCGGCAGTTGGTGCGTTCTTTTTGCCGCAAGCGGCAGTGCCGACAACGTGTGGGATATCGATTGCCACGTCATTGTCTGCGAGGGAAAAGATCCCCTGCGTGACCCGTGGAAAGATATGGGCAAATTCACCGCCTGTGAGGGTGACAGCTTTTCATTCAGAGGTTTTTCACTTGATATGACACACTTTGAGTGCGGCGGCAGACATTACGTTGCCTGGGCACAGAATGGCGGCAATTCAAACGTTTACCTTGCTCCGATTGACCCTCACGAGCCGTGGAAAACAACCGCACCTGCAATTCTGCTGACAAAACCCGAATACGATTGGGAAAGGGTTAGAATTCCGGTCAACGAGGGTGCGGCGGTGCTGATTGACGGCGGCAAGGTTTATCTGGCATTTTCCGCTTCGGCAACGGGTCCGGAATATTGTATCGGTCTGCTCACAGCCGACGTAAACGCTGACCTGATGAACCCCGAAAGCTGGAAAAAACACCCCCGACCTTTGCTCACTTCAGCCGACCTGGAGGGCGAATACGGTCCCGGTCACAATTCATTTGTGAAAGACGAAAACGGTAATTGGCTTATGGTTTATCATTCCCGTGACGAGGTCTGCTTTGGCGGCAAATGCGGCTATTCCGACGGCGATTCACTCTATGACCCGTGCAGAAGCGCACATATCCGCAAAGTAATTCCGTGCGGCGACACGCTTATAATTGAGTGAATAGCTAATAGTGAATAGTGAATAGTTATGGGTGGGCGTTGCCCACACCCGATTTTAATTCGGAATTGTACGGATTAGAATTTACCGCAAACAACCAATAATCATAATCAAACCTCCCGAATCATATCATTTAATGATATATTTTTTGGAGGTTTTTTTATGGCTGATGATAAAAAAAATACGGCTATGCCGCATAATCTTGTGCTTGAGGACAGAAAATTGCTCACCCTCACGGGCGTTCAGGACGTGGACAGCTTTGACGAGGAAACCGTTGTGGTTTTCACAGACCTCGGTGAACTGACAATCCGCGGTGCTGATCTGCATATAAACCGCTTGAGCGTTGAGGTGGGGGAGCTGACGGTTGAGGGCAAAATATCCGCTCTCATCTATTCGCAGGAAGCGGCGCAAAAGGGCGGGTTTTTCAGCAAGGTGTTCCGTTAAATGGAATATATTCAGGGTGTTTCTTCGCAGACAAGGCTCTTCGGCTGGTCGCTTTTGCTCGGTCTTGCTCTTGGTCTGCTCTATTGCGTTTTTCGCTTTGTGCGCTATCTTTTCGGCAATAAAACGGCGGTTTGTTTTTGTGCCGATACGCTTTATTTTATCTTCTGCGGCGTTTCGGTTTTGTTTTTCAATCTCGTTGCCGATGACGGTAAACTTCGCCTTTATACCGTAACGGGCGTTTTGCTTGGTGCATTTGCGTTTTATCTTGTCAGTGCAAAGCTTTCAATCCTTTTGTGCCGTTTGTCCGTGAGGGTGATAAGGGTTATTTTTTTGCTTGTGAAAGCACCGATTAAGTTCTTTATTAGAAAAATATCTGCCGCATTGAAAAAAATCCGCACATTTTCGCAAAAAAGAAAGAAAAAAACATTAAAAAAATCAAAAAATCTATTGCAAAATCTATAAGGGATAGTGTATAATCACTATGGTTATGTCTAATATTATGTAATTTTTTAAATATTACTTTAAAAGGATAGTTTTTATGAGTGCTGTTAAAGTTAAAGAACATAAAAAAAGCATTCTCCTTGCGTTGCTTTTCCTTGCACTTGTCGGCTATTTCATTGCTATTTTAATCAGCAATAACACCACCGCCAGGGCGCAGGCTGCAGAAAATGCCGCTGCCAAGGCTGAATTGTCAAGTGTTCACCAAGAAATCACCAAGAACAATAATTTTCTTGAAAACGCAAACGAAGCCGAAAAAATCGAGCAGATTGCCCGTGAAGAATACGGCTACGCTTACCCTGATGAAATAGTATACGTTGATTCCGAAGAATGATTTGCAGAATCACGTGTTACTGTTGATATAAGTATTTTTAAAACGGAAGGATTTCTTATTTTATGCAAATCGAAGAAGGCGCAATAGTCAGCGGAAAAGTCACAGGCTTAACAGATTTCGGAGCTTTTGTTGAGCTCGAAGGCGGCAAAACAGGTATGATTCACATCTCCGAGGTTGCCCCCAACTATGTTAAGGACATCAAGGAACATCTCACTGTCGGTCAGGAGGTCAAGGTTAAGGTTATTTCGGTTTCGCCCGAGGGCAAAATCAGCCTTTCCATCAGAAAGCTTGCAGAAAATCAGCCTGCAGCAGAAAAAGAACCCCGTCAGCCGATGCAGCAAAGGCCACAGCGCCCCAGACAGGAGCGCCGTTCAGCTCCCAACGTCTGGAACGGTCAGAAATCCACACCCGCAACAGGTGAAAAGCAGTCTTTCGAAGATATGATGGCTCGCTTCAAGCAGGTCAGCGACGAAAAAATGACAGATTTAAAAAGAGCGGACTCCAAAAGAGGCAGTATGGGCTACTCCAGAAGGGGTTCAAAGCAATAAGCCGTCAGGCACAAAGATTATAACGGGGGCTTTTGCCCCCTGTTTTTTTGGAGGATACCATGCGTGAGGTTGACGTAAAGCTTGTTGAGCAGGTTGTCAGGGATTTGTGCATCAGCGCAAACAAAATTCTGCCTGCCGACCTCGAAAACAGAATATCCGCCTGCACCGCCTGCGAAACCTGTGAGCTGCCCCTGAGCATTATGCAGTCGCTTCAGGATAATATCACCGCGGCAAAGGAGCTTGATATACCCGTTTGTCAGGATACGGGTATGGCTGTAGTTTTTGCCGAAATCGGTCAGGACGTCCATTTTGTGGGCGGCGGATTCGAAGAAGCGGTCAACAGGGGAGTTTCACGCGGCTACACAGAGGGATATCTGCGCTGCAGCGTTGTTGCCGACCCTCTGCGCAGAGTCAATACCGGCGACAATACGCCTGCTGTTATCCACACACGCATTGTGCAGGGCAGTGAGGTTAAAATCACCGTTGCCCCCAAAGGCTTCGGCAGCGAGAATATGAGCTGCCTTAAAATGTTCACACCTGCCGCCACGGCAGATGATATAATCGATTACGTTGTTTCTGTTGTAAAAACAGCAGGCAGCAACCCTTGCCCTCCGATGGTGCTCGGCGTTGGTATCGGCGGCACCTTTGAGCAGTGCGCTTTGCTTGCAAAAACCGCTCTTTGCAGAAACGTAAGCGAAAGAAACACCGATGAATTTTATGCTTCCATGGAAGAAAAAATTCTTCAAAAAGTTAATATGCTTGATATCGGGCCTCAGGGCTTCGGCGGCAAAACAACCGCCCTTGCCGTTATGATTGAAGCCCGACCCACCCATATTGCCGGCTTACCCGTTGCCGTCAATGTGGGTTGCCACGTAACAAGGCATAAGTCAGCGGTTATCTGATTGCCGTTTTCAGTGTCATTTCAGCTCTGTTTTTGTTATGTTTCGGTCATTTTGTGAATTTTTTATAACTTTTATTTAAAAAATCATAAAAAACTCTTTATTTTTTTGTGAATATATGCTACAATTCACTTGAGGTTAAACCTCAATGCTAAATAAAGGGGATGACTGTATGAAGATTACAATCACAGGCCGCAAATGTTCACCGAGAGAGTCCTTCAAGGAACACGCCGAAAAGAAACTTGCCAAAATCGAAAAGTTTTTCGGTGCCGACGTTGAGGCAAAGGTAACGGTAACTGTTGAAAAGTCATCACAAAACGTTGAAATTACCGTCAATAACAACGGTATGATTTTCAGAGCACAGGAGCGTTCGGAAAATATGAACGAAGCTCTTGACAAATGTGTTGACACCCTTATCAGACAAATCAGAAAAAACAAAACCCGCATCGAAAAGAAACTGCGTTCAGGCAACTTTGAAGCATTTGCCGACGAAGCTGAATCCGTTGCTGAAGAAGTTGAATTCGAGCTTGTCAGAAGCAAATCCGTTTCGCTCAAGCCGCAGTCTGTTGAAGAAGCAATTCTGCAGATGAACCTTCTCGGCCACCAGTTTTACGTTTTCCTTAACGAAGAAAACGGCGATGTCAACGTTGTTTACAGACGCAACGATTCAGGCTACGGTCTTATCACACCTGAAGTCGAATAAGCGTATCTGATTAATAAAAAACGGGCAGGAATCTTCGGGTTCCTGCCTTTATTAATAATTTCGGGAGAAAACTGATGAAGATTAATTTTGTTATTCCCTGCCTGCTGGGTATGGAATCACTTATAGCTAACGAACTCAAAGAGCTTGAGGCGCAAAACGTTGTCAGCGAAAACGGCAGAGTCCTTTTCAGCGGTGACGAAAATATTCTTGCTCGCGTCAATATCTGCTCACGTTTTGCGGAAAGAGTGCAGATTCTTGTCGGCTCGTTTGAGGCTAGAAGCTTTGAGGAGCTTTTTCAGGGCACAAAAGCTTTGCCCTGGGAAGAATGGATAGGCTCGCTCGATGCTTTCCCTGTTAAGGGATATTCTATAAATTCCACACTTTTCAGCACCCGTGACTGTCAGGCTATCATAAAAAAAGCGGTTGTTGAAAGATTAAAAGCCAAATATTCAATCCAGTGGTTTGAGGAAACGGGTCCCGTTCATCAGATTCAGTTTTCCATTATGAAGGACAAGGTTTCACTGCTGATTGATACCTCGGGTATGGGTCTGCACAAGCGAGGCTATCGCCTTGATGCAAACGATGCACCCATCAAAGAAACTCTTGCGGCGGCGCTTTGCAGTCTTTCGCATCTTCGCCCTTATCATAAGCTTTATGACCCCATGTGCGGCTCGGGCACAATCCTCATTGAGGGCGCAATGATGGCGGCAAACAAGGCTCCGGGTCTTAACAGAAGATTCTCTGCCGAGCGATTCGGCGTTATTCCCAGAAACGTTTGGGACGAAGAGCGAGAGAGAGCAAGAAGCCTTGAAAGACCCTGTGACGATTTTGAAGGCTTCGGCTCCGATATTGACCCCAAGGCACTTGAAATCGCAAAAATCAACGCCCACAGAGCAGGTGTCGGCTCAAAGCTGAACTTCAGCCTGTGCGACGTTGCCGATTTTAAACCTCTTACTGAAAAAGGCACGCTTATCTGCAATCCGCCCTACGGCGAGAGATTGCTTGAGCTATCGGAGTGCGAAAAAATTTATGCCGCTATGGGCAAGGCTTTTGAGCAGAGGCACGGCTGGTCTTACAGCATCATCAGTCCCGACGAGGAGTTTGAAAAAGCCTTTGGTCGCAAGGCGGACAAGCGCAGAAAGCTTTATAACGGTATGATTAAGTGCCAACTCTATATGTATTTCAAATAAAGGTAGGGAGAATGAAATGAAACACATTTTTGTTATCAATCCTGCAGCAGGACAGGGCAAATCTCTTAATTTTATCAAACCGAAAATTGAAGAAGTGTGCAAAAAGTTTGAGCTTGACTATGAAATCTATGTCACACAGAAGCAGGGCGACGGTATTGAATTCTGCCGCGAAAGGGCAAAAAGCGGCGAAGAACTTCGTTTCTATGCCTGCGGCGGTGATGGTACACTCTATGAGGTTGTAAACGGCTCTTACGGCTACAAAAACGTTCAGGTTGCCGTTATTCCTCTCGGTTCGGGCAACGACTTTATCCGCCTTTTCGGCTCAAAGGAAGATTTTCTTGTGCTTGAAGACGTTGTAAACGGTGTGCCCGTTGAGTTTGACGTTATCAAATGCGGTGATGAAATCGCCATCAACCAATGCTCCATGGGTATGGATGCCGAGGTTTGCGCAATGCAGGGCAAAATCAAAAAGCTTCCTCTTGTAACAGGTGAGGGCGCTTATTATATCGGTTGCCTTTACGCAATCATCAAGAAGTTCAGAAACCGTTTCACTTACACAATCGACGACGGCGAAACCTTTACCGATGACGTGCTTTTCTGCTTTGCAGGTAACTCACGCTGGTACGGCGGCGGCTTTAAGGCTGCACCGCTTGCTCTGCCCGATGACGGTCTGCTTGACTTTGTGCTTGTCAAGGCGGCATTCTCTCGCCTTAAGCTTGTCAAGCTTCTCAATATTTATAAGCGCGGCGAACACCTTGATTGGAAAGAAACAACCTTTAAGCGCGGCAAAAAAATCGTTATTCACAGCGAAAAGCCTGCCGCTGTCAACGTTGACGGCGAGTGCCAGTTTGTAACCGACACTTCGTTTGAAATTGTTGAAAAGGGTATGACCTACGTTGTTCCGGCAAAGTCTGAGTTCCTTAAAGAGCGTGAAAATCGCCTTGCAGAAAATAAATAACCCGTAATTCCGATTCAGTTTCGGTTTACAGTTGATGTTACTTCGTAATTCGTAATGTATAATTGAGGTTAATATGAAAGATTCAAACACAATCAGATTCAATGCTGCGGGCAAGCTCCGCATTATGCAGGTCAGCGACCCTCAGGATATGAAATATGTGCGTAAGGCTATGGTCAATATGCTTGACAATGCTTATGATGCGCTTCGCCCCGACCTTGTGCTTTTCACGGGCGATAACATTCTCGGCAATCATCTGCTTGATGCAAGATTCGGTGACAGACAGGTTGCAGGCGGCAAATCGGCAACAATGGAGATTATGCGTGATTCAATCCGTCATATCGTTGCTCCGCTCGAAAAAAGAAACATTCCGTTTGCTATGATTTTCGGAAATCACGATGACCGCAACGATGTCACAAAGCAGGAGCAGGCTGATATTTACCGCAGGTACAATGGCTGCCTGCCGATGAATAACAGCCGCAACGGTCTTGACTGCGACACATATAATATCACCGTTCTTCCGTCAGAGGGCGAAAATCCGCTTTTCAATATCTGGATGATTGACACTGCCTGGTATGACAAAAAAGAGGACAGGTGTTATGAAAAAATCAAACCGCAGACGGTTGATTGGTATAAGAAAACGGCAAACGAACTCAAAGAAGCAAACGGCGGTGAACCTTTGCCTGCGTTGATGTTTCTTCATATTCCTCTGCCCGAAATCGAAAACCTGATTGAACCCTGTATGCCCGATGAGCTTGGTGCTGTCAACACTCACAAAATGGGCTGGTGCAGACTTAAACCCGACATCACACGCGGAGTTATGGGTGAATATCCCAGCGTGCTTGAAGACGGTGCAGGTATGTTTGATGCCGTGCTTGAATGCGGCGACGTCAAGGGAATTGTTTCGGGTCACGACCACATAAACCGTTTTGAAGGTAAATATAAGGGTGTTGAATTCATTCAGACTTCCTGCGCTTCTTTCCGTTGCTACGGTAACGAAACCAGAGGCGTGCGTATTTTTGAGTTTGACGAAAGAGACCCCTCCGAATATATAACCTATTTCTTCAATTACGATGACCTTTGCGGCAGAGGCACACGTGCAAAGCTCCGCTATGCAGTTGATGCAGACGGTTATCTGAAGGATAAAACCGCTTTCCTTACAGAGGCGGCTTCAACCGCAATTTCTGCGGCAGGCGCATTCCTCAAAATGAAAATGGATAAGTAATTAATGGTGATTTTATGAAAATTGGTATGATTGACATCGGCGGCGGTATGCGCGGTGTCTACACAAGCGGTCTTTTTGATTATCTGCTTGATAATGACGTTAAAATCGATTACTGCCTCGGTGTTTCCTCGGGCAGTGCAAACCTTGTTGCATACGTTGCACGTCAGAGAGGTATGAGCAAGGAGTTTTTTACGGAGCACTCGTTTGAGAGCGAATTTCTCGGTGTTAAAGCAGTGCTCAAATCGGGCGACCTTGTAAACGTTGAGTATATTTATAACGGTCTTATCGACTGCAGCGGTCCGAATTCCGCTTACGATATCGCAATGGCAAACGAGTGTGAATACACCTGCGTTACAACCGATTCCGTTACTGCAAAACCCAGATATTTTACCAAAAAGGATTTTGACAGAAACGACCTCTACGTTTTAAAGGCGGCTTGTGCTCTTCCCGTTGCAACCCGACCCGTTAAAATCGGTGACAGAAAATATTATGACGGCGGCGTTTCCGATCCCATTCCGATTCGCAAGGCATTTGCAGACGGATGCGACAAGGTTATTGTTTGCATAACCCAGCCCAGAGATTTCCGCAAAAAGAAGATTCACTGGCTGGCAAACGTTTTACTTGCAAACCACCCCAAGATTCTTAATAATATTCTTATAATGCATAATTTCTATAATAACGGCATCAGCGAGCTTCTTGAGCTCGAAAAAGAAGGTAAGGTGCTTGTTGTTGACCCCGAATACTGCTTTGGTGTTGATACCATCAAGCGAGACAAAGAGGGTATGGAAAAGCTGTATCAGCTCGGCTACCGTGACGGCAAAAAGATTGAAGATTTTGTCAACGCCGCAAGAGCCGAAGAAGCAGCAAATATAAAATAAAAAGAGCACCCGTGAGGGTGCTTTTTGCATTTAAATGCGAATGCATACTGTTTCGCAAAAATTATTCAAAGATAAAGCACCGCTTTGAAACGGTGCTTTTTTATTATTTACTTTTGATTTTGCCGATAACCGTGAAAACAGCAAACACAGCAATGTCTGCAACAACAATTGTTGAGCCGACGGGTGTGCCGTAAAGAATCGCAATCAGGATTCCCAGCAAGGTGCAGGTAACGGAAATCACCGCCGCACCGATTATAACCGAGAAAAAGCTTTTGAAAACTCTCATCGCCGTCAAAGCAGGGAAAATGATGAGTGCAGAAACAAGCAGTGCGCCCACAAGATTCATCGCAAGCACAATAACAACCGCCGTTACAACCGCAATCAGGTTGTTATAAAGCTTTGTGTTTGTGCCGGTTGCATTCGCAAAGTTCTCATCAAAGGTAACAGCAAAAATTTTGTGATAGAACAGAATGAAAATAATTATCACAACCGCCGCGAGCACCGAGCAAAGAATGATATCATTTTTTGTGAGAGTGAGGATTGACGTTGAGCCGAAAAGCGTTGTGCATACGTCACCGCTGATGTTGCTTGAAACGGTGAAAACGTTCATCAGCATATAGCCGATTGCAAGTGCGCCTACGGATATCATTGCTATTGCGGCATCGCCCTTGATTTTGCCGTTTGTACGCATACCGAGCAATATTACCGCCGCAATTATCGTAACGGGCAGAGTTACTGCCATCGGGGCAAGTGAGCAGACAGCCGCAACCGACATTGCGCCGAAAGCCACGTGTGAAAGACCGTCGCCAATCATCGAATAGCGTTTAAGCACAAGTGTTACGCCGAGCAGTGAAGCGCACAGTGATATCAGCAGACCTGCAATCAGCGCATACTGAATGAAGCTGAAGCTTAAGTAATAGGTGAGTGTCTGAATCATTTTTCGTCACCTCCCGCGTTGAATAAGCGGCACACGTCACAGCAGAGATAATCGTGCTTTGTGCCGTAAAAGAGGGGAGTGTGGCAGATGTGCAGAAAGTGGCTTGCGTATTCCGTTGCGGCATTCATATCGTGCGAAACCATAATAACGGTTATGCCGCTCTTGTTTATTTCATCAATCAGCTGGTAAAAATTGCGTGTCACAACCGGGTCAAGACCTGCAACGGGTTCATCAAGAATGAGAAGCTTTTTGGTGGCACATAAGGCTCTTGCAAGCAGCACCCTTTGCTGCTGACCGCCCGAAAGCTCTCTGTAACAACTGTTTTCAAGCTCTGTTATGCCGAGCTTTGCCATAACTTCTTTTGCATATTTTTTTTGTGATGCTGAATAAAAAGGTTTCAATCCGCAGCCGTTAAGGCAACCCGAAAGAACTATTTCTTTTACAGAAGCAGGAAAATCCCTCTGGATAACCGTCTGCTGCGGCAGATAGCCGATTTCTTTGCGGCTTAAGGATTTGTCAAAGATTATTTCACCGCCGAGCACACATTTGTGACCGAGCAGAGCCTTCATAAGCGTGCTTTTGCCCGAGCCGTTTTCGCCGATGATATAGAGATAATCGCCCTCGTTGACCTTGAAATCAAGCCCTGTAACAATTGGCTTGCCTTCATAACCGAGAGTCAGATTTTTGCATTCAATCAAAGCCATCAGTTCAGCGCCTCCTTAAAGATTTCAAGATTTTTTGTCATAACGTCGATATAGGTTGTTCCGTTTTTGATATCCGTTTGTGAAATTGTCTGGAGCGAATCAATTGTCAGAGCTTTTGCTCCAGTAGAGTTGCAAACGGTTTTTGCGGTTTTGCCGTCAGAGCCGTCAAGTTTCAGCACACAGGGAAGATTCAGCTCCTTTGTGTGCTCAATCAGATGTGCAAAGGTTTCGGCAGTGATTTCGGACTCCGAAGAACAGCCTGTGAAAGCTGCAAGGTGCGAAACGCCGTAATCGTGTGTCAGATAGCCGAAAGGAAAGCGGTCTGCAAACAGAATAACTTTTCTTTCGGATTTTGTGAATACTTTTTCATATTCTTTTTCAAGAGCCGCAAGCTTTGCCGTGTATGCGGCGGCGTTTGCTTTGTATTTCTCTGCATTATCTGGGTCAACGGCGCATATTTCATCACAAAGACCCTGTATGATTTTTATTGCGTTTTTCAGCGAGAGCCAAACGTGCTCGTCAGCTTCGTCGGGACTGTGACCGTGGTCGTGCTCGGCGTGGTCGTGGTGAGCGTGGTTGCCGTATTCCATTGTCTCAATGTCCTCAAGCGAAAGGGTTTTAACACAGCTCATCAGCGCAAAGCTTCTTAAAGCTCCGTTATCGTCGCTGATTGCTCTTTCAACCCATTTATCCGAAGCACCTCCGTTATAAACAAAAAGACTTGCCGTGCGAATGGCAACAATATCCTTTGCCGTGGGCTCAAAGCCGTGCATATCAGCGCCGTTTTTGTTGAGCAGAATTATATTTTCTTCGCTGCCCGTGATATTTCTCACAAAATCGTATTCCACAAAAGTGGTGCAGACTATCCGCATTTCGCCGTCAGGCTTTTGCGGTGCGGCACAGGAGCATAAAACCGTTGCCGCAGTGAGCAAAAGGGCGATAATACTAAAAATTTTTTTCATTCTTTCCTCCGCTTATTTGCAGTCACCGCATTTGCCCAGCAAAACGGTGTGGCTGTCAATCTCAAAGCTTGTTTTTGACCTTATATCATTCTGGATTATCGATGTAACGCCGCTGTCAAGGTGATAAACCTTACCGCAGTCTGTGCATTTCATATGCAAATGGTTTTCGCATTTTTCGTCTGAAATATATTGATAAACAAAGCTACGGCTGTTGCCCTTGACGGTGCGGTGAACAAGGTTTTCTTCCACAAGCTTTGTCATAAGGCGATAAACGGTGCTTTTTGCAATCGAGCCGTCGGTCATTGCTTCGATGATTTCTTCAATTGTGAAAGCTCTTTCAGAATTTTCTTTTAAAAAATTAAGCAGACATCTGCGCTGGTTGGTGTGGTAAGTTTTCATTATCAAATTCCTCCGAAATTGAGAATAACTCCTAAATTATTATACACAGATAATTTTTAATGTCAATATATTCTTGACTTTATTGTAATAATGTTTTAAAATATATAGGTATTTTAAGCTTGTCTGCCCACGGGCAGGCGATAAATTTTTTAAGGAGGCACATTATGAAAAAGCGTATTCTTGCCGCTCTTCTTGCCCTTTGCCTTATCCTTTCATCAGGCGTTATGGCTTTTGCGGAAGGCGAAACAGCAGACCCCGTACTCAAATTTGACGAAAACGGTGAATTCAAAATTCTTCACCTTTGCGACTGCCAGGACGGTTATCATGCAGACCAGAGAATGATTGACTATATCAACTACGTTCTCGATGAATATGACCCCGACATCGTAATCCTCGGCGGTGACAACACCGTCGGCGAAGAAGCTACAAAAGAACTTGCAGTTGCAGAGCTTGTTGAGCCTTTTGTTAAAAACAAAACATATTTCACACTCGTTTTCGGTAACCACGATTATCAGCAGGGTTACACAAACGACGAGCTTTTTGAAATGTATAAAAAACACGGCGGCGAATACTGCCTTGCTTATGATGCAGTTCCCGAGCTTCACGGCACCGCAACACACAATCTTCCCGTTTATTCGAAGGATGGCAGCAAGATTAAGTATAACCTCTGGATGTTCGATTCAGGCGCATACGTTGACGGCGGCTATGACTGCGTAAGAAAAGACCAGATTGATTGGTATATCAATACCTCAAACGCACTTGCAGCTGAAGCAGGCGCAAAGGTTCCCTCACTTGCATTCCAGCACATCATTGTCGCCGACGTCTATGACGCACTTTTTGCTGAAATGCCTTTCTCACTCGGCATTCTTACAGCAAACTATAACGGCAAGTATTATTCATATCTTCCCAAGCTTCATAACTTCAGCGGCTTCCTTGTTGAGCCTCCTTGCCCCGGCGTTGATAACGAAGGTCAGCTTAAGGCAATGAGCAAGCAGGGCGACGTTCAGGCAATTTTCTCGGGTCATGACCACGTAAACAGCTTCGAAACAGAAGTAAACGGTGTAAAGATTATCAACACTCCCAGCCCCACTTATAACTCATATTCAAGCATCGTCAACAAGGGCGCACGTCTTATCACAATCAAAGAGGAAGACACTTCCACATTCACAAGCGAACTTATCACTTATAACGACCTTGTAATAGCAAATCCCGACCTTGCAGACGTTTTTGATTTAAGCGTTAGTGAAGCAAAGCTTTATAACTTCCTTGGCGATTTTGCTCTTGCATTAACAAAAATTTGCTCACTTTTCTCAATGATTATCTATAACTGGTAATCGCAACATCCAAAAATATAGAGACAGTTCATTAATTTGAACTGTCTCTTTTCTTATTCATATTCGTTTTTATCAGAAATCCGCGGAGCCCGTTGTTCTCGGGTAGGGGATAACGTCACGGATATTTGTTATACCTGTGAGGTACATAACAAGTCTTTCAAATCCGAGACCGAAGCCGCTGTGCTTCACGCCGCCGTAACGGCGAAGGTCAAGATACCAGTCATAGTCCTCGGGGTCAAGACCGAGCTCCCTGATTCTGGCTTCAAGCACGTCAAGGCGTTCTTCTCTCTGGCTGCCTCCGATGATTTCGCCGATGCCCATAACAAGGCAGTCGCAGGCGGCAACGGTTTTGCCGTCATCGTTAAGGCGCATATAAAATGCCTTGATTTCTTTGGGATAATCAGTAACAAAAACGGGTCTATTGAATATCTGCTCGGTCAGGTAACGCTCGTGCTCTGTCTGCAAATCACAGCCCCAGCTGACCTTATACTCAAATTCATCATTGTGTTCTTCAAGCATTTTAACGGCATCGGTGTAAGTCACTCTGCCGAAATCAGAGCCTGCAACGGCACTTAATCTTTCAATAAGACCTTTATCGATGAATTTATTAAGGAATTCAAGCTCCTGACTGCAGGTAATAAGAACATAGTTGATAACGAATTTAATCATCGCCTCGGCAACGTCCATATTGTCGCAAAGGTCTGCAAAAGCCATTTCAGGCTCAATCATCCAGAATTCAGCAGCGTGACGCTGCGTATATGATTTTTCGGCTCTGAAGGTCGGACCGAATGTATATATCTTTCCAAAAGCAAGAGCCATTGTTTCACCCTGAAGCTGACCTGAAACCGTCAGATAAGCAGGCTTTTTGAAAAAGTCCTCTGTATAATCAACCTCGCCGTCAGCCGTTTTGGGCACGTTATCAAGGTCAAGGGTTGTCACCTTAAACATTTCGCCCGCACCCTCGCAGTCACTGCAGGAAATCAGCGGTGTGTGCGCATAAACAAATCCCTGTTCGGTAAAGAATTTGTGGATTGCGTAAGCCGCAACGGAACGAACCCTGAAAACCGCATTGAAAGTGTTGGTTCTGGGTCGCAGATGAGCAATTGTTCGCAGATATTCAAGCGAATGGCGCTTTTTCTGCAGGGGATAATCCGCCGTTGAAAGAGCCTCAATGCCGATTTCGTCAGCGTTGATTTCAAAAGGCTGGCTTGCATTCGGTGTGAGAATGAGTTTGCCGGTAACCTTCACCGCCGCACCTACGTTGAGTTTTGCAATTTCTTTGTAATTTTCAATCTTCTGTGCTTCAAAAACAACCTGAACGCCCTTGAAGCAGCTGCCGTCGTTGATTTCAATGAAGCCGACTGCCTTTGAATCTCGCAGAGTTTTTACCCAGCCGCAAACGGTAATCGTTTTGCCGCCGAAGCTTTCTGCGTTTTCATAAAGCTTTTTGATTTCAAGTCTTTCCATAATAAACCTCTCGGAATGCTGTTTTGATTAATCAGAAATTTACGCCGTTCCAGCCCCAGTGCTCAGCTTCCTCATATTTGATATAAATATTTTCTCTTGCGATGCCAAGCTCTTCGTTGATGATTTCGCTCACCGCGGCGGTCAGTCTGTCATAAGCGGCATCGGTAGTTGTGCCGAAAAGGCTGATTTCGATATAAGCATAGTCGCTTTCGCATTCGCCCTTGAAATACATCTTCATATTGTCCTCAAATGCAAGCATAAGCCAGCTTTCGCTTTTGCCGGGGATAAGAGCAATTGCCTGACCGAGCTTTGCTTTGATACTGTCTCTTTTTTCGTCTGTGATTGTGTTGCTGACCGTTGTTCTGATATAAGGCATAGTATTTCCTCCAAAAAATTAGTTTACTCTTAAGAAACTGCGTGCTTCAACCGTAACACCGAGGGTTTCAAAATTGCTGTCGGTATAGTTGACGTAAACCAGCGAGCCCGTATCGTATTCGGTGCAGAAAATGCCGTCTGCAACCGCATAGTGGTCGGTCATTCTGGCATCACGCAGATCGTTCAAAACGCTGTCTGCTTCCGAATAATATTCGGCGGCAGTGTTTATTGTGTTATCGTAATAATAAATATCCTTTGCGGCATCGCCCACAGGCTCATAAGTCCACTCAAAGTGCGGACAGGCGCCGTATTCGATATATCGGAGCAGAGTTTCCTGAGTGTTTACCTGTGTGTTAATCGGCTCGCCCGTGTAGTCAACAATGCCGTGAAGCACAAGCGGCACAAAGGGTACGGAAACGTAAGCACCGCTGGTGGAAGCCGTTGTTTTGAGCGGGAGATTAACGATTGAGTCAATGTTTTTGAGCATATAGAAATTGCCCGTTACCGCCATTGTGCTTCTTTCTGTTGAAAGGGGAACGATTGAACTTGAAACTGTTTGCGCTGCACTCTGACGGAGCAGACCGCCTTTTGTGAAATCGGAATAAAGAATACTGCCTGCATCGTTGAGGCAGAAGCCCGAGAAGGCAAGCTCCTGTGTGTCGCTGATTACGTTTTTAACAACGTCCGAAAGCCCGGCAGGGTCACGCAGATATCTGTTTTTAATTTCTGTACCGAAATAATCGTCGCTGACGAAGCTCGGTTTATACTGTGTGTTGCTCCTTGTCAGCGAAAGTGCGTTGCCGCCAATGAAAGTGTTAGCACTGCTCATCAGATTCAGATCCAAATAAATCTTCATCTTCTGGCTTTTTGCGTAGTCATAAAGGTTTGTCAGTTCTTCTTTTGTGCCTGTTTCGGAGTTGAGCTTCAGGCTGTTTGCGTTGCCCGAATTAACACCTGAACCGAAAACGCCGGAGTAACGCACACTGATATTATTAATACCCTTACTCTTCATATGCGTGAGCATATCGCCTGCCTGCTCAAAGGTTGTGAGCGGTCTGACGGTATCAAACGGACCGAAGTTGCCTGTCACGGCACCGGTAAGAGAAAGGAAGCAGGGGAGATAATCGTCAACAGTAACTGTTTTGGTTGAAAGTACTGAATTTCTGATAAGCTGCTCGCGGCAAGCAGAAGCAAGACCTGCGTAGGTTGCGTTATTGCCTGAAAGAAAACGGTAGCAAAGTGCAACCTCGCTTGTAACGGGAGTTTGTGAAATATAAACCTTTTTGCCATTTTGCACAGAGGGATTTATCATAAAAGAAGAATATATTCTGTTGTATTCGTTGATTCCCGTTGCCTTGTCAGCGTGGATTATGGCGGCGGCATCACCTTTTTCGACCAGTGAAACAAATGCCGTGTCGCCGTGTTTAATGCCGAATGCGGGAATAACCGCACTGCCTGTTGCCTTGTTGCCGATTGACGGGTCAGAGCCGTAGACGGCAAATGAAAGCGATTCAAACGATTCGTCGTAGATTGACGTGTTTATGATTGCTCCGCAGCCGTCGGGCACAAGCAGAAAATCGTCCTCAAAGCTTACGTTATAAGCACCGAAATAATTGAGCAAATCGATGCTTTCGATAAAAGCTTTTTTGTTGCCCGTGATGTTTGAATGCTTGCAGTTTACGCGTAACGTGCCGTCTTTTAATGTAATGTCAAGCACAAGTCTGAATCCTACGTCGTCATTTTCATATGTCTTTTTTGCGGCTGTTTTTGCGTCGGCGAAAATATCGAAGATAAACCTTGCACCGTTTGTGATTTTTTTATATGAAGCTTTGTTGAAAGCCAATGAATTGTCCTGCGTGTTCAGATAATGTATATCCGAGCCGATAAGCACACGCAGAGTTGCCATACTGGCATCCTCAAGAAGCTCATCCTTAAGAGGAGCGTTTTTGAGCAGCGGCAATGCGCTCCAGAGTCTGCCTGACGCGGTTTCGGTAACGCAGAAGGATTTGGATACAGGGTCAATATTCAGCTCAACAAGACCCGATACCGTTGCTTTGTCACTGAAAGAATCGGCTGACGCGGCATAGTGAAGTTCAGGCTTGCCCGAAGCGGCTCTGATTGTGTTTCTGTTTTCTACGTTGCCGATAATCTTGATGTCGGCAGGGGTATAAATAATTGCAAATATACCCGAAACCGTAACGGCAACAACAACAAGCACCGCAATCAGCCGCTTGAGTATTGATTTGTTTTTGCTTTTTTTAGCCATAATACCTTGAATCCTTTGGAATTTCAAATGAGAAGCTTACGCCGTTTTCAACGTTTTCAACGCCATAGCGGCATTTGTGGTTAATCATAATTCCTTTGACAATGGAAAGACCCAGACCAAAGCGGGTTTCGCTTCGTGCGTGAGATTTGTCGGCTCTGTAAAAGCTGTCCCAGAGCTCGGGAAAATCGTTTTCTGCAATATGGGCTCCCGTGTTGAATACTGTGATTTTAAAGCATTCGCCGGAATCGGCACTTGTCAGCTTAATTATCTTTTTGCCGTCACAGTGAGCGATTGCATTTGTGATATAGTTATTGAGCACAATCTCAATTTTATCTTTTTCAGCATAGCAGGCAAGCGTTTCGGGAATTTTGTTGATAACGGTAATTCCCTTTGCCTCCGTCTGGAGAGAAAGATGGCTGATGATGGATCTGACACTCTCGCCCAGGTTAAAATAATCAGGCGTGAAGTTCTGTGCGCCGCTTTCGATTTTGGAAAGCTCAAGAAGCTCAACAACAAGACCGTTCATCTTGTTACTTTCTTCCTTGATGATGTTGCAGTAATCCTTAATAACCTCGGGGTCGTTGCTGATACCCTCGCAAACACCCTCAGCGTAGCCCGAAATAATGGCTATCGGTGTTTTGAGCTCGTGCGAAACGTTGTTGATAAAGGATTTTCGCGCGTTATCAAGTGCGTGACGGCGTTCGATATCCTTTTCAAGCTGTTCGTTTTTGTCCTTTAGGTCAACCAGCGTTGCATCAAGAGTGCTTGACAGTGTGTTTATGCTGTTGCCGAGCTGACCGATTTCATCTCGTCCGTAGTTGCCGCATCTTCTTTCAAAGTTCAGCGCCGCCATATCCTTGGTGATGTCGTTCATTTCAACCAACGGCTTTGTGAATCTTGCAACCAGCAGATAGAAAACAAGCGAGAAAAATATGAATAACGTCATAAACAGGGTCAGAAAAACTGACCGCGAAACGTCAACGATGTTTTCAACGTCGGCAACTGATGAATATATATACAGTTTTTCTCCGGTATCAAAGTCCGATTCATAAACGAAATAAGACGCATTCGCCGTTATGAGCTTTCTGATGGTGAAATTCTCTTTTTTCATCGCATAGGAATATTCGTTACTCGGGATAGTGTTTGCGATATTTGAAGCATTTGAGCCCGACGCAGGCAAATGCGAGGTTCCGTGGATTGAATCCCTTGACGAGGTATAATAAATCGTGCCGTCGGGGTTAAGAATTTCAAAATCGATGTTGTTGTTTACGGCGATAACGTAAAGGTCATAATAATAGCTCACAGAGCCGGGTATTGCGGCTTTGATTTGCTCCGCCGCATCCTTTGACTGTCTGTATGTGCGGCTTGAAAGCACCATAAACAGGGCAGGGGCGGTGATGACCGTGATAACAACAAAGAAAAGGGCGAGCACGGCAAAAATTGTTGCAAACAGCTTTATTCTGATTTTGCTGAATCTGAACTTAGACTCGTTTTTTTTCAATTCTTGCTCACCTCAATTTTATAGCCTACGCCATAAACGGTTTTAAGATATGTATCGCCCCAAACGCCGAGCTTCGTTCTGAGCCTTGCAACGTGAGAATCGACGGTTCTGTTGTCGCCTTCAAAGTCGACTCCCCAGATATCGTCGAGCAGAGTATCACGGGTAAATATTCTGCCGGGATTTGTGCAGAGTTTGAGCAGAATGCTGTATTCCTTGATAGTCAGGTCAACAGCAGTACCGTCAACTGCAACGGAGTGGGCAGGAATATCGATTTTAAGATTATCTATTCTTATTATTTCGTTTGACTCCGGCACTGTTGCGCCGGCGCTTCTTTTGAGCAGAGCTTCAACTCGCTTCACAAGCACCGTAGGGCTGAAAGGCTTTGTAACAAAATCGTCTGCACCTGATTCAAATGACATCAGCTCGTCAAATTCCTGACTGCGTGCAGTAAGCATTAGAATAGGCACCGTACTGATTTCCCTGATTCTTTTGCAAACCTCCCAGCCGTCGGCTTCGGGCATCATAATGTCACATATAACAAGGCTGATATCTAAATTGTTTTTGAAAATATTGATGGCATCGACTCCGTTTACAGCTTCAAGTGTTTCGTAGCCTGATTTATGAAGAAAGTCACAAACAAGACGCCTGATGAGAGCTTCATCATCGGCAACAAGTATTCTGTTCATAACGCACCGCCTTATATAAATTATATATACAAATATAATAGCATATTTTCACACGTTAAATCAAGTCTTGCGCCCTTATTTTTTAGTCATGCAGCCAAAACATACTGTCATTTGCCGATTTGTATAAAAAATATTTAAATAACTTCCAAATTTTTGCGTGATTGCCCTTGTTTTGTGCAAATCTTTCTTGTATAATTAAACAGTATTTAACTTGGGTCATCTTGACCTTTCGGAAAGGTGTGGTTTTATGCTCGGCAAATATGTCAGAGTAAGGGTTACCAACCCAATCCGCTCCGTAAACAGGCAATTCGGCTTTGTCTATCAGCTCAATTTCGGCGCCATTGAGGGCAAAAAACGCTATGACAGCGTTTCATCGGGCGCTTACATTATGGGCATCAATCACCCCGTCAGAACCTTTGACGGCAGAGTAATTGCGGCAATTAAAAGAGCCGACGGCAGCCCCACGGTTTATGTGGTTGCGCCCAAAAGTATGCGTTTCATTTCTTACCAGATTGAGGACGCTCTTGCTTTTGCGGAAAGCGGCAGGGATTATAAGCTTGAATGCCTTTATGAGCGTTCCTGCGGTGCGGTTGTTTACCGCTTTATCAATGATGAGGTTCGTTATCTGCTCATCAAAAACAGACGAAGCACCCACTGGGGCTTCCCTAAAGGTCACGTTGAAAAAGGCGAAACCTTTGAGCAGACTGCAATCAGAGAGGTGCTTGAAGAAACAGGCATTCATATTCAGATTTTACCTCAGTTTGCATCAAAATCAGAATACACCATTCAGGGCAGGGTTGAGAAATCTGTAACAATATTCCTTGCCAAAACTAAAGACACGCAAACAACTATCCAGCATGAAGAAATTGAAGATTATATCTGGCTCAGCTATGAAAAAGCACTTGAAACTCTGCGCTTTATCAATGACAGAAACATCCTTCAAAGTGCGCACGATTACCTTGTGAATCAGAATATAATCGATTAAGGAGATTTTTATGGTTGAATCCATAGTAACCTCAATGGTTGACTTTTTCAAAGATTATATCCCCAAAGAGCTTGTTGTTTTTTTTATTTCGATGTTTCCTGTTCTTGAGCTTCGCGGCGGTATGATTGCCGCTTCCATTCTTGACGTTGAGCTTGTGAAAGCACTAATAATCTGCTATTTCGGCAATATTCTTCCTTTGCCTTTTATATTACTTTTTATTAGAAAGATTTTTCAGTTTCTCAAGCGTTTCAAAAGAGTTTCGAAGCTTATCGAAAAGCTTGAAATCAGAGCGATGCGCAAAAGCGAAAAAGTTCAGAAATACAGGTTCTGGGGCTTGTTTACTTTTGTTGCCCTGCCACTTCCCGGTACAGGCGGCTGGACCGGTTCATTAATTGCAGCTCTGCTTGATATGCGTTTAAAGCGTTCAATTCCGGCTATTTTTCTTGGTGTTCTTGCAGCAGACCTCATTATGGCTATCTTTTCTTACGGGTTGCTTGGTGCAATCGGCTTATAAAAAAAGAAACACAGCGTTCACTTTTTGTGATACGCTGTGTATTTTTTATGCATATTAATAATATCTGTTACAAAGCTCAAGAAGCTTTGCAAGTCTTGCGGCAATTTCTTCGGGTGTGCCCGTGATTTTGCCCTGAAGCCAGTTCAGCACAACCTGCTTTGAGCCGGCAGTTGTGAAAGTGAGGTAAAGAATTGCTTCGGAAACATCTTTTGTGCGGTCTTTTTCGAGCACTGCGGCAAGTGTATCTTCATAATAAACCTCAACAAGTCTGTTGAAGAAATTATTGAGGAAGCTTGTCTGCAAAAGCATTCTGTAATACTCAAAATCAGCATAAAGATAGTTGCACACAATTTTTAAAAAGTCGGTTGAATTGTTGATGCCGCTGCCTTCCTGTCTTGCCTTGTTTACAAGCGCAATAAGCTTTTTCAGCTCCTCTGTTTCTATTTGTTCAAGCACACTGTGAATGTCAGGGTAGTGGGCATAAAAAGTACCTCTGCTGATATCGGCTTCCCTGATAATATCCGAAACGGTAATCTTATTTAATTCCTTTTCATGCATAAGAGTTGCAAGTGCTTTTTTTATTAAAGTTTTGGAA
Organism: Acutalibacteraceae bacterium; assembly: GCA_045587045.1. Lineage (GTDB taxonomy): Bacteria > Bacillota > Clostridia > Oscillospirales > Acutalibacteraceae > CAG-177. Next base: position 184 of record JAZNBM010000086.1, on the reverse strand, counting down.
CGTATTGCGCTCCTGTATTCAGCTTTTGCCATAATTCTCTCTCCCAATTTCCATTTATATAAATTTATAATAAATTTCTTTAATTGTCAATAATAAACATAAAAATTTAACACTTTACCTTAATAATTATCCATTATTTATTGACTGAAAATTTTAATAATGATATAATTTTAAGTATATTATT
>JAZNBM010000085.1:0-11000 GCA_045587045.1 Acutalibacteraceae bacterium | reverse complement strand
GGATATGAAAGGAATGAACGCGAATCCGTTACCATTCCGACGAATTTTCCGAGCGCACCGAGATTGCCGAGCGCCTTCATCTGCTCTCTCATACCGTCGATGTTATCATTAAACCACCATGCCGAGCCGAACTGAACCTTGCTTTCAGCCTCCGCAGTCTGGAAATTGCCTATCATCGAACCGAGAACATAGTTATCCTTGGGATTAAGAGTGAAAAGTATTGTTCGGGGAAGACTTTCCTCAACAGCAAGAGAATCAAGGAATCTTGAAAGATTTCTTGCTATTTCCTGGTCGTCAATCGAGTCAAATCCCGCATCGGGACCGATTTTATTGAACATCAGGGTGTTGTTGTTTCTCATCGGGCCGATGTGAAGCTCCATAACCCAGCCCTTGTCGGCATATTTTTCTGCAAGAAAAGCAAGAAGAGCGGTCTTGAATTTATCCGCTTCAGCAACACTTGCTTCATCGCCGTTTTTTACCTTTGCAAAAATTCCGTCCAACTCTTCCGCCGTTGCCGTTTCATAGGGAACATAAGCAAAAGCGTGGTCACTTGCACAGCAGCCGAGGGTTGCAAAAAACTCGATTCTTTCATAGAGTGCACCGCAAAGCGCCTCAAAACCGTCAATGCTTCTGCCGACACACTTTTCCATTGCTTCAAGCCAGCCTCTCCACGAAGGAAGGTCTATGCCGAGAGCCTTGTCAGGTCTGAATGCAGGCAGAACCTTGCACTCAAAGTCGTTTTCCTTTGCAAGAAGAACGTGATACTCAAGGCTGTCTGCAGGGTCGTCTGTTGTACAGAGATGAGAAACGTTTGATTTTTCAATAAGTTCTCTGGGGGTGAAGCCGCCTGCTTTTATTGCGGCGTTTGCCCTGTTCCAAATATCGTCTGCGGTTTCGGCACAGAGGATATCGTTGATGCCGAAATAGCGGCGCAGTTCAAGATGGCACCAATGATACATCGGGTTGCCTATAAGATTGGGCATAATTCCGGCAAATGCCTTAAATTTTTCGTAGCCGCTTGCATCGCCTGTTATATATTTTTCTTCAACACCGCACGAACGCATTGCGCGCCACTTATAGTGATCGCCCGCAAGCCAGAGCCGGGCGATATCGCAGGGCTGTGCGTTTTCGTAAATTTCTTTGGGTGAAAGGTGGCAGTGCCAGTCAAAAATCGGCATTTTGTCTGCCGCCTCAAACATTTTTATTGCAGGTTCGTTATCAAGCAAAAAATCCTTACCCATAAATTCCTTTGCCACGGTTTTTACCTCCCGTATCAGATATTAAAGTACAAATATAAGCACCGTTCCCACTGCCCAGATGACCACAGGAACCGAAAATCTTTCGAGAATCGCGCCGATATAAGTGCAAAGCGCAGGAAGAAACATAAAGATACCGCCGACTTTTGATTTTGCTTCCTTTGAAGAAAGCTTTGCGAGTGTTATATCCCAGAGATTCTGTGCAACCTCAAACTGAGGATGAAGGCAGCACATAATGGAAATACCCGTGTAGAGAATCAGGATGTAAAGAATGAACAGCCACACGGAATCGGCAGGAGCTACGCCGAGAATGCGCAGATTGATAAATCCGAAAACCGTAAGCGGCAGACCGGCAATCAGACACATAACGCCCGGTGCCGTTGCGGCAAAATACGCCGCAGCAGCTTTCTTGGGCAACAGATGCTCAATGTGACCGCACATTTCATTTGCTCTCAGGTAGCCTTTATGCTCAACGGGCAGGCTGAGCAAAAGGCAAGTCAGATGCTCCCAGAATGCTCTTATAAAAGCACCGGGGAAAGTGATATATTTACCGATTACATATAAAACTCTCATAATAAATCATAATCCCCCTGTGTCAGAATTACTTTTGCATCTTTTTCACCGTTGATTATGGCTTCGCCTTCGGGTGTACCCTTATAATCTTCGGGGAACATATAATAGATATTTGCCAACTTTACCTTTTCCGCATCGGTAGGCTCACCGTGCTTTTCATAAAGCTTTGCGCAGATAAAACAGATTTCCTTGATTTTTTCAAGCTCTGCTTCAACGTTTTCTTCCTGATTGAGCAAATTGCAATAAGAGAAACCGTTGTCGATATATTCAAACGCACTCTTGTAATCGCCCGTTGCAATAAACATCAGGGCCATCTGTCTGTAGGTTTCGGGGGAAGCAGCATAGTTTGCCATAAGTGCATCACCAAGCACCATTACCTTGTCATATTCACCCTTGCAGCGTGCAACCTTAAGCTGCATTTCCTGCGTTTCGGTATAATTGCCGAATTCTTCAACAAGACCGTTTACAAATTTTTCTGCTTCCGAAAGCCTGCCGTTTTCAATGAGGATATCATTTTTGTGCTTATAAGCTTCAAAGTTGTTGCGATTGTCTTCAACAAGCTCATCCATAAGTGCCAGCGCTTTATCGGGATTACCCATAACGTTGTGGATTTCGGCTAAATCGTGATAATACATCCATCTGTAATCCGAATCCGAAGCCTTTGCACGCTTGTCGCACTCGTTGAGCCACTTAAGGCTCTCTTCTATCGGCTGATTATAGTATACTGCCGCCATCTGATACCTTACGTATGAGATATAGACCTTATCAACGTCCGGTCTCTGCTCAACTTCGGCAATCAAATCAAGACTGCACTCATAGTTATCCTCTTCGGGAACTTTGCCCGAATAGAAAAGAATATCAACAGTGTTTTCAATGCGTTTGAATTGGTCCCAGTAGGGCTTTGCAAGTCTTGTTTTTGTAAGCGGAGTGTTATCGTTTACCTCAAGCATATCAACCGCTGTCAAGGGGTCATACATAACTGCATATGCCTTAAACATTTTAGCCTGTGTGTTTGCTCCGATATCAAAAAAACGGCGCAAAAACGGCTCAGGCTCGCCCTCCTGCCACTCAATCAGATTGCGAAAATCCTCAAGTGTTTTGTCCATCTGGTTATAATAAAATACTGCATCGTTCCAGTTTTTTTCTCTTGTTGCTTTTTCGGCACGCACGGCAAGAATTGACGGCGAAACAAGAAAAACGATTGCCGCAATTGCAACAACTGAAACCACAAGCGAAGCGGCACCTGCAATCCACCCCATAAAGGGTATGCGTGTATTAAGCATTTCGACAAGACACGCCTCACAAAACTCCGTACCGTTGACGCAGTCGTTTTTACCGCATCCGGTGCAAGGAACGGCTTCAACCTCTTCTTTATGATTTTTATTTGATTGTTTTTTTGTGCTGTCTTTAGCTTTCGAAATATTTTCACGGTTTTCTTTCAAGGAAAAACCTCCCACCATTTGTTTTACAGATTATTTTAACATTTATCCGTTTCAATTTCAATAGACAGAGTGTATATTTATACTATTCATTATCCGCACGCGGCAAACATATAATTTTAAGGTCTTTTACAATTAAAGATTATGTGATATAATTGTGTCATAGTTTACAAATTATGCTTAACGGAGGCTTATTTATGAAAGAAATCAACGTAAGAGATATCAAAGAAAACGCAGTTTCGCTTATCGCAGACGGCTGGGGTCTTGTGACCGCAGGTAACAAAGAAAAGTTTAACACCATGACTGTCAGCTGGGGCGGTGTTGGCGAAATCTGGGGCAAGGATGCCGTTTTCATTTTTATCCGTCCGCAGAGATATACCTACGAATTCCTTGAAAAAGAAGAGCTTTTTACCCTTTCTTTCTATGGCGATGAGTTTAAAGATGCTCTTAAAATCTGCGGCTCAAAAAGCGGCAGGGATATCGACAAAGCCGCCGCAACGGGTCTGTCTCCCCTTTTCACCGATGGCACAGTAACCTTTGAACAGGCAAAATTCACCCTCGTTTGCCGCAAAATGGCTTCACAGTTTATCGACCCCAAGGGCTTTGAAGATGAAAGCATCGAAAAGAATTATCACTCAGGCGATTATCACAAAGTATATATCGGCGAAATTCTGAAGGTTTATGCTGAATAAACCGTCTGATTCCGTAAAGTGAAACTTACTCAACAAAAAATGAAAGCGATTTGCAGCGGTACAGCACCACAGCAAGTCGCTTTTCTTTTTCTTCGCTCTGTGATTTAATGCAGAAAGGGTTGAAGCCTCACCCTGTGGATAGGTGAGGCTTCGTGAGGAGTTGTATATAAGAGGGTAAGTAGTGGTCAAAATTATTCTTCTATGCCAAGAAGTTCTGCAACGCTGATACCAAGAACTTCCGAAAGAGCTTTAAGCTCAAAATCAGTAACATATCTGAGCTGACCTTCCATCTTTGAAAGACCGGATGCGTTAAGGTCAACACCCTTAATCTGAAGCTGGGTAAGAAGATCCTTCTGCTTCATATTAATCTCTTTGCGTCTTGCTTCAATTCTTGCACCAACGATGTTGCGTTCACCCAGTGCCTGTTTTCTGATTCTCATATCTTTTGCCTCCGTTTTTATTAATCAACGCCATTTTATACAGTTTGTATAATGCTAAATAACAAATAGCAGAAAATTACCGTTTTTTTGTCTTTGACTTTTGCATTTTATCACATTAGCAATTAAAATGCAATATATTTTTTTGAATTTATCTGCAATATTTGCAAATTTAAATATATTTTTTTGATATACCTTATATATCTCTTTATAAATATGCAGTTTTTCGTATATATCCTAATGTTTGATAAACAAATTGTTGAATTTTGCAACAATTCAAAGTTTTTTCAATTCGGGTATTGTTTTATTCTGAATTATGCTGCATAATATCATTATCACATAAAAAGAAGGGATAATAAATGGAGCTCAACCGCAATCTTACTATGCTGACCGATTTTTATGAAATTACTATGGCAAACGGCTATTTCAAACACAACTTCAAAGATACCGTTGCCTATTTTGATATGTTTTTCAGAAAAGTGCCCGACGGCGGCGGCTTTGTTATTATGGCAGGCGTTGAACAGCTTGTTGAATACCTTAAAAACCTTACTTTCACCGATGAAGACATAGAATATCTGCGCACCAAAGGATTCGGCGAAGAATTTTTGGAATATCTTCATAATTTCAAATTCTGCTGCGACGTGTGGGCAATTCCCGAAGGCACTCCCATATTCCCCGGCGAACCGATAATCAAGGTCAAGGGCCCCGTTATTCAGGCGCAGTTTATCGAAACTATGGTGCTCCTTTGCATCAATCACCAGAGCCTTATCGCAACAAAGGCAAACAGAATTTGCCGTGCCGCAAAAGGCAGAGCTGTTCTTGAATTCGGTTCACGCAGAGCACAGGGATTCGACGGCGCTATCTACGGTGCAAGAGCCGCATATATCGGAGGTTGCGCCGGTACTGCCTGCACCATTTCCGATGAAAAATTCGGCGTTCCTGCTTTGGGCACTATGGCTCACAGCTGGGTTCAGCTTTTTGACAGCGAATATGATGCATTTAAGGCATATGCTGAAGAATATCCCGATGCTTGTACGCTGCTCGTTGACACTTACAACGTTCTCAAATCGGGTGTTCCCAACGCAATCAAAGTATTTGATGAAGTGCTGAAACCTCTGGGCAAACGCCCCAAGGGCATCCGCATTGACAGTGGTGATATTGCCTATCTTTCACGCAAGGCTCGAAAGATGCTTGACGAAGCCGGTTATGAGGACTGCGGAATCGTGGCTTCAAACTCACTTGATGAATACATCATCAAGGATATGATGGCACAGGGTGCACAGGTTACCTCCTTCGGCGTTGGTGAGAGACTCATAACGTCATCCTCCAGCCCCGTGCTCGGCGGTGTTTATAAACTTGTTGCCGTTAAAAAAGGTGACACGGATATTCCCAAAATCAAACTCAGCGAAAACGTTGCCAAAATCACAACCCCGTGCAACAAGAGAGTTTACCGACTTTATGACAACGAAACGGGCAAGGCGGCAGCCGACCTTATCACTCTGGCTGATGAGGTTGTTGACAGCACCAAGCCTTATGAACTTTTTGACCCCGACTTTACTTGGAAACGCAAAACAATAACCAACTTCACCGCAAGAGAATTGCTTGAGCCTATTTTCGTAAAGGGTGAATGCGTTTATCAATCCAAAACCATTCAGGAAATCAAAGATTACTGCACAGCTCAGGTTGACACCCTCTGGGACGAGGTCAAAAGATTTGAAAATCCGCACAACTATTACGTTGACCTTTCGCAGGCACTCTGGGATGAAAAACACCGCCTGCTCAACGAAAACGGCAAATAAGATAAAAGAAAAGAGCCGAAAATCGGCTCTTTTTATTTATCTGTATTTGAAAAACCCCCGGCTGTGCCAGGGGCTTTCAAATACAACAAAAACGCATTGTCAAGTCAGACCTGACAATGCGTTTATCGTTTATAAAGCTATCTTATAATCAAACAAGCTCGATGATGCACATCTCTGCTGCGTCACCTCTACGGGGACCTGTTTTGATTATGCGGCAATAACCGCCGTTAACTTCCTTATACTTGGGGGCAATTTCGTCAAAGAGCTTCTTAACAACGTCTTCCTTTGTGACGTATGCAAGAACCTTGCGCTTTGAGTGAAGAGAATCGTCTTTAGCAATGGTGATCATTTTTTCAGCCATTGCGCGAACCTCCTGGGCCCTTGTAACGGTGGTTTCGATTCTGCCGTTTTCCAAAAGATAGGTAACAAGGCCTCTGAGCATCGATTTACGATGGTCGCTTGTACGGCCAAGCTTTCTGGTACCGGGCATTTAGTTCACACTCCTTTACCGTTTGGTGGGTCATCATTCCTCATCTCTGCGAAGGTCAAAGCCAAGTGAATTGAGCTTTGCAACAACTTCGTCAAGAGACTTTCTGCCGAGGTTACGGACCTTCATCATGTCTTCCTCGGTTCTGTTGATCAAATCTTCAACCGTATTTATCTGAGCACGCTTCAAGCAATTGAACGAACGCACAGACAGGTCAAGTTCCTCAATGGTCATCTCCAGCACTTTTTCTTTGCCGTTGTCATTCTTAACAACCATAACCTCTGTGTCATAGGCTTCACCTGAAAGGTCGCCGAAGAGGTTGAGGTGCTCGTTGAGGATCTTGGCGCCGAGAGAAACAGCTTCCATAGCATTGATGGTGCCGTTGGTCCACACTTCAAGTGTGAGCTTGTCATAGTCAGTAATCTGACCAACACGTGTGTTCTCGACTGTGTAATTAACCTTCAACACGGGTGTGTAGATTGAGTCAATTGCTATAACGCCGATAATGGGCTGCATCATCTGCTTATTTCTCTCTGCAGAAACATAGCCTCTGCCCTTGTCACAGGTAAGCTCCATGCTTACGTGTGCATCGGAATTGAGAGTAGCGATGTGAAGCTCGGGGTTGAGGATTTCAACCTCTGAATCGGTTTTGATGCTGCCTGCGGTGATTTCGTCATCGCCGTTAGCATCGATATAAATTGTTTTGGGGCCATCGCCGTGAATCTTGAGAATAACGTTTTTAAGATTAAGAACAATCTCTGTTACGTCTTCTTTAACGCCGGGGATGGTGGTGAATTCGTGCAGAATGCCGTCGATTTTAACGGATGTGATTGCGTAGCCGGGGAGTGAGGAAAGAAGAACTCTTCTTAAGCTGTTGCCCAAGGTTGTTCCGTAGCCTCTCTCAAGGGGCTCAACAACAAAACGACCGTATTTGCCGTCGGCAGAGATTTCTGCAGTTTCAATTCTGGGCTTTTCAATACCAATCATTCAAAACCCTCCTTATAAGACGGCAGGAATTTATCCTGCTCAAAATGCATTCAAAAACGCTCTGGTCACCAAGCTTTCGCCCGGTGAACGCCCGCATAACGGGCGAATCACTCAGGTTATTACTTGGAGTAAAGTTCAACGATAAGATGCTCTTCAACGGGAACCATAATCTGCTCACGTGTGGGCAGAGCAAGAACCTTTGCTGTCTGAGCATCAGCGTTGAGGTCAAGCCACTGGGGAACAGGTCTTGAAGCATTAGCTTCGAGAGTAGCCTGAATCTTTGTGCTTTCCTTGCTCTTATCCTTGATAGCGATTTCGTCGCCTGCTTTGATAAGGTATGAAGGAATGTTGACCTTCTTGCCGTTTACTTTGTAGTGACCGTGAGTTACAAGCTGTCTAGCTTCTGCTCTGGAGTTAGCCCAGCCAAGAAGATAAACAACGTTATCAAGGCGGCTTTCGCAGATACGAAGAAGGTTTTCACCTGTTACGCCCTGCTTACGCTCAGCCATGAGGAAATACTTATAGAACTGGCCTTCCTGAATACCGTAATAACGCTTAGCCTGCTGCTTTGCGCGAAGCTGAAGACCGTATTCAGTTGCCTTTTTGCGGCTCTGACCGTGCTGGCCGGGAGCATATGATCTGCGCTCGATTGCGCACTTGCCGGTATAGCAACGTTCGCCCTTGAGATAGAGCTTCTTGCCTTCACGGCGGCAGAGTTTACATACCGCACCGGTATATCTTGCCATATTGTGTTACACCTCCAAATAATTCTGGTTACACGCGCCTTCTCTTAGGCGGACGGCATCCGTTATGAGGAATGGGGGTAACATCCTTAATCATGTTAACCTCCAGACCCGCTGTCTGCAAAGCTCTGATAGCAGCTTCACGTCCCTGGCCGGGTCCCTTAACATAAACCTCAACAGTCTTCATGCCGTGCTCGATAGCAGCCTTGGCAGCTGTTTCAGCAGCAGTCTGAGCAGCAAAGGGAGTTGATTTCTTTGAACCTCTGAAGCCCATTTCACCGGCGCTTGCCCATGAAACTGCGTTGCCCTGAGTATCGGTAATTGTAACGATTGTGTTGTTAAAGGTGGATTGGATATGGGCTGCGCCGCGCTCGATATTCTTGCGCTCACGGCGTCTGCGTGTGCCTGTTGTCTTTTTAGATGCTGCTTTAGCCATAATATCCCTCCTAGATTATTTCTTCTTGTTCGCAATAGTCTTCTTGGGACCCTTGCGTGTGCGAGCGTTTGTCTTTGAACGCTGGCCTCTTACGGGGAGACCCTTGCGATGACGTACGCCACGATAGCACTGAATTTCGATAAGTCTCTTGATATCGAAAGCTGTTTCTCTGCGAAGATCACCTTCAACCTTGAGGTTGTGATCAATGTATTCACGAAGCTTTGAAACATCGTCTTCGGTCATATCCTTAACTCTAAGGTCAGGATCAACGCCGGTTGCCGCGATAATGTCGCTAGCGGTTTTGCGACCGATGCCGTAGATGTAAGTAAGAGCGATTTCAATTCTCTTCTCTCTGGGCAGGTCAACACCTGATATACGCGCCATTTGTCAGTTGCACCTCCAAATTAAATTGGTTTTCGCCGGGATTAACCCTGGCGCTGCTTGTGCTTGGGATTTTCACAGATAACCATTACTTTTCCCTTGCGCTTAATGATTTTGCACTTTTCGCAAATTTTCTTGACAGAAGGTCTGACTTTCATATTAGAATACCTCCTTGAACTTACTTAGAACGCCATGTGATGCGGCCCTTTGTGAGGTCGTATGGCGACATTTCGACCGTCACTTTATCGCCGGGAAGAATCTTGATGTAATTCATACGAAGCTTGCCCGAGATATGAGCCAATATTTTGTGTCCGTTTTCCAACTCAACCTGGAAGGTTGCGTTGGGCAATGATTCTACTACCGTACCTTCAATCTCGATCATGTCCTGCTTAGACATAGTTACCTCCTAAGTGTTGCCGTTAATTTCTGAACTTAATCGCCTCAGCGCTTTTCTCAGCGCTCTGTTTGATGCGAGCTCTGCTTCGCTGAGCGAAAACGGAGTTGCTTCAACGTGGCGAATATTCTTGCTTTTAGGTCTATCAATCGGACGTTCTTTTCCGTCGCACAGAATAACGCAGTTGTTTTCAATCTGCATAACAGCAAGTAGGCTGCCTTTATCTCTGCCTGCGAGGGATTTCACAATTTTGCCTTTCTCCAGCATAATCTCACCTTAAATCTGTGTGAGAATAACGGGGCCGTTTGAAGTTATGGCCACGGTATGCTCAAAGTGGGCTGAAAGTGCGCCGTCTTTTGTTTTGATAGTCCAGCCGTCAGGCAACTGCCTGATGCCTGCGCCGCCCTGATTAATCATGGGCTCTATGGCAATGGTCATGCCCGGGAGCAGGCGCACACCTCTGCCGGGTGTGCCGAAATTCGGTACGCTGGGGTCTTCGTGCATCTGCTTTCCTACGCCGTGGCCGGTGTATTCCCTGACCACCGAAAAGCCTCTTTCCTCACAATACCTTTGGATTGTTGAGCCTATATCACCGATTCTGCCGCCTGCGACAGCCATTTTTATGCCTTCGTAAAGGCTTTCTCTGGTTGTGTCGCACAGCCGCTGTGCTTCAGGCGAAATATCGCCCGCCGCAAAAGTGGCGGCATTGTCGCCGACATAGCCGTTGAAGGTTGCACCAACGTCGATGCTGACGATATCGCCCGCTCTGATGATGCGCTTTTTGTTCGGAATGCCGTGAATGACCTCATCGTTTATGGAAATGCATGTGGCAGCAGGGTATCCGTTATAACCCTTGAAGGTAGGAATTGCTCCGTTCTTCGTTATGAAGTTATGGGCAATACGGTCAATTTCCTCAGTAGAAATACCGGGTTCAACCGCTGCGCCCGCTGCCTTTAATGCTCCTGCAGCGATAACGCAGGCTTCTTTCATAAGCCCGAGTTCTCTTGTTGTTTTGAGCACTATCATGCTGATCCTCCGTTTAGGGCTTAATCAAGGAAGCCCTTGTAGTGGCGCATCATCATCTGGCTCTCGAGCTGCTTAACTGTTTCAAGTGCAACACCAACGAGAATGATGATTGATGTACCGCCCAGTGAAATGTTCATTGAAGAACCTTCCTGCCAGAACTTGTCGAGGCAGAATGTTGTGATCTGTGAGAAGATAATCGGGAAGAGAGCTACAACGCTCAGAAGAAGAGCACCAAGAAGAACGATTCTGTTGATGATCTTGCCGATGTATCTTGAGGTGGGTTCGCCGGGACGAATGCCGGGGATTGAACCGCCGTTGTCACGGATATTCTTGGACATTTCGATGGGGTT
>JAZNBM010000084.1:0-3596 GCA_045587045.1 Acutalibacteraceae bacterium | reverse complement strand
TGTTTGTGCAGGGGAAGATAATACGCTGACCTTTTTCACGCAGACGCAGAATCATTTTGATTGCGTCAAGGTTGATTGAATAAGCCGAGCAAGCTTCTTTGTCACAAATCGGGAAGCCTGCAAGTGCGGCAAGCGGAATAATATAATCCTTGCCCTTCATCGCCGCTTTAACGGCAACCTCGTTACGGGCATCGGCGTTGATGATTTCAAAATTCGGGTTTGCGCAGCATTCAAGCAGTGAACTCTGGTTAAACATAAAGTTATCCAGCACCGTTACGCGGCAACCCTTTGAAAGAAGCAGAGGCACAAGCACCGAGCCGATATATCCTGCGCCGCCTGTTACAAGAATATTTAGCATATTCTCACTCCTTTGTTCAACTCTGCCATGGCATTGATATATACCATATATATTTATAATAGCACTTTGCTTGCCGTTAGTCAATGACGGCAGGATTTTTTCTTTCAATCACCTCGGTTGACTTTAATTTATACAAATGATATAATTAAATGATTATATTGAAAGGAGCGCCAGCGGTGAAAAACATATATTTTGTTCAGGCAAATAACGTTTACGGCAACGAGCGCAGGTCCGTTTATATCCCCTATGCCTCGGGTTGCATTGCCGCCTACGCTTTTGACAATGAAAAAATAAAAGAATCCTGCCGTCTCGGCGGTTTTATCTATACCCACGAGCCGATTGCACAGGCGCTCGATTCGCTTTGCGACCCGTTTATTGTTGCCTTTTCCTGCTCAGTGTGGAATTACGAATATAACAAAGCTCTTGCAAAAGCAGTTGAAGAAAAGTATCCCGACTGCACGGTAATCTTCGGCGGTCACAACGTTTTGCGTGATTTTGAGACCTTTGAGGAATGCCCGGCGGTTGATTACCTTATCTACCGTGAGGGCGAAGAAGCTTTCAGGGAGCTTGTGCTCTGTCTGCTTGATGGCAAAACGCCTGAAGCAGTTGCAAACATAGCCTATAAAAAAGACGGCGGATATATCAAAACCGCTGAAAAAAGCTTTTGCCTGAGCGAATACCCATCCCCCTACCTTACGGGCATTTTTGACGGCATTGCCGACGGCAAAACAAATTTTTCCGCCATACTCGAAACAAACAGAGGCTGTCCCTTCAAATGCTCCTTCTGCGATTGGGGTACGCTCGGCAGCCGTGTGCGTCTTTTTCCGATGGAACGAATCAAGGCGGAAATCGACTGGATTGCCGCACACTCTTTTGAATACGTTTACTGTGCCGACGGCAACTTCGGTCTGTTTGACCGTGACGAAGAAATTGCCGATTATATCATAGAAACCAAAAAGAAAACGGGTTACCCCAAAAATTTCAGGGTATGCTTTACCAAAAACAGAACAGATTTTGTTAAAAAAATCTGCACACGCTTCAACAAATACGGTCTCGACAAGGCGCAGACACTCTCATTCCAGAGCCTTTCGCCCGTTGTGCTTGAGAATATCGGCAGACAGAACATTTCGCTGGAGCATTTCCGTGAGCTGATGAACGAATACAGCAAATGCGGCATTTCAACCTCATCAGAGCTGATTCTCGGCCTTGCGGGCGAAACAAAAGAAAGCTTCGCAAAAGGCATCTGCGATTTGCTTGAATACGGTCAGCACAAGGCGATTCAGGTCTACACCTGCGATTTGCTCCCGAATTCGGAAATGGGTGCGCCCGAATACGTTGAAAAATTCGGCATCAAAACCGTCAGGGCACCGTTTTCGCAGGCTCATTGCAGTGCCCTTGAAAAGCACGAAATTCAGGAATATAACACCGCTGTTATCAAAACCAACACCCTCTCAACCGAGGACTGGATTGAATGCGTGGCGTTTGCGTGTCTTATTCAGGCATTCCACAACATCGGCTTTTTCAGAACGGTTGCTCTCTACCTACGCAACGAGCTTGGTATAAGTTATCACGATATTTATTCATTCATCGCCGATTTCTCGGCGCAAAACAAAAACTCCGCCTGCGGCAGTGTTTGGGCGCTTATAAGCGGATTTGCACACGGTATGTCACAGGGCAAAGACGGCTGGGCTGTTGCCTGCGAGGGTCTTGGTGACATATGCTGGCAGTTTGACGAGATTTATTTTATGAAAACGCTCGAAAAGGCTGACGAATGTTTTAACGAGCTTGAAAAACTTTTTACCGATAAATACGGCTTAACTGATGAACTCAAAGCGGCATTTGCCTATCAGCGCGCCATTCTCAAACGTCCCCTCAACAGCGGCAAAATTGAGATTGAAAGCGATTACGATTTTTATTCCTATTGCAAACGGATTTATAACGGCGAATATACTCCGCTTGAAAGCAAAAAAACGGTTATCGCCGTAACCGACAACAACCCCTGCGATTCGCTTTTCAGCTATGCCTGCTCCGTTGTGTGGTATGGCAGAAATCAGGCGGCGGCGCTTTATTCATCAGACTGTTATTCACCTGATTTGCAATCAGATTAAAACAAAAATCACGGATTTTTTACCCGTTACCTTACCGAAAGGATGTGATTTGCCTGTGAAAAAGAATGTATATTTTGTTCAGGTTGACGTTTCGTCAGGCAAAGATTCAAAGGTGGTTTACCTGCCCTATACCTCAGGCGTTATTATTGCAAACGCCTTTGCCAATGAGCAGGTTGCCGCCGCATATGAATTCAAGGAATTTATATTCTTAAGAAAGAATATTGAAGAAGCCGTTGCAGAAATGGAAAGCCCCGCTGTTGTCGGTTTTTCCAACTACGTGTGGAATACGGAATACCATCTTGCACTTGCAAGCGAAATAAAGAAACGTTTTCCCGAATGCGTAACGGTTTTCGGCGGTCACAATATTCCGCAGTCAACGGCTTTTCTTGAAGAAAATGCACAGGTTGATTTCCTCTGCTTCGGTGAGGGCGAGGTTACTTTCGGTGCTCTGCTGAATGCTATTGAAAGCGGCAACACCAAAAACACACCTAATATTGCTTACAGAAAAAACGGTGAGTGCTTTATGGGCGAAATCAAACCCGTTTGCCTGCCCGATTACGTTTCTCCCTACCTTAACGGTATGTTTGATGAGGTGCTCAAAAAATATCCTCATATTGAATTTAACACCATTCTTGAAACCTCAAGAGGCTGTCCCAACTCCTGTGCATACTGCGACTGGGGTCCGCTGAAAGAAAAAACCCGTTTCTTTCCTCTTGAAAAGGTGCTTGCCGAAATCGACTGGATCGGCAGAAATAAAATCCGCTTCGTGTGGGGTGCCGACGCAAACTTCGGCATAGGCAAAAATGACCTTGAAATCGCCGATGCCCTTGTTGCGGCAAAAGAAAAATACAGCTATCCCGAAAGAGTACGCATCAACTATTCAAAAGGCAATTCCGAGCGTGTGCGCGAAATAGTGCGCCGCTTTAACCGCAAGGGAATTGACCGCGAGGGTGCAACCCTTTCGCTCCAGAGCCTTTCGCCCGTTGTGCTTGAAAACATCGGCAGAAAGAATATGTCGCTCGACCTCCTGAGCAAGCATTTCAGCGTTTATCACGAAGAAGGTCTGCAGGTTTATTCCGAGCTGATTCTCGGTCTGCCGGGCGAAACCTATGACAGCTTTGCCGACGGCA
>JAZNBM010000083.1:0-44286 GCA_045587045.1 Acutalibacteraceae bacterium | reverse complement strand
ATCAATTACTTCTGCATTTACGATTTTGCCATCCTCTAGCACATAGAACTTAAACTGTGCGGTATCACCGAAGTGCTGAAAAACTTCACCGTTTTCATAGGTTACTGCAATTTTCATTCCATTGTCTCTTTTTCTGCTTTTTTAAGTGATTTTCTAAATTGAACGGCAAAGAGGATTGCCGTAAAGGTTACTGCTATAATATCTGCCGCCGGTTCGGCTAGGTAAACGCCCATAGTCTTATTCTGCACAAGATTGGGAATCAGATAAATAAACGGCAGGAGCAGAACAAACTTGCGAACAATGGCAACGATGATAGAGCAAGGTGCGTTGCCGGTGGAAACGAAGGTCATTTGACAAGCAATCTGAATACCGAAAATACACATCACGCCACAGTATATCCGCAGGGCTTTTGCGGTAAAAATAATAAGCTCTGCATCGGGCGTGAAGATGCCCGCAAACACCTGAGGAAACAGCATAATGGCACCCCAGATAACAAAGGAATAGACAACACAAGAGGTCAGAAGCAGTCTGAAAGTCTTCTTTACACGGTCGGTATTCTTTGCTCCGTAGTTGTAGCTGGAAATTGGCTGTGCGCCCTGGGCAATGCCCTGCATAGGCAACATAGCAAATTGCATTACGCTGGTGAGAATTGTCATTGCTCCCACGGCAATGTCACCGCCGTATTTGAGAAGCGAGGAATTAAAGCAGACTGAGATTACGCTTTCACTGCTTTGCATAATGAACGCAGAAAGTCCCAACGCAACACACGGGAAAACAAGCCTGCCGCTAATACGCATATTCTTTCTTTGAAGCTTTAAGTATGTCTTCTTCCCACGCAGGAAGCTGAGCACCCACACACAAGATATTGCTTGAGAAACAATGGTAGCCAGGGCCGCACCCCGAACTCCCATATTGAATCCAAAGATAAATATGGGATCAAGAATGATATTGCTGACCGCACCGATGAGCACCGTCATCATACCAACCTTTGCAAAACCTTGTGCCGTGATAAATGCACCCATACCGAGGGTAAGCTGAACAAAGATCGTGCCTATGGCGTAAATATTCATATAGTCGGTGGCATAGCCGATAGTGTTACCACTTGCACCGAACATCAACAGCAAGTCCTCGTTCCAGGTCAGCAATACGGCAGTCAGAATTGCGGATATAAAGAGCTGAAGAGTAAAGCAACCGCCCAAGATCTTTTCCGCCGAGTCGTTATCGCCCTTGCCCATACAGATGGATGCCCTTGGCGCACCGCCGGAGCTGATGAGCGCCGCAAAAGCGGATATAATCATAATGATTGGCATACATACGCCAACGCCCGTCAGCGCCAGGCTGCCGTCTCCGGGCATATGACCGATGTAAATGCGGTCAACAATGTTATAAAGCATATTAATAAGCTGGGCCACCACCGTGGGAAGCGCCAGCTTAAACAGCAGCTTACCGATCGGTGCAGTACCCAGCATCTCTTTGTTGTCGTTCATAGTATCATCCCTTGCAGTTTGTGTTTCATAATTATTTGAAAATTATACCGCATAATTGTGAACATTTCAATTACCATTTACTTGCCAAATTGAATCTCTTTTTTCATTCTTTGAATACACACTCTCGGTATAGCTGACTTGCCGATTTTATATAGTGTAGTTTCAAACTGAAAGGAGCAGATTTCAGCAAAAATCAAAAAATCTATGACCGTAAAAGCGTTTTCAAAAGCAGCAAAACACTGCCCACTTCAGCATTCAGGTGAAGGTCTGCGCCTTTCAACATATAAGCTTAACAACTAATTTTACGCATTCAACCCGTCGTTTGACAAACACTGCAACAAATAACCTTGATGTCCACAGGTTTTCTGTGGACTTTTTCTTTAATACTCTCCCCTTTAAACAATCCTTATCCGTGCAAAAATTCAGGTTGTATTTTGTTGCGTTTATGTTATGATTTTTACAAATACAATTCTGCCGATGTTGTTATGAGTATTGAAAAGCCAATGAAAAAGATGTTTCTTCGTAGATTGAGGTGGTTATGTGTTTTCTGTTTCGGTGAACGGTGATTATGTTATTTCAATTCAGTTGTGTTCTTGAACGGTCATTCTGTTCTTCAAAAAAATTTCTCGCAGGCATTCAGAGTCGGCTTAAAATCAGAAGCTCGATTTCTTTACCGTTGATTCAATTTTTATGATTTTGGTTTTGTAATATTTGCTCATTGAATCACCTTTTTTACTTTCCTGTTGTCTTAAATTATATATCAGAATCACCGTCAATACAAGTGTTGGAAATCAAACGCGGGTCATTATGATAAGATTGGCTAAAATTTAAGGCAGGGAGCAATCCCTGCCTTTGATTGTTATATAGTTTTAATCATTGAATTCTTTATCGGAAGCTATTACCTTTCCCGATTCGGCATTTATTTCATATTCGTATTCATATTTTCCTGCAACAAATTCAACATCGTAATGAACAATCAGATCGTCACGGTCAAGCTCTGATTTTGAGAATTTAACATCTGCCGCTTTAATTCCTGCATGGTCAAAAGCTATTGATTTTGCTTTATCTTCGGATATATATTCATCTGAATCGGGGGCAGTGTTTGCGGATTTTCTTACCTTATCAACATCTTTTTCAAGAACAGTGCCGTCAGATGCTTTGACTTCGTATTCGTATTCATATCCGTTTGCCTTAAACTTAACATCATAATGAGGAACGATGTCGTCTGAATCATAATATGCTTTCACGAAAACTGCATCTTCGGCTTTGACACCTGCATCGTCAAGAGCTTTCTGTTTTGCGTCTTCAACACTGATATAGCCGTTGTTGTTTTCTTTGCTGACAGGGACTTCAGGCTTTGCGGAAACGTTTTCATTTTCGGAAACTTTAACCCTTTCGGCTTCCTTTTCCGCTTTCAGAACAGAACCGTCGGCAACTGCAACTTCATAATCATATTCAAAGCCGTTATATCCGAACTCAACGTCATAATGAGCTTTTCCGTTTTCTTCATCAAGCGAAGGAGCACCGAACATTACGGCATTTTCTCTTGAAATACCTGCGTGTTTAAGCGCGATATCGATTGCTTCATCGGGAGAAATGCTTACAAGTTCACCGCTTTTAACCGTCGGGGCAGATGCCTGTGCCTGATTGAGCGTTGCATTTTCTTCAACAGGTTTCTTATCTGAGCATCCCGCAACCAGAGCAACAGATAAAACCAAAACTGCCGAAACTAAAACTGCAAATAACTTTTTCTTCATTTTTATTCACCTCTCAATATATTTTTAATCTCTGACCTGAGTTTATCCGAAAAGTCTTGCCAGAAGATTTCTGAAGAATTTAAGAAAACTAAATGCCTCAAATCTGTCAGGAGCATCATAATCACGGTCAAATTCAACTATTCTTCCGTTTGCGGCATTGATTGAATAATCATATTCAAGATTGCCGTCGGCTCTGAATTCGATTTCATATTCATATCTGCCGTCATCGCGGTCCAGCTTAACTTTTACAAATCTTACTTCGGATTTTTCATATCCTGCGTGGTCAAGAGCAATTTCCTTTGCCCTCTCTTTTGAAATCAGGTTTTCGGGCGGTGCAGCGAATGCCGACACGGAAAGAGAAAATACAACGAGGAGTGCGAGTAAAAGAGCGATAAGTTTTTTCATAATATCAATTCCTTTCAATTTGTTTGTTTTTTTATTCAGTCGTCCTTGACTGTGACTAAATAATAGCGAACAAACATTAAAGGAACATTAGAAAAACTTAATTTTTCTCATTTTTTGAAAATTATTCTAATTTCGGTAAATTTATCAATTTCGGACTCTGCAACGCATTCTGCCGAATGGATTTCCGCTATCTTTTTAACAAGTGCAAGGCCTAGACCGAAGCCCTCGGTTTCTGACCTTGAAGCATCTGCACGGTAAAATCTGTTCCAGATTTTCGGCAGGTCTTGTTCGCTTATGCCGATACCGTTATCTCTTACTGACAAAACTGCTTTATCTTTTTCAAAATAAAGCTTTACTTTGATAACACCGTTTTCTTTTCCGTATTTATCTGCATTTGAAAGCAGATTTTCAACAAGTTGGGTTATCAAAGTGTTATTTAATTTTATTACAATACTATTTTCAATATCAGTTATCAATTCAATATTTTTGGAGCTTATGAATTTCTTGCATATATTTTCAACAAGCTCACTTAAGCTCGCTTCTTCAAGCGTGAATTTGCTGAGTCCCTGCTCTGCCCTTGTTACTGAAAGCAAGGATGAAACCAGTGACGTCATTTTGTCCGTCTGTTCTTCAATTGATTCAAGAGCCTGCATTCTTTCTTCTTCATCAGCATTTTCGGAAAGTGCGTATTCACATTCCGCTTTTATAACCGCAAGAGGTGTGCGAAGCTCGTGAGATGCATCGGATGTGAATCTTTTTTCATTTTCAAACGACGTGTGCAACCGTTCAAACATTCCGTTGAAGGTGTCAGCAAGATTGCTGATTTCGCGTGGAGCTTTATTAGTTTCCAAGCGCTTTGAAAGGTCGTTGCCCGTTGATATTTCGTGTGCGGAATCGGTAATTTTTTCAATGGGTGCAACGGTTTTCTTTGAGATTATGTATGCGCCGACTGCCGCAATAAGCACAAAAAACGGCAGAATATATACGGCACTCTTTCCGATATTGGTAAACATTGTTTTTACGTCTTCTGACGGACAGATCGCACGAATGTAAATTTTTTCGCAGGATGAACTTTCCGCTGTAAATTCAATTTTAAACACCTGTCTGTCGCTGTATACGGGAATCTGAACACCGATTACCGTTGCTTCATTTTTCTTTATGCCTGCATGAGCAAGCGCAATTTCTATTGCTTCATTTGTGCTTATGCCGTTCTGAAAATTCGTTTCCGAATAAGGAACGGGTTTCAATTCATTCGCGGGAGTAACGTCTGCCTCATATGATATTACCTGACCCGAGCAGATATCAATTTCATATTCAAATTTTGTGAATTCAAGAAGCTCGGAATAAACGTAATATTCTTTGCTGTCAAAAGTTCTTTTAACAACTTTATTCAGATCAGACGGTGCTTCGATAAGGGCGTGAGGTGTTTCACCGCTTATATACTCGCCGCTTTCGCTGAAAAGGTCGCAGTAAACCCCGTCGGAATAGTACATAAAATCATTTTCAACCTCAAAAATGCCGTTGCTGAATTCCATCTCATCCGAGTTGCTTTGTGCAGCAGCAACGAGAGTCTGTCGGAGCTTATCATCGGCAGTTTTCTGACTGATGAGCATAAGTGCCGTTACGCTTACGCCGCAGACAACAGCAATCAGAAGTGTAATCCAGAGTGTTGTTATAATTTTAAACGAAAGTTTTTTCATTTTTCCTCCCTGAGAACGTATCCCATTCCTCTGACAGTGTGAATAAGCTTTTTGTCATAGCCTTCATCAATTTTTTTACGAAGGTATCGGATGTAAACGTCAACAACGTTTGTTCCGCCTTCATAATCATAATTCCAGATGTGGTCTTCAATCTTTTCACGGCTGAGAACAATCCCGTTATTTACGGCAAGATACTGCAGAAGTTCATATTCCTTTGCGGAAAGAGAAATATCCTTATCCCCTCTTGTAACCTTCCTGCTTGAAATATCAACAGTTAAATCCGCAACAGTTATAACGTTAGAATTAGAAACGCTGTTTTTTCTGATAAGCACCCTGATTCTTGCAAGCAATTCTTCAAAAGCAAACGGTTTCACAAGATAATCATCGGCACCAATATCAAGGCCCTCCACTCTGTCCTCTATGCTGTCGCGTGCCGTAAGAAAAAGAACGGGAAGATTGTTGCCTTCACTTCTGATTTTTCTGAGCAAAGCAAATCCATCGATTTTCGGCATCATAACGTCAAAAACAGCGGCATCATAATCAGTCATACTTATTAAATCATAGGCTTCTTCACCGTTGAAAGCGCAATCAACGCTGTAGCCCGACACTTTAAGCTGCTTGGCAATTATTCTGTTAAGGCTCTTTTCATCCTCTGCAATCAGAATTCTCATAAAAACACTCCTTTCAATCAGTTATCAATATTAGCCGATAATCATTAAAACAAAATTAGAAAATTTGATTTATTGTCAAATATAAGTATTCTGCAACATAATTATAATTCTCTGTTCGGATTATGTCAAACATAGTGTGGTAATTTGAACAAATATGTGTTACAATCAATTTATTAAACAAACTGACAGTGATAGATATGTCATACAACCCAAAACCTAAAATGATACTTTTTGATGTTGGAGGAACACTTTTTGCTGACGGAAAATGCAATCCTGCCACCGGTTTTGAAAATCACTGTCATTACGCAACCTATCTCTGCAATCAATTGGAGTGTGAGTTTGGCGGCGAGCGTTGTTTCGGTATTGCCGCAAATATGGATTTTCTGCTTGTTTGTACTTATGAGGAAAACGGTGAGAGTCCTGAACTTTTAATCTGTAAAAAGCGATAATAGAACGTGGTGAACAAATATGAAACTTAAAAACCCTTTGTTGGCAGTAGCCGATATTGATAAGTCTGTAGAATTTTACAAAATTGTTTTTGGTCTTAATGTTATTATGGATTTCGGAGCCAACAAAACATTGACAGGCGGTTTGGCATTGCAGACACTTGAAACCTGGAAAGACTTCATTGGTACTGACAATATTTCATTTGGCAGCAATAATTCTGAAGTTTATTTTGAAGAGGACAACTTTGATAAGTTTGCTGACCATCTTAAAAACTGTGAAGTAGAATATGTACATCCCATCAAGGAGCATTCGTGGGGACAGCGAGTTGTCAGAATTTATGACCCTGACCGGCATATTATCGAGGTTGGCGAAAATATAAAAGCGGTCTGCAAACGTTTCCTGGATAGCGGTATGACACCGGAGCAAGTCGCAGCACGTATGGATGTTCCGATAGAATTTGTGAATTCATGTAAGTAAAAGTCCGACAAGTGAAGTTGAACAATTAAGAAGTTGACGAGGTGTATTATGGTAGGAATATTGGATGTCGGCGGTGGATTAAGAGGAAATTATGTGAGCGGTATTATCGATTATCTTCTTGATAATTCCATTGATATTGAATATTGTTTGGGCGTTTCTGCAGGAAGTGCAAACCTGATTACATATATAGCAGGTCAGCGGGGACGATTAAAAAGCTTTTATGAGGACTATTCTTTTGAAAAACAGTATATGAGTATAGGCAACTATTTCAGCAAAGGAATGTATATAAATCTTGATTATATTTATTCCGATATAACAAACAGTTACGGCAAGAATCCGCTGGACTTTGAAGCCATAATGAAATCACCAAAAAAATATGTTGCCGCGGTAACGGATGCACAGACCTCCGAACAAAAGTATTTTTATAAAAATGATTTATACTATGATGATTTTACGTTGTTAAAGGCAAGCTGTGCATTACCAATAGCAACCCGTCAACCTGTTTTGTTTAAGAACGGGAGATTTTTTGATGGCGGAATTTCCGATCCGATTCCGTATAAAAAAGCATTTGACGACGGTTGTGATAAACTCATTATCTGCCTGACACTTCCTATCAGCTATAAGAAATCCGCTTTTCCCAAATGGCTTGTTAAGCCACTGCTTTTTAAATATCCACAAATCGCAAAAACCATAGCGATGTCACACGAATTATATCATAATAGAATAAATGAAATACTTGAACTTGAAAAACAAGGTAAAGTGATGATACTTTATCCCGAAGATTGTTTTGGGATTAAAACGGCAACAAGAAATAAAATCGGGTTAAACAAATTGTATCAGCTCGGATATAAAGATGCGGAAAAGATAGAAAAGTTTCTGTATTTATCCCAAAACCACTAGCCTGACAAATTTCATTTATCAACTAACCTAATAAAACATCAAACCACTTCTTTCAGTGCTTTTTTGCATTGGTTGAGGTGGTTTTTTTAGTTATCCCCCTTATCGACAGCAGTGATATAAAATTATATTTTAGGCTGTATGTAAGCATATTCATCGCAAAAAACCAGGTTGTATTTTGCCGTTTTTATGATATAATTAGCACAATAAATCATTGTTTATATAAAAAAGAGGAAAGCATATGTCCAAGCCAAAAACAACCATGGTCACCGACCTGACAAACGGCAGTGTCACTAAGCTACTGCTGCAATTCACATTTCCGTTATTCGTTTCAAACGCACTTCAAGCCATATATAATATTGTTGATATGATCATCGTAGGTCAGTATATCGGCGGAGAAGGTATGTCAGCCGTTTCTATCGGCGGCGACGTTCTTCATCTGCTGACCTTCGTAGCTATGGGCTTCTCTTCTGCAGGGCAAGTTCTCATCTCACAGGATGTGGGTGCAAAACGTATGGATGCTGTTCAAAAGACAATCGGTACCATGTTCACCTTCCTGCTGGGTATATCGGTTGTTATTTCCGTCGGTTGTTATTTCATCCGTAATTTAATGCTTGATTTACTCAACACCCCCATTGAATCCTACGCTTTCACGATGGACTATACAGTTACCTGTATTTTGGGCTTATTCTTCATCTACGGCTATAATATTATAAGCGCAATTCTTCGCGGTATGGGTGACAGCCGCCGACCTTTTGTTTTTATTGCCATTGCCGCGGTGGTCAACATGGTGCTTGATCTGTGGTTTGTTGCAGGCTTAAATATGAAGGTTTTCGGTGCCGCATTGGCAACTGTAATTTCGCAGGGGTTAAGCTTTATTATAGCACTTTCATATCTATTTATTAAAAAAGAGAGCTTTGGATTTGACTTCAAGCCCGCCTCTTTCAGAATCGACCCTAAAGCATTCAAAAAGCTTGTTGCTCTTGGCGTACCTATGGCAATCCAATCCGCAGCCATTAACCTTTCAAAGATTGTTCTTACATCGTGGATTAATCTTTACGGTGTTGTATTTTCGGCCCTCTCGGGACTCTACAACAAAATCAATATGATGATCGGCATTGTTTCTCAATCATTCACCACCGCAGGCAGCACAATGGTAGGACAAAGCCTCGGTGCAAAAAAATATGACCGTGTGCCTAAAATTATGAAGGTGGTTTTATACAGCAGTACTCTTGTATCCACAGTACTTGCCGTTGCATTGTTTTTCTTTTCCGAGCCTATCTTCAAAATGTTCACAGGTGACGAAAAGGTGCTTGCCGCAGCATCCATAGTTGTTCTTCCGGCAATTCTCAATATGTACGGTTCCGCCACTCGTTCTGTAAGTTTTTCTCTTATGAACGGTTCAGGCAATGCCAAACTGAACTTTGCCGTTGCTGTCATTGACGGTATAATAAGCCGTATCGGTATCTCGGCTCTGCTTGGATTTGCAGTCGGAATGGGCTGTCAGGGTTTCTGGTACGGTGATGCGCTGGCAGGCTTTATGCCTATGGTTATAGGTCTAATCTTCTTCTTATCGGGCAAATGGAAAAAGGATAAGTACGAGGAAGTCTGACCACGGAACAATAAAAACGATAAACAGGAATTCGTGAGGTAAGTATGGCAAGCGAGAAAGAATATGTACCGAATTATTGGGGCAAGGTCATCTGTGATAACCGCAAGTATTTGCTTGGAATTGACGGCGGCGGAACAAAAACCGAGTTTTTGCTTACTGATTTAAACGGAAAAGAAATCAGAAGAGTGCTTCTCGGCGCATCAAACCCTGTCAGCACAGGCATTGAAAACACATACAACGTACTCATTGACGGAATTAAAGAAATAAGCGCAGGTTTAAATCTTTCTGAAATATCCGTTTATGCAGGTATTGCAGGTGCAAAAAGCGGAGATAATCAACAGCTCATCAATGCTTTTATGTCAAAGTTCGGCTTTGCATCTTACAACTGCACAAGTGATATTGATATTACTCTTGAGGTTGCGTTGAAAGGTGAAAACGGAGTTGCCGTTATTATGGGAACGGGTATTGTTGCTTTTGCGCAAAACGGAGAAATACTTCACCGCACAGGCGGCAGAGGCTATATGATTGACAAAGGCGGAAGCGGATACCATTTCGGCTCCGATGCACTTAATTCTGCATTTGAATTAATTGACGGCAGAGGCGGAAGCGAAACGCTTTTTAAACTTGTTGAGCAAATGCTCGGCAAAAAGCTTGAAGCTTCCGTTTCGGATATATACAGCGGCGGTGCGGCATACGTTGCATCGTTTGCTCCTGCTGTTTTTGAAGCGTTCAAACTCGGCGATTCAAAGGCTGCCGAAATCATTGACCGCAATGCTTATGAGGCGGCAAAAATCATAAACTCCGCACGCAAATCTTTGAATATGTGCAATGAAAAAATCGTTGTCTGCGGCGGACTTTGTAAGCAAAAAGAAATACTGTATCCGTTTCTTATGAAATATATTGAGGGCGATTTTACACTTGAATTTCTTGATGAACCTATGGTTAACGGTGCAATTTCACTTGCAGGGAGAATGAATATATGTTAAAAACTGAAATGAGAAATCAGAATACATATAATATTGACAAAATGTCGACGTATGAAATGCTGAAAATAATTAATGACGAAAACGCAAAGGTAACCGCTGCGGTTGAAGCTGCTTTACCGCAGATTTCGGCTGTCTGCGATGCGGTTACCCAAGCCATAAAGTCAGGCGGCAGAGTTTTTTATATCGGTAGCGGAACTTCGGGCAGGCTTGCGGTATGCGATGCGGCTGAATGTCCGCCCACCTTCGGTGTAACGTATGACCTTTTCAACGGTATTATTGCAGGTGGCGAAAAATGTATGTTCAAAGCTGCAGAGAATGCCGAGGATAATCCCGAAGCAGGTATCGATGACCTTAAAAGCCGCAATTTCAGCTGCAAAGATATATTAATCGGAATTTCCGCATCAGGCTCGGCTGCTTACGTTATTTCCGCTGTAAATTACGCAAAAAGCATTGGCGCAAAAGCATTTTCAATCACAAACAATCCCGATACCGAATTAGGCAGAGCCGCAGATATCGATATCTGCGCCGACACGGGTCCCGAAGTTATTACAGGCTCAACCAGAATGAAGGCAGGAACGGCACAAAAAATCATTCTGAATATGATTTCAACCGCTTCTATGGTGCAGTGTGGCTGCGTTTATGAAAATCTGATGATAAATCTTAAACCCACAAACAAAAAGCTGCGCAGAAGAATGATTGGAATTGTTACCGAAATTCTCGGTTGCACACCCGAAAAAGCGGAAGAGCTTCTTGAAAAAAGCGGCTGGAATATACGCTCTGCCGTAGAATAAAATGAGAAAACCGACAAACCTTTTTGAGATTTGTCGGTAATTTTTATTTAAGCTTCAAGCCGTAAACAGCGCAGTTTTTCATTTCGTTGAGTAACCTGAAACCGTATTTGTCATAGAATCCTCTGCCTTTTTCGTTCCTTATCCAGGTTGTAAGCATAATCCCTTTTATCCCCTTTTTCTTAAGGTGCTCCAACAGTGCATCTGTCATCTTATGTCCCAATCCCATTCGCTGATATTCTGGCAACACGTCAATGTGAAGATGAGCAGGATATTCTTCTTTATATTTTTCGTGAGGAATGATTGACCTCAAAGCAGATTTTCTGCGGCGATATTCCCATCTTTTAATCCTGGGATAATATTTGTTTATATATGTTTCTTTGAATTTATCAAAATCTTCGGCGCAGATAACGTAACCTATCGCCCTGTCATTTTCATCTGCGGCAACAAAGCAGTTTTCGGGTTCGTTTTCAATATAATAGTCGCAGTAAACGGCAAGGGCAAAATTGATTCCTCTTTTTGAACTTTTGCACGGACCTTCACTGTTAAGGCACACAAAACGAACGTTTTCCTTGTCTTTTTCTTTATACGATCTTATATTCATTTTTATCACTTCCGATATGAGTCTATCATTAAAACGCACAAAAATCAAGGCAGAATATTTATTGATTTAATAATTGTAAAAAAGTCAAAAATATTGTATTATTAATATAATGATAGATTAAGATGAGTCGCAAATCATATCTCACATCAGTTTTTTAAAAGCTTTTTCAAGTATGGAGGTAATTCACAATGGGATTTCTGCGTTTTTTAAAACTCCCCGAATTGGTCAGAGGAATCATCTCGGGCCTGCTTTCCCTGATAATTCTTTTCATTCCCAATTCAACATATACAACTATTGAAGAAACGTCAAAATATATGCTGAAGGGCGATGAAACTTTTTCTTATAACGGCGAAAAGTGGACTGTCGGCTTTGCAAAAGAAGTTCTCACACCCGATGATATCACGCAAGAGAATTATTATATCGCAGGCTACAACACAAACAATCCTGCAAAATCCGTTCTTGACGATATGTATGCAAAAGCGGTTTATCTTGACGATAACAGCGGCAGAGGCGGAGTTGTTATTTGCGCTATTGACTGTGTCGGCATCAGTCGCAAGGATATCAACGATATCAGAAAAATTGTTATTGAGAGCGGCAAAATCCCCTCTCTCAAATCAATCAACATCTGTGCAACACACACTCATTCCGCCATTGATACGCAAGGACTTTGGGGCAAGAATTTCTTCTCGGACGGCAAAAACGAGGAATTTATGAACCGTCTCAAAGAGCTGACCGCAAAGGCAATTATTGATGCATACAATGCGAGAAAAGACGGCGATCTTTATTTCGGAACGGCGGAAACCGAGGGACTTCTGATTGACACAAGGACTCCCATTGACTATGACGCAACAATAACAAGAATCCGTTTTGACCCCACAGACGGCAGCGATGACACTTATATAGTAAATATGGCATGCCACGCCGAATGTCTCGGCGCAAGAACAACCGTTGTCAGCGCAGATTTTCCTGCATATATGGAAAAAGAAATCGTTGAGCAAACGGGCGGTGCAAACGTGGTTTTCATAAACGGCGCTATCGGCGGACTTATCACCTGCGAAAAGCTTGATGACATTCTGCGCAACTTTGAGCTTGGTCTTGAATACGTCAAGGAATTCGGCAAGGACGTGGGCAAGGTTGTTATGAGCATAAATAACGAAACTGCGCTTGAGCCTGCAATCAACGTCAAAACCGAAGCGATAGAAATAAAATGCAATAACACCGCACTTCTGCTTGTGCGTTTTCTCGGAGTTCTCAACAATGACGTTGCCAAGGATAAAGACAGAAACATCTCAATCATTACGGAAGTTTCATATATGGAGCTCGGCAACAGACAGATAGGTGTTTATATGATTCCGGGCGAGCTTTCTCCCGAATTGGAAAGCGGCAACTTCCTTTCTGCCGATGAAGCCGCAAACGGCACAAAAGCCAATTATAAACCACTTGCGGAAATGTCACGCTGCGAGCATAATTTTGTTATCGGTCTTTGTAACGATGAAGTCGGCTACATCATTCCCGAAAACGATTTTCTTCTTCACGAATGGTTGCCCTATTTCAACAATACCGACGATGAAAACGGCAGAAGGCACTACGAAGAAACAAATTCGCTCGGTCCCAATGCGGCAGGAGCAATTCTTGATGCAATGAATGAACTGATAAGCTCGGTCAAATAAAAGAATCAAACATAGTAAATCCCTTATGAATCCCAGAAAGGTTCATAAGGGCTTTTTCGTTATCAATAGAGATACCATTTTTCAGAGAACGTTTGCCATTCGGAAACTTTTTGCTGTTCATCAACAATAAAAATTTCAGGGTCAAAATCGGGTTGCAGGATTTTATCCGTTCCGAGAAGATTTGTTATGAACGGCTCAAATTCAAGTTCCGAATGAGTTTTACTGATTGCATCAAGCAGCCTGATTCCGACAGAAAACGGCGAAAAGGAATCTCTGTCAGTAATATGAAGCTGAATGCCGTGACAAAAGCTGTCTTTATAGTCAGAAAACGTCGGTGTAAATGAACATTCGCGAAAAACAACTCCGTCCTGCTGACCTAATCTTTCTGTAACAGCTTTAATGTCAAGCCACGGTGCGCCGATCATCTCAAACGGTTTTGTTGTTCCCCTGCCCTCGGAAATGTTTGTTCCCTCAAAAATGCAGGTTCCGATATATGCGAATGCAGTGTCAACGGTCGGGATATTGGGCGACGGCTGAATAAAAGCAAGGTCTGTGTCATCATAATACATATCCCTTTTCCAGCCTTCCATCGGAATAACCGTCAGATCGCAGCCGATGTTTTCTGTTTCGTTCATCATAAGGGCAAACTCACCGATTGTAAGGCCGCAACGAGTCGGGGTCGGAAATCTTCCCACAAACGAAGAAAAACTTCTGTCAAGCACAGTACCCTCCGCTTTAAGTCCGCCCAGAGGATTCGGTCGGTCAAGAACAGCAAACTTAACACCGTTTACGGCACAAAGCTTCATTGCATCCGTCATTGTATAGGCATAGGTATAAAACCTTGCGCCCACATCCTGAATGTCAAAAACCACGGTATCAAGGGACGCAAGCACTTTTTCGCTTTCCGATATATCGTCACCGAACAAGCTGTAAACGGGAAGTCCTGTTTTTTTATCGGTGTATGACAGAACATCCTCCCCTGCCTGCATATCTCCTCTTACACCGTGTTCGGGGCCGAAAAGAGCAACAAGGTTACACCTTTCTTTAAGCATATCCACTGTTGAAGAAAGGTCACGCAGTACGCCTGTATGGTTTGTTATAAGTCCGCATTTTCCTTGAAAATCAAATCCGTTTTTTGCGATAACGTCAGCACCGCACAGAACTTTTTGCTTTATCTTTTTCATATTATTTCTTCCTTAAACTAATCAAGCTGCAATCATTGTATTATATATATTCTACATCAATCTCACCATATTTGCAAACAGAATAATTTCTATATTATTTCAGCTCAGACAAACAGCATTATCAGATTATTTTTGTGGAATAATCATCACAAAAATTCAGGTTGTATTTTGTGGCGTTTATGATATAATTTGTTTATAAAATACAGACAGTAAATAATCGGTATGTGCCGATAGATTATATCAAAGAAACAGACTTGATAGATAATCCCGTTTAAAGAAGGTAAATATATGAAAAAGCAACACGATTCTTTGCAAATTCTGTTTATCAGACACGCTGAAACGAATTATAACGATATCGCTGACCGCGACCCGAGTGACGGTGAGCTCACGCCAAACGGTGAACTGCAATGTGCCGATTTAGGTGAGAAGCTTAAAGATTTGCCGATTGATGCATATATTACAAGTTCTTTGCTTCGCAGTTTTAAAACCGCTGTCGGTGTTTGCAATGCAAAGGCAGACAAGCCTCTGATTGAAATTTGTCCTGAACTTGTTGAATGCGGATGCACACCCGGATATTTCGGCTGCAGCGAAGAGTATCTTCAAAGATATTATAATAACACAAAAATGTGTGAGAAGCTTTTCGGCACTAAAAACTATGAATTCGGATGCGAAGCGTTTGAGGATAACGTTATCCGCGCAGAAAAAGTAATTTCTTACATAAGAAACAAATATACATACGGTGACCGCGTTGCGGTTTTCAGCCACCACGGATTTCTTGAGTATCTTATTCCCACGGCTTTGGGAGTAAAACCGCATATATTCAGATTTACTCTTGATAACGTTTCCGTATGCGTGGTTGAGTTCTGCCGTGACGGAAATACGGTGCTTCGCTGTGTCAACAAATAGAGTATCCTGTCTGTTATCAAATTACTCAGATAATATAACCAATGACTATTTCAAATAAAGTTAGTATCCGGAGGTTTTATGGTCTTTTTACTGGTTGTTATTTATATTGCATTTATCGGTCTGGGCGTGCCGGATTCCCTTATCGGATCAGCGTGGCCTGCCATTCACGCAGAAATTAATATTCCTGTTGAAGCGGTCAGCATTCTCACCTTCATCATTTCCGGCTGCACAGTTTTATCAAGTATGTTCAGCGCAAGTATCCTCAATAAATTCGGAACAGCTAAAGTTACCGCTTTCAGCACAGCTATGACAGCGGTAGCTCTGCTCGGCTTCTCATTTGCCCCATCTTTTGCGATTATGGTACCGTTAGCTGTCATACTCGGCTTGGGCGCAGGTGCAATTGATTCAGGGCTTAATAATTATGTTGCCCTTCATTTCAAAGCAAGTCACATGAATTTTTTGCATTGTTTTTACGGCATTGGTGTAAGTCTTAGTCCTTATCTTATGTCACAGGCGTTAAACAGCGCAGGTTGGCGCGGAGGTTACCGTTATGCCTTTTATGTTCAGGTAACAATCTCACTTCTTCTGATTGCCTCCTTACCTCTGTGGAAAAAAACATCGTCAGCCACACAAACAAAAGAAAAAAGCGGTGTAAATCTTTCACTTTGGCAGATGGTAAAAATGCCTGAAGTGCGTCTGGTTTGGATTATTATGCTTGCAACCAACGCAATTGAATACGCCTGCGGAGTCTGGGGAAGCACCTACCTTGTTACCGAAAAAGGATTTCTTGCAGAACACGGTGCAATTGCTCTGACAATCTATTACGTCGGAATGTCTTCGGGACGTTTCATTTCGGGTCTGTTTTCCGAAAGCATCAGCACCTGGAAACGAATCGGCATAGGCACGGCGATTCTTGCACCTGCAATTGCAATTATGCTTCTTCCTCTGCACGGTGCGGTCACTGTTATCGGCTTTTTCTTTGTCGGGCTGGGCAACGGCTCAATCTATCCGAACATGATTCACCTCACACCCTATAATTTCGGCAAAGATGTTTCACAATCAATTATGGGTTCGCAGATTGCGTTTGCATATATCGGCGTTATGCTGGCACCGCCCGCCGTGAGCCTTATAAGCGGTCTTTTCAGCATAAAAATATACCCTGTTTTGCTCGCTGTAATCTATGCGATAATGGTAATTGCCCTTAAATGCTTTGTAAACAGGCTTAAGAAGCTGAATAATTTTAACCCTAATGTCTGACACCAAGGACGGCATAAAATGAAAAACAACAACAGATTTGATATAAAATGTTTTCTTTCACCCGATGTTTCGCACTCCCCCGTCTACGTCTGGGTGTGGAACGATATCTGCACCCGTGAGATTATTGACACGCAGCTTGCAGAAATACAAAATCTCGGCATCAGAGCTTTCTATATACTGCCCGAACCGAAAAATTTCCGTCCCCACAGTATGCCCACAAACCTTTCTCCAGATTATCTGACGCCCGAATTTTTTGAACTTTGCGCTTATGCCGTAAATAAGTCAAAGAATCTCGGTATGCTTTGCTGGCTCTATGACGAAGGCGGATGGCCTTCGGGCGGAGCGTGCGGAAAGGTTTTGCAGGATCATCCCGAATATGCCAGAGAGGTGTTAAAAACCCGTGAACGCACATTCTCTGCAGGTGAAGTTTATAAAAAATCAGCACCGGACGTTATTGCGGCGTTTGATAAAAATAATAGAATCACAGAAGAAGGATACATATTCATAACGAACACCCTTATTACGGAATATGTAACCGAAAAAGCAATCTGCGGCAATTCGGACTATCCCGATTTGCTCAATAAAAAGGCTACGGAATATTTTATTGATACCACCCACCGAAAATATGCGGCATCAATGAAAAACGCTCTCGGCAAAAACGTAACGGCAGTGTTTACGGACGAGCCCAAAGCTCCGTCAGATGCATTCAATAAAGAATTGGCAGAGAAATACAAAGAAACATACGGCGAATCTGTTTTGCCCCATCTGCCGCTGATTTCAGGCAAAGCTGAAACAACCGAAGAAAACGTTCACATATTGCACCGCTGGTACGATTTATGCAGCAGAGCGTTCTGCGATAATTTTCTTACGCCGTGCAAAAAATGGGCAAATGACCACGGTATGGCTTTTACGGGACATCTGGACAAAGACCACAATCCGATCGGCTGTATGCGTGGTGGCGGAAACTTTAATCTGATGCGTGCTCTTCGTTGCTTTGATATCCCGGGAATAGATATCATATGGCGTCAGCTTTATCCAGAAAAAAACATAAAAATCACAGATGAGCTGAACGGCTATAACGGCTTTTTCCCCAGATACGCTTCATCTGCAGCTGCACAAAACGGTACCGGATTTGCACTTAGCGAAATCTTCGGCGTTGCCGGCTGTGCAATCACTTACGACACAATGCGTTTCACTGTCGGATATCAGGCAGTACGCGGAATAAACGTATTCAATCCGTTCAATTTTCCTCTTGGCCGTAAGGAAGCTTTTCTTGCCCAGGAGCTGCCTGTTTTCACTGAAAAACAGCCATATTACCGCTTTTTGGGGCAGTTTAACCGTTACGTCGAAAGGCTGTCATATATTGTCACGCTGGGTGAACGCGTATACGAAACGGGACTTTACTATCCCGTCAGCGATTTTCAGGGCGGTCTGAATGCTGAAAGAATTGCAAAAGAATTTGATTTTCTCGGCAGAACGCTTGAAGATATGACGGTTGATTTTGATATTGTTGATGACGACGTTATACAGGCTTCATGCAGTGCAGACAAAGGCATTATATACGCAGGTAACGCAGCATACAGGCATATCGTTATTCCAAAAGGTGCTTTCATTCCCCCAAAAACGCAAAATATTCTGAATCAATTTGTAAAAGGCGGCGGCAAAGTTACACACGGTATACCGGAAGCTAGTGCGGTTATCCGATTTGACGGCATAGGTTTGCGCACAATGCACAGGAAAGCGGAAAATGCCGACCTGTTTATTATTTTCCGCGAAAAAGGAGATAAAGAAGATTATCGCATTTATCTGCCTTCATCATACGGATATCTGCTTAATCCCGAAAAAGACGAAGCACAGCGTTTTGAAGCTGATAACGGCATTCTGAAACTGAAACTTGCCATTGGCGAAACCGCCATAATACTGCTCACTGACGAAGTTTTTGACAGCAAAACTCAAAAAGATTTTAACTGCAAAACCGATATTTCCAACGGATTTTCTTTCCGTAAAGAGCTTGAGCTTTTCTTAAATGAGAACGGTTTTGAAAATGTAAAACACAATGAAAACTCTGTTCCCGTAAACCTTGGTGATTGGTCGTATATCGTTGGAAATGCCTATTCGGGAAGCGGTGTTTACGAAGCAGAATTCTCTCTGCCCGAAGAAAAAATCGGAAACGAGGGTGAAATTGATCTCGGTGACGTTCATTATTCAGCTCAGGTTTTTCTTAATGAACAAATGCTGGGAACAGCCCTGGCACCGCCTTTCAGGTTCAGAATACCTGCCAACGTGCTGAAGCAAAACAACAAACTGAAAGCAGTAATAACAAACACGTCTGCTAACCGATATGTTCACACCGATTACTTTGACAAATTCAGCATCAACGAATTATCACCTTATTTTGAAACAGAGCTTGAATTCGCCAAAGACCTTGTTTCAGGCGGTCTTTACGGACCTGTTACAATTTATACAGAATGACACCCGACTGTCGAGCAAGCAACAATAGACAGCTTCAATATGTTAAACAGTTCGTACCACTGAATCTGTCGGTTATTTTACTCAACAGTGAGGTCTTTATAAATAATAAATTTGGATTCCGTGGAACGACGAAAAAATGCAAATCTCCGATTATATTCAATTTGTCGACGTTGACTATAACGGCGATAAATACAGAGCAGTAAAGCTTTTTAGTGCTGAATATGATGAACTGCATTTACCAAATAAGAAACAGACAAATAAAGCATGTAGGAATCAGAACTATGATTAATGCTAACGAATACGGTTTTTCACCTGAAAACAACGCATATAAAAACTCCGAAGCTCTCCAAAAAGCGATTGATGTCGGCGGAGTAATTGAAATTAAAGCTTCCGGTATTTATAAAATTTCTGAGCAAATCGAAATCGGTGATAACACAAAGCTTGTGTTCCGTGAAGGAGTTATCCTTCAGCGTGAAGCGAGCGTGACCGGCATTAACGGCAATGCATTTATAAATAAAGGTGCCCTTAAGGGCGAATACAACCGAAACATCGAAATTATCGGGCTGCATCTTGAATGTAACGGTATTGAAAGCAATGACTTTGGTGTTGACAGCCGTATTGCAGGATTGCGTGCACAGGTTGCAATGATTTATGTTGAAGATTTATTAATTGATAGATTCGAGTGTCACGGTTTGCTTGAAAAGGACTATGCAATTCAGGTCAGTGCATTCAGAAACATCGTTCTTAAAGATTTATATATAACAGGAAATAAAGACGGGGTTCATCTCGGTTGGGGCGACGGATTTGTTATCAGAAACGGCAAGTTCCGCACGTTCGATGACCCGATAGCACTTAACGCTTTTGACTACGCAACCTCAAACACTCACATAGGCTGGATTGAAAACGGAATAATTGAAAACTGCGTTGATCTTGACGACAATACAACAACAGGATTTTTCTGCAGAATTCTTGGCGGTGCCTGGTGCAAATGGCAAAAAGGTATGCAGGTTCAGCACTCGGATACCGTTGCGGTAAACGGCAAAACATACCGTGCCCTGCTGAACCCGAAAGACGGAAAGCTTTATACTTCAAACACTCCGCCCTGCCACGAAAAAGGAATTGCAGAATATGACGGCATAAATTGGGTCGTTGTGCGCAATACAGAAGAATTGAACTGCGGTTGCCGCAATATTACAATACGTAATTGCTCACTTCAGAAAAAGCGTGACATAGGAATTGCGATAAGTCTTAATTACGATACCTATGCACGAAGCTATTACCCCGGCTGTGTGTGCACACCTCAAAGCGGAATCACACTTGATAACATCGTTCTTGAAAACGACGTGGACATTCTGTTACATTCAAATTATCCTTCGGAAAACATATCCCTTAAAAATATAGATTTTAAAAACTCAAAGCTTTGTTTTGATACTGTAGCGAAAGCGGATAAACTTGTTTATCCGAAGGTTGAAATTAAAGCCAAAAACGTTATTCTTAACGAAATTGCAATACAAGCTGACCGAAATCACCCGATAAACATATGCTTTTCAGAATGACAAATTGATATAATAATCCTTTGAAAAGCTATATAGCTGCAACTGATAACAAGTCTGTTTCAGGCATTATCAGCGCAAAGAAGAGGTGTATAAAAGACACTGCTAAAAAAGTTGGCAAGACTTTTTCTTGTTTAAACTAATATTTACAAAGCAAACATAAGAAAAGCACAAAACAAGCCGCCCAAAAAAATCGGGCGGCTTGTCTGTTACATTACACACAGAATTTATTCTGTTTCAAATCAAAGTCGGTTAATCATATCAAAATGCTCAGTATAAAGGCGTTCAACGTCGGTATTCACCTTAAAGAATCCGCCCTGAAGCGACATATGGTCGCCCTGATAAACGGGCATTATTTGCCACACGCCTGTTTCGATATTATCTTTATCAAAAGACTTTGACGGTGCATCCGAGGGAGCTTTAGCTGACACGGTGTTGACCAGACCGTCATTTTCAAACCAGCTTTCATCAACAACGTAGCCGCCTGTGGTTGTACCCTTGAGTTTTCCGAGTTCGTCCGAATCGCCGTGGAAAAGGAATTCCATTCTGTTTCTGTCCGCAGAGTAAGTGCCGTCAGCGTTTCGCATTGTTGCCGTGCAGGAAATTGAGAAATAGTAGGTATTCTTATCAGTAACCATATTCTTATTGATTTCAATTGCATGGTCAATAAACATATCATATGCGGCGCTATCTGCGTTTTCGGGCATTGAATCTTCAAGTCCGTAAGCCGTTGTGCCGTTATGAGGTGCAGCAAGAGAGGTCAGCGAATAAATCCAGTCCGCTTTGCCTCCCGTAAACAGCGGTGAAATATCATCGGCAGAGGTTGAATTTCTTTCCGTCTCATCCCCTTTTGCCATAAGAGTTGCAAACACGCGCATTGTTGCACCGCCGAAAGAATGACCCAGAAGATTTATCTTGTTTTCAGAATCCCATTTTTCAAGCATAGCTTTGCCCGTGAAATCCTTGCCGTATCTGTCATGGCCGCATTTTTCGCTGTGGGCTTTGCCGTAGTCAACAACAGTGCCCGTAAGCTGGGCATAAAGCTCGCACGCTCTGTCCCACGCACTTGCTGTGCCCGAAACGGATGCCGCATAGCAATCATAGCCGTTATCTTCAAGCTTATTAAGAAGCTCGCCGCCAAACATTCCCCAGTAGGGCATCAGCTTATACTGCGCATCGTATTCGCCCCAGCCCATAAGACCGTGAACGAAAACATAGGGGTAATTTGTGTTCCACTGTTCTTTATCGGGAGCCTGCACTTTTCCGGGGAAAAGAAACGAAAGAATGCTCATAATTATTGCCAGCGGTATTGAAACTATTTTTGCCATTTTAAAAAACCTCCTTTGTCACTTTATTTTCTGATTTTCCAAATCAAATATTACAAAATAAATCTGAAAGCATAAATGACTACGTTAAGAATATTATTGAGCAAAAATCTTGCAAAAGTAAAAACATATGGGAATTCAAAGTCCCAGTCATCAAATGTGTCCAGCGTACCGATAAGAGATGAATCATAAGTAATTTCAGGATTTTTGAATGCCTTGGTTTCTATTTTCATTATGCACAAATTCTTGCAGGCTTCACGCAGAGCATTGCCGAAACCGACAGGATCTTTTGCATAGGCAAGCTTTACAGCCGTTTTATGCTGAACAACCTGCAATGCCCACATACCCGAGAGAATGGTATCATTACCGTTATAGACCGCAAGAACGGGACTCATATATCCGCTGCCTGTGAAATTTGACGAATAATCGGAAACAACAAAGCCTTCAAATCCCCACTCTTCGCGGAGCAAATCTTTAAGGAGCGCCGAGCTTGAACCGCACCATTTTGTACCGATTCTGTTATATGCCGACATAATTCCTTTCGGCTGTGCTTTTTTAACGGGAATTTCAAATGCCTTGAGATATATTTCGCGCATTGCCTGCTCATCGCACCAGGTGAAAATTCCCGTTCTGTGCGATTCCTGATCGTTGAGAGCAAAATGCTTGATTGTGGTTACAAGATTTTCAGAATTAGCGCCCTTGATGATTTCAGCCGCCATAATGCCCGAAATTATCGGGTCTTCTGAAAAATACTCAAAGTTTCTGCCGCCTCTGGGATTGCGGTGAATATTTGCACCGGGTGCATACCAGGTATCGGTACCCATATCTGCGGCTTCTTTGCCTGCGCCCTTTCCCATTTCGTAAGCAAGTTCGACATTCCAGGTACAGCCGATTGCCGTTGCACAGGGGTAAGCCGTACCGCTGTCGGTATAAACAAGACCGTTTCGGCCTTTGACACTTGAGGGACCGTCATTATCCATTGTGTGAGGAATGCCGAGACGTTCAACACCGTGGGTTTCATAGCCGCCGTTGATAACAAGCATTGTCATTTCTTCAAGCGTAAGCTGGTCAAGAAACGCATCCCACAAACTTTCATCCTTTGCTACGTCCTGCAAAGTGACGGTTTTGTCATATTTGACACCCATTTTGGGCGCTTCTCCCTCTGTTACGGGGTCGGGAACCTTGTCAATGTCAATCAGATAATCGTCTTTATCAAGCTCACGCAGTTCAGGATAAGTGCCTTCTACGTCAGCTCTTGACATAATCTCATAGCCGCTGTAAACATCCTCAAACAGATTTTCGATTTTCGTTCCCGTTGCGGAATCGTTTTTGATTATTTTTGTTTCTGCAATTTCATAATCATAGGCGGCTATATGGTTTCTGACATCGTTTGCAACAATGATTTTATATATGCCTTTATCAAGCACCCATGCCTCATTGTTCTTATAGTCATAGGACGCCATATCATCGGTTTTGAATGAGATTGTGAGGGTTTCACTTTCATCGGGGTAAAGCATATCTGTTTTTGCAAAACCGCCAAGGCAGATTGCGCTCTTTTCAATGCCGCCCTCAGTATAAGGTGCACTGTAATAGAGCTGAACAACCTCTTTGCCTGCCAAATCGCCTGTGTTTGTGACTTTAACTCTAACGGTTATGCTTTCCGAATCAAATTCGGATGAAACAACCTCTTTTTCAAAGCTTGTGTATGAAAGACCGTAGCCAAAAGGATACTGCACCTTATCTTTTGCAAACGTTTCAAAATAACGGTAGCCGACGTAAATACCTTCGTAATACTCAACAAAGTGCTTTCCGCCGTTATAAGAATTACTGCCGAAACATTCGCTTGAGGGATGGTCTTCAATGCTGTAAGCGATTGTATCTGTAAGTCTTCCCGAGGGATTAACCTTGCCGTTAAGCATCTGCGGAACAGCAGTCATACCAAATTCACCCGGAATCCAGACAATCGCCGCAGCCTTAATGCTGTCATAATTGTCAATCCAACCCATTTCCATAACGTTACCTATATTGAAAAGTACAACAACGTTTTCAAACGCTGACGTTACCTTTTCAACCATCGCTTTTTCATCATCGGAAAGGCTTAAGGTTTCAACCGTATGGTCAGTACCCTCTGCACTTGTTCTGCTGATAACGATTATGGCTGTGTCAGAAAATTCAACTGCGTTTTTAAGAAGTTCTTCGGTAAGATGCTTGGGATTCATTTCTTCAAGGGTGTTTTTTGCAAGAAGCACCTGAAGAAGATTATTGATAACTGTATTATCTGTTTTGGGAAGTTCGTTTGAAAGACAGTGCTTCTCATAAAGTGCACGAAGCTCTGCATTATATTCAATACCCTCTGCCTCGAAGGCCTCATAAAGAGTTACAGGGTCATCGGTTGTTATCGCACCGGAGCCTGCTCCGCCGAAAAACGGACAAACCGAGCCCGCACCAAAGATATTGACCTTTTTGTTTGAAAGAGGGAGAAAGTTATCCTCGTTTTTTAGAAGAACAATGCCCTCGCTTTCAATCTGAATCGCGGTTTCTCTTGTTTCAGCAATAATATCAGGATCAACGTCACCACTTGTAGCAAACGCAACACTACAAAACGTGAGTGCAAAAACAAGTATCAGGGAAATAACTTTGAGGAATCTTTTTGTCATCGGAACACCCCTTGTTTCAATTTACAATTAATTATACAATTATTCCGTTTTTGTTTCAATAAAGAAATTAATATTAATGTGTATAATTTTATTCAACAATGCATCTCAGTGTGTACTTTGCAAAACAAATTATTGACTTGAAATTTTGGGAGTGTTATATTTATATAAAAAGGTAAGGAGAAATAAAATGAAAAAACTGACTGCAATTATCTTAAGCATTATTATGGTTTTCGGTATGTTCGGCATCTGCGGATATGCTCAAACCGAAAAGCCGTTCTATCTTGTGCTCGGCGACTCAATAGCCTACGGCTCGGGTATTTCAAATTCCCGTGAAGCCTGCTACGGAAAAATCGTTGCCGACACCAACGGCTATGATTACGCAAACCACTCCGTACCCGGTCACACAACAGCAAACCTTATTAAACGCCTTAAGGATGAAACGGTAATTGCCGACCTTAAGAAAGCGGATATCATCAGCATTTCAATCGGCGGCAACGATTTCCTGATGAGCAACCTGATAGGTCTTATGTTTGACTCAATCGTTCTTGGCAACTATACCGAATTTGACAGAATCGCAGACGGTTTTTATACCAACTTATGCGAAATAATCGACATTATCAATTCACACAACGCTGATGCTGTGATTCTTATGCAAACACTTTATAATCCGCAATCAGGTTACCTCAGAGCGGCATATCAGGAAGGCGCAGACAGAATAAACGCAGCAATAGAACGATATAATTCCGAAAATCCGGGCGAAATTGTAATTGTTGACGTTGCATCTGCCCTCGGCGACGATATGGCAAACTATGCCGACG
Organism: Acutalibacteraceae bacterium; assembly: GCA_045587045.1. Classification (GTDB taxonomy): domain Bacteria; phylum Bacillota; class Clostridia; order Oscillospirales; family Acutalibacteraceae; genus CAG-177. The sequence goes on along the minus strand of JAZNBM010000083.1, from coordinate 18,613 downwards.
ATGAAATTCATCCCAGCGCAAAGGGTAATGAAATCATTGCAAACGTTATCCTCGATAAGCTTAAAGAGCTTGAGCTGGGAAGTAACGTTTCCCCTGTTATCACAGAAAAAGGTGCGGATATTGATATCCCTGAATTTTTCACAATGTCACTCCGACTTGCAGGAAACATCTTCCACACAATTTCGGTTATATACGGTTTCTTTGCAGCACTATTCGCATAAACTTACGGCTAAACATATACAATCAGAATATAATAAGCGCACGGAGATACACATGAGCAATATTATTGAAATAACCGATTTTCTTGCGCCCGAGCTTGACATATATGCACGCTTGAGCGAGGTCCAGCTTTTAAACAGAGAATTCCCCGAAAAAGGCTTGTTTATAGCCGAAAGTCCGAAAGTAATCGAGCGTGCGCTTGATGCAGGATACGAACCTGTTTCCTGCCTTATGGAAAAAAAGCACATTGAGGGTGAAGGCAAGCGAATACTGGACAGAGTAAAAGATGTTCCCGTTTTTTGCGCGGAATTTGATATTCTGACCCAACTCACAGGCTTCAAGCTTACACGGGGTATGCTGTGTGCCATGAAGCGCAAACCTCCGGCTGATTTAAGCGAAATCTGCAAAAACAAAAGCAGAATTGTTGTTTTGGATAAAGTAATGAATCCGACCAACGTCGGTGCAATTATCCGCTCTGCCGCAGCACTCGGAATGGATGCGGTAATTCTCACCCAGGGATGTTCCGACCCTCTTTACAGACGTGCCGCAAGAGTAAGCATGGGTACTGTGTTTCAGATTGAATGGACGTTTGCTGACGATGACTGCTTTGAAAGAATCAAGGCTCTGGGTTTTAAAACTGTTGCCATGGCATTAAAAGACAATTCACTTTCAATCAATGACCCGAGACTTACAAGCGAAAGCAAACTTGCCGTAATAATGGGCACAGAGGGCGACGGTCTTTCTGACCGAACAATAGCCGACTGCGATTACACAGTAAAAATACCCATGTATCACGGCGTTGATTCACTGAATGTTGCCGCCGCATCTGCAGTGGCATTTTATCAGCTCGGCAATAAACAGAGCAGTATCTGAAGTTTCGTTCATATCAGAAACTTTTTCACAAAACAGTTTTTATTGCACAGCTGCTGTTAGCTAAAACTTACATTGATCCGTTTTTTTCTAAAAAACTATTGAATTTATGAAAACAAGGGTATATAATATATACGAAATAAATACAGGGGAGCTTGTGGTTGCAGGCTGAGAGGAAGTAATCAAACTTCGACCCTATAACCTGCTGCGGATAATGCCGCCGTAGGAAGTCATAAACAAGGATTTTTTACAGGAGGCATCCGAAAGGTGTCTCCTGATTTTTATTTCTAACTTTAATATCCGGGGAGCCGTTGAGAACGGCTGAGAGGCAGGTAAACCTGCGACCCGTAAACCTGATCCGGATAATGCCGGCGTAGGAAGCATAGTAAAAATATTGTAATTCACAATAATCAAAACTGTACTTCAAGAAGCCTTCGCCCTATTATCCGGCGGAGGCATTTTAATTTTTGGAGGTTAAATTATGAAAGCAAGTATCGCAATTCAGGTTCTTCCTGCGGCAAAAAACCAGGATGATCTTATCCGCATTGTTGACGAGGTTATCGCATTCATCAAAAGCAACGGTCTGCACTGCCATGTAGGTCCGTTCGAAACAACAATTGAGGGTGATGACTATAATCAGCTGATGGATATTGTCAAGGAGTGTCAGCACGTAGCAATCAGAGCAGGGGCAGAAAGCGTTTCGGCATACATCAAGGTTGTTTACAGACCCGAAGGCGAAATACTGACGATTGACAAAAAGATAAAAAAACATGCTGAAGCGTAATATTCCGTCATTCACCGCCGTTGCCGCATTGCTGATTATATGGCAGTCAGTGTGCAAAGCAGGCATTATACCGTCTTATATGCTGCCGTCACCAATAGAAATAGCAAAAGCTTTTGTGAGTGAATTCCCGCTGCTTCTTGAAAATTCTGTTATAACTCTGCAAGAAGCATTTATCGGTTTGATTCTCGGAGTAAGCGTGGGATTTTGTGCGGCTTTGCTGATGGATACGTTTGATATTCTCTATAAAGCATTCTATCCCCTGCTTATCATCACGCAAACAGTTCCTTCCGTTGCCGTTGCACCGCTTCTTGTGCTCTGGTTCGGATATGAAATGATGCCAAAAATCGTTCTGATAGTTATTTCCACGTTCTTTCCCGTTACGGTCGGACTTCTTGACGGCTTCAGAAGCGCAGATAAAGATGCTATCGGCTTACTGCGTTCAATGGGCGCAAACCGTTTGCAGATTTTCCGCTATATCAAATTCCCCTCGGCACTGCCGCAGCTTTTTTCGGGGTTAAGAATAGCCGCGGCATACAGTGTTGTGGGAGCGGTTATAAGCGAATGGCTGGGAGGTTTCGGCGGTCTGGGTGTCTATATGACACGTGTGAGAAAAGCCTTTGCTTTTGATAAGATGTTTGCCGTGATTTTTCTTATTTCGGCAATTTCTCTGGCTCTTATGGCATTGGTCGGATTTGCAGAGAAAAAATGTATGCCATACCGCAATACAAATAAAAAGGAGAAAAAAATATGAAAAGAATAATTGCATTATTGCTGTCGGTTTCATTTATTTTCTGTTTGGCTGCTTGCGGCAAAACAGAAAACAATGATAAGAATAATAAAAAAATCACAATCGTTCTTGATTGGACTCCCAACACCAATCACACGGGAATATATGTTGCCGAAGCGAAAGGATATTTTAAAGAAGCCGGTCTTGACGTCGAAATCGTTCAGCCACCCGAAGGCGGTGCAGAAGCCTTGGTAGCAACGGGCAAAGCACAGTTCGGTGTTTCATTTCAGGACAGCCTTGCACCTGCTTTTATCGGTGAAAACGCCATACCCGTTACAGCGGTTGCGGCGGTCATTCAGCACAACACTTCGGGCATTATTTCACGCAAAGGAGAAGGAATGCATACCCCTAAGGGTCTTGAAGGCAAAAAATATGCCACCTGGGATTTAAGCGTTGAAAAAGAAACAATACGCGACGTTATGAAAGCCGACGGCGGTAACTTTGACCTTGTTAAGCTGATTCCTTCCACCGTTACCGACGAAGTTTCGGCGCTCAGAAGCGGTTCGGTTGATGCTATCTGGATTTTCTACGGCTGGGCAGGTATTGCATGTGAAACAGCCGGTCTTGAAACGGATTACTTTGAATTTGCAGACATCGACTCTGTTTTTGATTACTATACACCCGTAATAATCGGCAACAATGAATGGCTTAAAGAAAACCCCGAAACAGCAAAAGCATTTATCAATGCGCTTTCAAAGGGATATACATATGCAGTTGAGAATCCGAAAGATGCCGCTGATATCCTCATGGATGCCGCACCTGAACTCAAATCAAACAGCGAGCTTGTTTATGCAAGTCAGGAATATCTTGCAGATGAATACGTTGCTGATGCTTCTAAATGGGGCGAATTTGACCCCGATCGCTGGGCGGCTTTCTATAATTGGCTCAACAAAAAGAATCTGCTTGAAGAAAAAATCAATCCCGATTTCGGTTACACAAACGACTACCTTCCGAAATAATATGAAGAAATTAGAAGTAAAAAACATCAGCAAAAGCTTTGACGGAAAACCTGTTTTGAAAGACGTTTCCATTGAACTTAACAAAGGCGAATTGGTGTGTCTGCTCGGTGTCAGCGGAGGAGGAAAAACAACACTCTTCAATATAATCTCAGGACTTATGACACCCGATAAAGGTCAGATTTTGCTTGACGGAAAAGACATAACAAATCAGTCGGGGCACATCAGCTATATGCTGCAAAAAGATTTGCTTTTGCCGTACAGAACAGTTGAGGATAACGTTGCACTGCCGCTTTTGCTTAAAGGTTTGAAGAAAAAAGAAGCACGTAAAAAAGTGTCTCCCCTTTTTTCACAGTTCGGTCTTGACGGTACTCAAAAGAAATATCCTTCACAGCTTTCAGGCGGTATGCGTCAACGGGCGGCTCTGCTTCGAACATATATGTTTTCAAAGGACGTTGCTCTTCTTGATGAGCCTTTTTCCGCGCTCGACACCATTACAAAAAGCTCAATGCATAAATGGTATCTGAACGTTATGGAGCAGATTCAGCTGTCAACACTTTTTATCACTCATGATATTGATGAAGCAGTTCTTATTTCGGACAGAATTTATCTGTTGACAGGTTCGCCCGGAGAAATCACGGAAGAAATAATCATAAAAGAACCGAAGCCCAGACCTGATGATTTCAACCTGACTGCAGAGTTTCTGGAATACAAGCGCAGGATACTTTCATTGATTTAAGCAAGCGTCAAAAGTCTCCCGTCATTCGTCATATTCCCAATAAAATCAGAAATCCACCTCTGTCGGTGCATTTTGCATCGGATGAGGTGTTTTTTTAATTGAAACATAGATTTTTTATAAGTATGACCGAAGTTAAAATCATAAAAGAATTCCGACAATTACTCGATGCTTTATGACAGAGTTGTGTATAACGAGACTCATCTGTCAAAGAAAAAACAAATCATTAATTGCAGACGTGCGCTATGTTGACAGGTTTAAAAGTAAAAGAATCTGAACACTGCATCACCGGTGTCGGAGATGAGGATCCGGCATTGCTGACGGTTGTTATTAAGCGATAATCGGGGATTTATCATTAAAACGCACAAAAACCAAGTTACATAATATAGCATTTTGCAAATTGAAAAATCCGCAAAAATGTTGTATCATATATTTAGATTTAAAAAAGGAGAAATGAAAATGGCAGTTCTTATCAGATGGATTTCAGCAATTATGTCGGTTCTTATCGGTTTACCAACTCTTTTGGGCGCAGTTTTTCAGAGCGTGGCAAAGGTAGGCTATGAGGACAGACCCGTTACCGCAATTTCAGAAAACTTTCTTGAAGGCAACAAAGAATTTATTGACGAAGCAGAAGCTGAATACTGGTCGGTTGGCTATGCTCGCAGAGTTCTTACCCCCGAAGATGTAGACGATACCAGATATTTCCTCGGCGGATTCCTCAAATTTCCCGCACAGGAAGCAACAGGCGTTATTGATGATTTGTGCGTAAGAGCCGTTGTGCTTGACGATAATTCAGGCAGAGGCGCAGCCGCTTTCGCCTGGATTGATACTGTGGGTCTTATGAACGCAGACATAAAGAATATCCGTGAAAAACTCAGCGATATCACGGGTGACGGCAAGCTTATCAGCATCGACGTAGGCTCAACTCACGCTCACAGTGCAGTTGACACCCAGGGCTTGTGGGGCAATATTCCCAACACGGGCAGAAATAAAGAATATATGGAAGCTCTTGTTCAGAAAACCGCCGATGCAATCAGAGAAGCTTATAACAACCGCTCTGAAGGCACTCTCTATTATTCTGCTGAGGCTTATCCTGATATGTTCTGGGATGGCAGAGCTCCCCGTGTGATTGACGAAAAAATCCACCTTTTCCGTTTTGTTCCCAATGACAGCGGCAAAAAAGAAATATATATAGCCAATTTCGGTGCCCATCCCATTCATCTTGAATGGAGCAATTCAAAGCTTTCTGCAGACTTCCCCTATTATATTGAAAAAGAAGTCACATCAGAAAAGAATGCCGATTTTATTTTCATCCAGGGTGCAATCGGCGGCGCTATCCACACCGATATGGGACCCCAGAACGGTATTCCCGAAGATCTTTCATCATTTGAAAAAATGAAAGAATACAGCAATGTAGTTGCAGACATTCTTTATAAGCTTGCTGAAAAAGGAGAGGTTGTTGAGCCTATCCTCAACGTCAGACATACCCATGTTGATTTTGAGGTAAACAACTTTATTTTCCTTCTTGTTGCAAGCAGTGACCTTTGCAACGTTAATCCTTTCAAGGAAAACGGTAAGGTATATATGTCAAGCGAAATAGGCTACGTTGAAATCGGCAAAAACATAAAGATTGTTGAAGCTCCCGGCGAAGTTATCCCCGAAATTGTTTACGGCGGATTTTTATCAGCCGAAGAATCCTTCACCGGCACCGAATATCCCTATGAAGGTATAGCAACCTGCTTTGGCGAAGATGACGAAGTTCTTGTTTTCGGTCTTTGCAATGACGCGGTAGGCTATATTGTTCCTGATAACGATTACAGCTCATCGGGCAAAGAAGGTCACTATGAAGAAACAGTTTCAACAGGTTCAAAAAGTGCCTCCGCTCTTTCAGAAGCTTTCTTTGCACTTCTGAAAGAATGGAATAAATAATAAAATACATCTTCTGTCTTTTGTGACAAGTGATCCCTTATGAATCACAAACGGTTCATAAGGAACTTTGGTTTATCGAAGCATAATCAGGTTGTTTTTTTAACCTTCAACCGTCATTTTCTTCTTGAATTAACCTGTCACGGCACAAATTATTGCTTTATAAATTGAATTATAAAGTATAATATTCAACACGAGGTGTTTTTATGGAAAGCAATATCAATAATAACGAAAAAGTGCTTTTATGCAACCACTGTAAGCACATCAATCCGCTGGGAACTGCGGTTTGCAGCAAATGTGAATTCACGGTTTTTTCAAACACTCCCATTGATATATCTGAAGCTAAAGCTATACAGCAGGAAGAAATTCAGCGTTTAATTGATGAGGACAATAAGAACTACGAAACCAACAAGAAAAAGCGCAGCTTATTGTTAAAAATATTAGTACCGATTATAGCTGTCTGGGCTGTTCTGACAGCATCAATGTGGATGATTTCAACATATTTGGGTCCGCAGGACAGAACCGAAACCGTGACTATCAACTATGAGAAATATAATGAAAATCTTGCAATCGGTGCAGATGCAAAGCTTGAGGCAACATCAGCTTTTACAATAGCAACCGAATATAAAACATTAAACGGCGCAAAAGTTGAAGGAAACGTTTACTATTACGTAATTACGGTTGACGGCGATATCGGTGTTATAAAAACAACAATGGTCGAAGCAGTTCAGTTCATCGGCTATCCTTCAGGCCGCTTTTTTAAAACTCCCGTTACTTATTGCGGCACAATAGTTGAAGCACCTGAAGAAGCTTTATTAAAATATGAACAATCGCACGGAAAATGGGATGAAGATACAATCAATCTCAAAGATGCTTTAAAAGAAAACAGAATTCTGGAAGTGAATTTTTCTCAACCTACGGAAAGAGAGATTAAGATAATTGCCGAAAAAACACTTTCCGATAAAGTTTTCAAAGTACTTTTAATGATGTCCCCTCTTATGATTATTTTATTGATAGTCTTATTAGCTTTCAAAAAGCCTCGCAAAAAATATCCACACGGTATCTCACTTTAATATGTAACAAGGCAGGGAATTACTCCCTGCCTTTGCTTTTTGCTGTATGTTTTTTATAATTGTGAATTTACCTGTGCCCAGACAGAAATGCTGTTTGTGCTGATAATTTTTTTGCTGCCAAGGAAACCTGCGTTGACAAAATTATTTTCCTTATAGGTTATGTTTGAGCAGAATTCATACATCTGAATAATACCCTGTACGTTATTCTTATCAAAATAATCGCCCGTGTCAACGGTGTTACCGCTGATAACAAGACCGTTCACGTTATTGATTCTCATCAGTTTTGAGGGTATATCCTTAAAGGTATTCGAAGTGATTTCAACGTTGGTGAAAACTGCGGTTTCCGCAGACCTGCCGGCAATATTCGTGTCGATTTCAATCACAGTGCCCCAATCGCTGAAATTGCATTTTTCAAAGGTATTGTTGCGGATAATCAGATTATCAACACCGGTACCCTCCTGCCAGAGAGTGGGTTCAATATCCATGACAACCTTTATCGCCTGCGCCATCGTTTTATAAAAGCGGTTATTCTCGCAAAGACCGTTTGAGGATTGCAGAAGCAGACCTCTTGCTCTGTTTTCGTGGAAATAGTTGTTTCTGATAACGTAGTTACCGCTGTTGCATTCTGTGTTAAAAGCCGTCCAGCCAGCCTTTACGTCAGCAGGCAGATTTTCAACAAGCACTTCTTTTGCGATACCCTCAAGTGCCTTAACCGAAACGATTTTTGCGGTTATATCGGTATTCTCAAATTTATCATTCTTGAAAGAGAGTGTGTCCCCTGCTTCAAGCCTCATTGCAGAGGCAATCAACGTAAGCGTATTGCCGTTTACTGCAGAAACATAGCCGAGACCGTCATGCACGTTTATGGCATCGTCGCCCATTCCGCTTATATCGCAACCTTCAATATTGAAACAACCGTTGGTATTCACAATGTGAATTGCATCGGCAGTCATCGAAACGCATCGGCTGTCTTTATGCTCGGGTTTGGTGCCTATATAGCCGTTGATAATCTGAAAATGCGAGCAATTGCCCTCACAGATATAAGCCATACCTGCACTGCCGTAAATGCTGACGTTGTCAAAGGTAACGTTTTTGCTGTAATCTCTGATATCAAAAACCGTTCCGTCATAAACATAGTGCCTGAGAATGTATGTTTCGCCGTTTTCAAGGCTGTCCATACATCCGTTATGGGCAACACGCAAAGTATTGTTTGAAATCTTTTCAACGGAATTTATTGCATTCGGATCCTGATAGAGATAGCTCTCTTTACTTGAGTACTTGGCACCGAAAGTAAAGTTTTCGGGGTCACATTGCGTTATCGCCGAAAAACGGATGTTTTCGTTGCAGTATTCGGTATTTCTGAAAACAAGCTCAATTGTGTTTGCATCGGGATTGCTGTTCTGAACGGTAACAACCGAAGCAAGCGGACTTTCTGCCCAGTTCCAATCGAAATTGAGATTGCGTATTTCAACACAATCGCTGTTTCTGATAAAGAATTTATATCCTGTTGATGAAAAAACAAAGGTTGCTCCGTTGCCCTCAATCAGCAAATCCATACAGTTATTGACATCAAGACCATCAGTGCTTCTGAAAATATATGTGCCTTTATCGATAACAAGCTTTGTCTGCGGATTCTGTGAGCAGTAATTGAGCGCACTCTGAAAAGCAGTATAATTATCCTCGTTACTTTCAGATAAACCGAATTCCGAAGCATTAACCGCTTTGAGCTTGTCGGCTTTGGGCCGTTGAATATAGAACCTTGTTCCTTTTACTCCGTTTATCTCATCCGCCGTTCTGTTTTCACTTATAGCACCAAGCACTTCAGTAAGCACTTCAGGTTTTTCGGGCAAAGCAAACGTTGGTGTAAACACAAGAAGAATCGAAGCAATAAATGAAACAATATTTAAAAGCATCGGATATCACCCTTTCGATTTATGACGATATTATACTATCTGTCAGTGTAAATTGCAACAAAAAACAGGCATCCGAAAAACGGATGCCTGCTTTTGTATAATATTGAAATTATTTTTCGTTTCGCTCTCTGAGTTCAAGCACCTGCCGGTGAATGTCTTCTTTCGTTTTGCCTGTAAGCTTATAGAAGAAGAACGGCACGCCTGCAAGGAACATCATAATACCGTGAACAATTGTGTAGAAGAAAAGAAGTGTAACCTTGGTATCAAGACTCTGAACAGGGTTGGGAACAAGGTCCGTGGGCTGGATATAGCCGATAATCGAACCGTCGCCGTAGAGAATAAGCGGAGCAAGAGTGCTTGCAATTGTACCGCTGATAAGTGTACCGATACCGATAACAAACGGGAACGAAGCATCCAGACGTTTGCCTGTTTTTAGCTCGATTGTTTCAAGCACGTCAGCCTGGAACATTGACGGAAGAAGGTTGGATGCACCAAACTGAAGGCCTATAAGGAACAGGAAAACAATGAACACAACCTGAAGAATAGCTGTACCTGTTTTGAAATAAGCATAACCTACTCCGAAGGCAATGCAGTTTGCGCAAAGCGAATATATACCGCTGGCAATATAAAGCTGTCTTGCATCAAACTTTTTGAGCAGGAAATTGATAACAAGCATACCGACAGCGGTGCCGATACCAACGGGAAGTACAAAAAGGATTTTCTTTGAAATATCACCGAGAACGGCAGCTGCAATAAATGCTTCCATAAATGTTGCAAGACCTCTGAAGCTCTTAAGGAATTCAGAAACGATGATTGTCCAGGCATATTTATTTTTGATGATATCAACAAAACCTATGAAAGGATTCTTCTTTTCTGCAGTATAAACCGTTCTTTCACGAACAACCTTCATACCAAGCAGAACGGTGATAACGCCAACCACACTGCAAAGTGCTGCCGAAATTATGTACTGAAGACCCTCAACACTGCGGATGCTGGTGCCTGTTACAGCCTCAATAAGCTCGGGGTTATCCTTGCTCCAGATAAGACCTACAACAAGAACAATAACAACGGGTGCAGAGTTACCGACCGCAGATGAAATGCTTCTGAACGAAAGAACCTTGTCGCGTTCCTTGAGGTTGGGTGTCATAACGTTTGCAATCATATTGATTGAGTTACCGAAGGTACCCAAAACAGCCCACAGAACCGCAAGGGTGATAACGTAAATCAGAAGGACTGTACCCGAAAGACCCTTGGGAGCCCAGAAAGAAAGCATCATAACAATTGCCATGGGAACAGCCACAAGCATCGCAATGGGTCTGAATTTGCCGCTTTTGCCCATTCTTCTGCCGTCAATATACATAACGATAAAAAAGTTGAGAACAAACGGAATAATTGCCGTAAGCAGATTAAAAAGCGAAGTCTGCTCTTCGGGAAGTCTTAAAACGTTGACAAGATATGCGTTTCTGTTGCCGCCAACCATACCCGTCATTGTTGTGTAAAAGAACACGCCTAAAAGATAGAGTATAAACTCATTGGTCTTGACGTGCTTCTGGCTATTTGTGTCAAGCGGTTTTGTTGCCGTTTTCATAACAAATCTCCTTATCTGATAAAAACTTTCCGCCTTTTTTTCAGAAAAAAACAAATCAAAGCCTGTTTCTGTTATTCAAAAGCAGAATTATAACAATCATTATATTTTATTTATGCCGAACTGTCAACACAGCACGCTAAACAAAACAAAATCATACATTCATCTGTAAATCTGACAGTAGCATCAATAACAAACAGCAAACCGCTTCATACAATACCGTTTTTGGTATATATATGAAGCGGTTTTGTTTAACTTAAGTTATTCTTCCGAAACGGATAATTTAGCCGAGGGCAACCATGCTGAAAACGAGCGCAAAAAGAGCAACCGTTTCGCAAAGACCAACGACAGTGATGTACTGTGAGAAGCCTTTGCCTGTTTCCGCAAGGGCATCTGCGCCTGCAGCACCCGCTTTACCCTGAACAACGGCAGAAACTGCCATTGCTACGCCTGAAGCGATACCGAGACCAAGAAGGAATGCAGGGTCTGCGGATGAGCCTTTCATCTGCTGCATAAGAAGGAAGCCGTAGATAGTCTGTGTAAGCGGAGCACCTGCAAAAACAGTAAGAATGAACGGTGCTGCTTTGTTGCTCATATAGCACTTTTTCCAAGCGCCGATTGATGCCTGACCTGCAATACCGATACCGATTGCGGAGCCTGTTGCGGCAATACCCATTGCCAAAGCTGTTGCTAATAATCCAAAATTCATAATAATTCTCCTTAACTTTCAGTTTGTTCTTCAAAAGGTTTGAATTTATGACCACTCCAGGACATATCAAGATGTGACGAGAATTCCAGAGTGTTGAGTCTGATTCCGTGAACGATAACGGACAAAACGTTGAGTATCATATTCAGTCCGTGACCGAAAACAAGAAGCACGATTGCAATTATCATAAACATAAAGTTGCCGAGCAACGGACCTGCAAGTTCATTGACCGTGGCTGAAATTGCCGCGCCTGCAAGACCGACCGCCCATAGACGGATATAAGAAACTATGTCAGAGAAAACATTAACCACACCGAGCAGAACAGAAACAATATTTTTAACACTGGCAAGGATTGATTTTATGATATTTCCCTCATAGTTCGAGAAAACAAAGCTTAAAACAAAGCCTGCTATAACCAAAACAAGTGCAACCGTACCCACGGGAATACCGCCAAGTACAAGTCCGAAGCTGAACACCTGTGCATTTACAACAAAGCTGAGCACCACGTAAAAGATGCCGATAAGCTGCATAATTGAGCCGAAATCGCCGAGGATTTTTATCGACTTTCTGTTTCTTGCGGCAACCTTGATGTGCGCCACGGTGAGCTGAACAAGAGCCAACGAGAAGCAGAATATCTGCAGATTCTGTGCCGTTGTTAGACCGTATTCGCCATTCGTCCAGGGCGGATACCATATTCTGTCCGCATAAACGTTGGAAATAACGGGTATTGACAGTTTGGTGAGCCACACAGGCAGCTGTTCGGGCGAAAGTCCGAACCACGTGCAAGTGAGTGTTCCCCAAAGAATGGTTGACAGTCCGAAAAGACCGACAAGCAGATATGCGGGCGGAACAGATTTTTTGGATATGAGTGATTTTGCTATAAGTGCAACGGTTGCCGCGCTGATAAGCAGACCGTAACCGCCGTCGCCGAAAATAATGCCGAAGAAAATAAGAATAAATCCAAGGAACCAGCCCGAAATATCGTATTCAAAATAACCCGGCACCGTTCCGAGAAAGTCGGTCAGCGGATAAATGAGGCTGACAAACTTGTTATTCTTAAGCTTTGTGGGTACGTTGTCTTCTTCTGTGGGGTCGTCAACAAGAAGTCCCCATGAATTATCCTTTGCAGTTGTCTTAAGACGGCCAAGGTTTTCCTCTTCAACGTAACCTGTGAAATATGCAACCGAAACGTTGTCTTTTCCGTCTGCAGAAAGACTTTCGTCTGCCATACCCGTTGCAAAAACCTCAAATTCAATCTCTTTTTCGCAAATACCGATTGCTTTTTTGATGCCGTCAGAGCAATTTGCAAAGGAAGAGACTTTTTCTTCAATCTCTTTGATACGTTTGTTGACGTTATCAATTCTCTGCTTGATTTGAGAAGTTGACTCACGGGGAAGCTCAAAGCTGTAAGCCTTTAACGAATTGATAACCTCATCTTCACCCTCAAGACCCGATTTGATTAAAAGGAATTTAACCGTTGTCTTTGATTTGGCAATGGCAAGAGTTTTTGTATTTTCGCCAAGGTTACCGTATTCTGAAACAGGCATTTCATAAAGCAGAAGCTCTACGCCCTTTTCAGCCAGAGCGGCAAGTTTTTCGGGGTCAAGCTCCCCCCATCCGGAAAGGCGGTCAAGCTCTGTGTTAAGGGTGATATTTTCTGCAAGACACTGCTTTTTTTCTTCGCACAGGGCAACGATTTCTTCCGAAACTGCCAAAGCCTGCGAAGCATCAATGCTTTTTTGCTTTATCTTTTTGTTTTTCTTCTTATCTGACACACTGAAGAGCGCACTTTCGAGCAAAACAACTCTTTCTTTAAGCTCTTCAAGCTTTTTGCCTGAACCTTCAACAGCTTCCAAATGAATAATGCCAAGCTTGCGAAGCTTTTTGAGTGTATCGGATTTTTTATCTCCCATAATTATGAGAGAAACTTTTTTCAGAGGTACAATCATAACGAGTACACCTCCGTTTCAAAAGGCACTTCGTTGCGTGCCGCTATTTTACGCTTTGAAATTTTGGAACGGACAACTGCGCTGACCTGCTGGTCCGCCATATAAATAGAAATCTTTTTGATGTTTTCCTCAGTTTCGGGGATTTTTACCTTCTCAAACAGATTGACTCTTTGCGAGGTAGCACGCAGCTCCTGCTCCAGAAGCCTGACCTGCTCATCCAGCACCTGTGCTTCAAGGTCAAGAGACATAGCTTTTTCCATATGGTTTGCGGCTATGTCAACCCAAAGCGGCGTTTCATACAAATCATAATCTCCACGGGCAAAATCCGCACCCTCATAAACGGGAATTGTTACGCCTGCAATATTGCCATAGCCTTTACGTATATTGCTGACGGTAATTATTCCGTCGGGGAAAACGTCTGTTTCGCTGAAAACGGCAATCCAGGAGCCGAAACCTTTTTCAAGGTCTGCTCTTTCTTTTCTTACCGCTTCGGCTTTTGCTTCGATTGTGCGGATTTCAGCCTGAAGCTGCTGTTTTTTAAGTGTCAGAGTAGGCAAATATCTCCGATACATTTTGAGGGCATCTTTCTGTATCTTTAACTCGTTTTTAGTCAGTTTGATTTTTGCCAAAACCTTACCCCCTTAATTTACAGGCCAGAATTCGTCGGTAAGGTCTGATTTTATGCCCGTTTCGTCCTTTTCAAAACACTCAGCAAGGATTTTCCAGCCAAGGTCAAGAGCCTCTTCAAGAGAAAGATTGACCGACAAATCCATAAGCTCTGATTCAAAAAACTGACCGTATTTGAGAAGCTTATCGTCCCAGCGTGTCATTGCGAAGCCCATATTCTTCTTTTCGAGAGTTTCTTTGTAAGAAGAATACATACGAATCATTGCATCCATAAGCGCACGGTGGTCCTTACGGGTTTTGCCGTTTACGTTCTGCTTAAGACGTGAAAGAGAACCGAAGGGCTCGATTCTGCCGCCCTTGAGATAATACTGACCTTCGGTGATATAGCCTGTGTTATCGGGAACGGGATGTGTAACGTCATCGCCGGGCATTGTTGTTACCGCAAGAACGGTAACGGAACCGGAATCGTCAAAGTCAACAGCCTTTTCATAACGTGAAGCAAGCTGTGAATAAAGGTCACCGGGATAACCGCGGTTCGATGGAACTTGCTCTTGAGTGATGGCAATTTCTTTCATTGCATCGGCAAAGTTTGTCATATCGGTCAGAAGCACAAGCACGTCTTTATCCTGCAAAGCAAACTGCTCTGCAACGGCAAGTGCCATATCGGGAATCATCATACATTCAACCGTGGGGTCGGATGCGGTGTGAATGAACATAACGGTTTTGCTCAGTGCGCCGCCGTTTGAAAGCTCTTCTTTGAAATAGAGGAAATCATCGTATTTAAGACCCATACCGCCTAGCACGATAACGTCAGCCTCCGCCTGGAGTGCAATTCGTGCAAGCAGCTGGTTATAAGGTTCACCCGAAATTGAGAAGATCGGAAGCTTCTGTGAAACAACAAGAGTGTTGAACATATCAATCATCGGGATGTTCGTTCTCATCATTCTGTTTGCCAGAATACGTTTTGTCGGGTTTACGGAAGGTCCGCCGATAGGTTTCATATTATCGGTAAGAGCCGGACCCTTGTCTCTGGGTTCACCCGAACCGTTAAAAATTCTGCCGAGCAGGTCTTCGCTGAAAGAAACACGCATTTCGTGACCCAAAAAGCGTACCTCGTCGCCTGTTGAAACGCCCTGACCGCCTGCAAAAACCTGCAGCGAAACAAGGTCGCCGTCAATCTTGTTGACCTCGGCAAGAGATTTGCCGAAACGGGTGTTGATCTGTGCAAGCTCGTGATATCTCACGCCTTCTGCCCTGACGGTGATAACGTTACCCGTAATGGATTCAATTCTGTTAAAAACTTTATTCATTATCACTCACCACCCTTTAACAAAAGTTCAGCTTCACGGCTTATTCTGCCGTTGCCGTCAGCATAAAGTGCATTGATTTCAGCTTCTGCAGCAGCAAAAGCTTCGCTTTCAAATTCTGTATAGTTCCAGTCAATGAATTTCTGGCGCATACGGTTAAGGAAGCTTCGTGCTTCATCCTTGCTTTCAAGAGCATATTCACTGCCGAGAACATATATAAGCTTATCCGTTACGTAACGCTGACGCTCCTTGCCGCAGTTGGCATCAACAAGGTCAAAGGAGTTCTGCTGAAGATAAACAGAATCAAGCATTTCAGCTTTAAGATAAACCACATAGTCCGTTATGCTTGTGCCTTCTTCGCCGACAACCTTCATCATTGAGCCGATTTCATCGCCGTGAAGAAGAATGTTTTTGCAGAATGCGGATTTGGCTGAATCTGTAACGGTTTTATATTTTGACCAGGAAATGAGCGGATCGATTGCAGGATATTTTCTTGCATCGGAGCGCTCACGTGAAAGACCGTGGAAAGCACCGACAACTTTAAGCGTAGCCTGTGTAACGGGCTCTTCAAAGTTACCGCCTGCAGGCGAAACAGTTCCGCCGATTGTGACGGAGCCCTTGCTGCCGTCGGGAAGACGAACACAGCCTGCCCTTTCATAGAAAGCGGCAATGTAAGATTCAAGATATGCGGGGAAAGCTTCTTCGCCGGGGATTTCTTCAAGTCTGCCCGACATTTCACGCAAAGCCTGTGCCCAACGTGAGGTTGAGTCTGCAAGAAGAAGAACATTAAGACCCATTTGGCGGTAATACTCCGCAAGAGTTACCGACGTATAAACCGAAGCTTCACGGGAAGCAACAGGCATTGACGAAGTGTTGCAGATAATAATTGTGCGTTCCATAAGTGAACGACCTGTTCTGGGGTCGGTAAGTTCGGGGAATTCGGTTATTGTTTCAACAACCTCGCCTGCACGCTCACCGCAAGCGGCGATAATAACTATATCAACGTCTGCATATTTTGAGGTGGTGTGCTGAAGAACGGTTTTTCCTGCGCCGAAAGGACCGGGTGTGCAGTAAGTTCCGCCCTTTGCAACAGGGAAGAAAGAATCGATAAGGCGCACCTTTGTTTCCATTGTTTCGGTTGGAGCAAGCCTCTCGCTGTAACAATTAACGGCACGTTTTACGGGCCATCTGAACGCCATGGAAACGGGTATTTCTCTGCCTCTGTCATCGGCAAGAACGGCAATTGTTTCGTTGACGGTATATTCGCCTTTATCTGCTATTGATTTGAGCGTATAGTTACCGAGTAGATAAAACGGAATAAAAATCTTGTGTGTAAAGGGACCTTCGGGAACGGTACCGATATATTCGCCTGCGCGCAAGGTTTCGCCGACTTTTGCAGTAGGCGTGAATTCCCACTTCTTTTCTGCATCAAGACCGTCTGCATAAACTCCTCTCTCGAGGAACCAACCTGCCTGCTTTGCAAGAACGGGCAGCGGATTCTGAAGACCGTCGTAAATCTGACCGAGCAGACCCGGGCCAAGCAATGCCGAAAGCATTTCGCCCGTAAACTCAACGTCGTCACCGCATTTGATGCCGCCTGTCATTTCATAAACCTGTATCTGAGCGATATCACCGCGAATACGGATAACCTCACTCTTAAGCTTTGTATTGTCAACATTAACGTAACAGATTTCGTTCATTGAAACGTTACCATCAAACCTTACTGAAACAAGGTTACCGTTAATGCTTACTACCTTACCTTTATTTTCGGTCATTGTATAACCTCCGATCTGTCTTTATCCATAATAGATCTGTAAATTGCCCTGTATGCCGCCTCGCCGCTTTCCGCATCAAACTTTCTTATTCGTTCAAGAAGTTTCAGCTTCAGACCGTAATAGTAAATAAACTCTTCAGAAAAAGAATCCATAGGTCTGAGCATTTCAAGAAAATCAAGACGGTAACGGTTAAGAAACTTTTCGGCTTCCATAGGGTTTTCGGTTTCCACCGCAGTGCGTGCCGCTTGCAGAATTGCCGCTGAAAATGATTGAACGTCAATGTCAAAGTTCTTGTTCATTTTATCGGCACGTAGCTTTGCAAGTGCAAGACGCAGATTGCGTTCACCTTCATTCCACCTTTCAATCAGAGCAGAAGAGGATTTTTGAGGATTTCTTGTGGGAGCAAGACTGATTTTTTCAAATTCAGACTTTGCTTTTTTGCCGAGAAAGCCCAGGCAAAGCTCCTCAAATCTTTGTGAAGTAATGGGAAGCGGTGTATTTTCGTTAATCCCGTCAAGTGACGGCAATTGTGATATCAGATAATATTCAGCCATATTATTCAGCCTCTTTCAGAAGTGCGGTAACTCTGGGGCTGAGATAATTTGCAAGCATATCGGTTACTGCTTCGGCAGAGTAATCGTAATATGCCGCACCGTTATTGACCGCAATGCGGAATCCGCCGTCAAAGTTATCGTTTGCCTTGAGGGTAACACCCTTGAGCATTTTTGCTTTAAGCTCCGCAAGGAGTGCATTCTCCAGCTTTGCAAGGTCCGATGAATTAAGAATAACCGCTATATCCTCTGCTTCCGGCTTGCCTGCCCAGCATTCAACCGCATTGATGACAAGCTTTGCAAAGTCACCTGAAGAATAAACGGCATTTACGTTTTCGCCGACAATTGCTTTGAGCTCTCTTGCAACACTCTCTCTGAATGAGATGAGCAGATTTCTGCCTGCCTGACGGATTGCATCTTCACCTGATTTGACGGTTTTTGCGTTTTCGGTTTTTGCATCGGCAATAATTTTGTCAGCCTGAGCCTGTGCGTCAGCAACGATTTTTTCGGCTTCCGCTTTTGCAGAAACAAGAATGGCTTGCGCCTGAGCTTCGGCAGCCTCAACACCGTCTTTTTTGATCTGGACAATGAGTTCCTGAAGTTGAATTTCCATAATGCGGTCTCCTTTTATGATAATGAATATTTTCAGTTTTTTCGCGTAAAAAAACATAAAGGAACCAATATCCTCTACATACAGCTGGTTCCTTAAAATACTTTGTAATTTTAATACATTATATCATACTTTTCTTTTTTGTCAACAGTTTTAAAATGCATAAATTCAATTCAGTATTATTATTGTTAAACTTTCCGATTTAATGTAATTTATTTCACAAAAAGTTGTAATTATTA
>JAZNBM010000082.1:0-8587 GCA_045587045.1 Acutalibacteraceae bacterium | reverse complement strand
TGAATTCTTTCTTTTTCGCCTTCGCGGATCTTTACGTGAACCTTAACGGTATCACCGATTTCGATGGCAGGTACTTCGGATTTCAGAGAATCCTGTGCGATCAATTTGAGTGCATCCATTGTTAATTTCCTCCGATTTTTTTCAGATGTTCGTAACCGAATACACGGCAAGAGGACCATCCGCTTTAATGTTATTAAGCATTAAACCCCGTCTTTGCGAGCCGAAGCTGCTAATGACGGCACAAATGCGAATAATATGATATCACAGCTTTTGGAATAATGCAAGTGTTTTTTTGTTTTTTATAATATTTTATGTTTTATTCAAAAAGACTGAGGTCTTCGCAAAGCAGTTTGGTTCTAATGACGGAAAAAGATTCGGGCTCTGCGGCAAATTCGGCAAAAAGCGAATTCATAAGCAGCTCTGCGTTGAGGTTGACGCTGTTGCCTGCCGCAAGAACGGTTTTGATTTTAACGCTTGTTCCGTCAGAAACACACTCAAAAGAACGCACCATTTCGCAAAGGTTGACTGTTTTGATACCTCTTTTGCTTCGCTTTTCCGCATTAAGCACACCGCCGTCAATAACAGCCGTTGCACCTGCGGCAAACCCCTCCGCCTCGCCTTCCGAAAGAAAGCCCGCTTCTATATCATATTCAGCGGCGGCGATTTCATTCGGTTTATTTTTCGGCTCTTCCACCGCAACAATCTCAACACCCTCGGGCATTACCGAATTGAGCCTGTTTCTGATATCCTCAACCGGCATATCGTTTTCAATTCTGATATCAAGCGGCTCACGCAAGCCTGCCTGACCGAGAGGAAGCGGCATAAGAAACGTCATATAAGGGTGAGGGTTGAAGCCCTCTGTATACCAAAGCGGAATTTCTGCTCTTCTGACAGCACGGGTCATACATCTGTTCATATCAAGGTGTGAAATATAAACCGCTAGACCGCTCTTTTTAAACCATATTCTGACGGATTTCATCGCACACACCTCCATTCAGTTTTGCCGCACCGCAACCTGCACATTTTTCACGGCAGCAAGCGGTTGTTTCGCCTTTATGAGCTTTCTGATTCTCTTTGATAAGGAAATTCTTTGTCACGCCGTAATCCATATGGTCCCACGGCAGAATTTCATCATATTCTCTTCTGCGTGCGGTATAGAAATACGGGTCGATGCCGCATTCTTCAAAGCTCTGCATCCATTTTTCGCGGTCAAGATGTTCTTCCCAGCCGTCAAAACGGCAGCCCTTGCGCCACGCAGTTTCGATAACCTTGCCAAGACGGCGGTCACCTCTTGAGAACACGCCCTCAAGGAAGCTTGTCCACGGCACGTGCCTTGAAACATTGACTTTTCTAGTTTTTACGCAGGAAATAAGGTAGTTTTGTTTATCTGTAAGCACCTCGGGTTTATCCTGAGGCTCCCACTGAAAGGGCGTAAACGGCTTGGGCACAAGTGAAGCAACGCTTATGCTGACCGAAACGCTCTTGCCCTTGGGCTTGTTTTCGTTTTTATAATACTCATCAACAACAGCCTGCGCAAGGTCGGCTATACCCTGAATATCCTCTTCGGTTTCGGTAGGCAGACCAATCATAAAGTAAAGCTTGACCGCTGTCCAACCACCCGAAAAAGCCTGTCTGGCTGTTGAAAGCACTTCTTCTTCTGTAATATTCTTATTTATAACGTCACGCAGACGCTGCGTGCCTGCTTCGGGCGCAAACGTAAGACCGCTTCTGCGAACGGCATTGAGCTGCTCCATAAGCTCTTTAGGAAAATTATCTGCACGCAGTGAGGGCAGAGCAATATTGATTTTTTCTTCAACCGTCCAGGGAAGCATATTTCTGATGAGTTTTTCAAGACCCTTATAGTCACTCGTGCTCAATGAGCAAAGCGAAATCTCGTCATAGCCCGTGTTTTTGCAGATGGCTCTGCACTGTGCCTCAACCGTTTCGGGAGATTTTTCTCTGATGGGTCTGTTAAGAAAACCTGCCTGACAAAAGCGGCAGCCTCTGATGCATCCTCTGAAAATTTCAACCGTTGTTCTGTCGTGTACAACCTCAAGGAAAGGCACAACAAAGCTTTCGGGTGCAAACATTGAATCAAGGTCGGCAACGTTGCGTTTTTCTACCTTTTCGGGTGCACCGCAGGTGGGCGTGACCGCCTTAACGGTGCAATCCTCGTTATATTCAACGTTATAAAGCGAAGGCACATAAACGCCTTTTATCTGTGCGGCGGCGGCAAGGAATTCCTGCTTTGAGGCGCCTTTCGCCTTGTATTCTTTCAGAAGGTCTATAAGCTCGTTTGTAACTTCTTCGCCGTCACCGGGCAACGTGATATCAAAAAACTCCGCCATAGGCTCACTGTTGCAAACACAGGTGCCGCCTGCAATAACAATCGGAGTAAGGTCTTTTCTATCACAGCTTTTAACGGGAATGCCTGCAAGGTCAAGCATATTGAGCACGTTGGTATTACTGAGTTCATACTGCATTGTGAAGCCGAGAATATCAAACTCGGTCAGGGCATCACCGCTTTCAAGCGCATAAAGAGGGATGCTGTTTTCACGCATTATCTGCTCCATATCAACCCACGGAGCAAAAACACGTTCACACCAGGCATCTTCCCTTGCGTTGACAAGCGAATAAAGAATCTTCATTCCGAGGTGTGACATTCCGATTTCGTATGTATCGGGGAAGCAGAAAGCGTAGCGGATATCAACCTTTGATTTATCCTTTACCACGCTGTCGAGCTCGCCGCCCGTATATCTGCCCGGTTTTTGCACCTTGAGCAGAAATTTTTCAATCTTTTTGGGATACATAGGCTATCTCCTGTTCAAATAACATATCCTGAATATAATAACATATCCAAACAAAAAAATCTACAGTTTTACGGTTCCTTTTTCTCTTTTATCAAAAAAGCTGACTGCTGCAAGGTAAACCGCTGCAGCACCGAGAGTGATATTGCCGAATTCAAGTGCCGCCGCAAAACCGAAGAGTGAAAGCGGCACAAGCACAGCCCACATTGCAGAAAAGCAGATTTTATCCGCTTTTTCTTCGGGCATAAATCTGCGCAGAACAGCAAAAAGGATGTTGCCGCCGTCAAGAGGTCGGCAAGGCAGCATATTGAATGCGCCTGTCACAAAGCTGATAACCGCAGCATTTTTTAAAGATGCATTGTCCGATGCAAACGTTGCAAAAACGGCATAAAGAATGAAATTAGCCGCAGGTCCCGAAGCATAAACAAGAATATCGTGCCGCCCTGAACAAACGGGTGAACGTTCAAGCTTTATGCCGTAAAACGAAAGCTCAATCAGCGCAGGTTTTTCTCCGCAGGCAAGCAGACACAGGATATGCGCCGCTTCGTGAACAAAACAACAAAACAGCGCAACGGAGCAAACTCCGCTGTTATCGAGAATAAGCATACAGGTTACCGTTGCCGCAAAAGAGAGGCTGATTTTCACGTCTGTTTCTCCGCGTTTAATTTTCATCCGGATAAATAAGCGGCTCGGGGTCCACTCTTACACCGTCAATTCTGACCTCAAAATGGAGATGAGGGCCTGTTGACCAGCCTGTTGACCCCACAAGACCGAGTGTTTCGCCTTTTCGCAGAATCGTACCCTCGGATACATAGATTTCATTAAGGTGGCAATAGTAAGTTTCAAAGCCGTCGGAATGCTCAATAAGAACGTATTTACCCCACACGTCGCTTTCGCCTGTGTCGGTAACTCTGCCGCCGTAAGCCGCCGCAACGGGTGTGCCTGCAGCCGCCGCAATATCAATACCCGTGTGAAAACCGTAGTTGCCCGAAACGGGATTTATTCTGTAACCGAAAGGCGATGTAAGTCTGCCCTGAACAGGTGTTGTTACAGGTGCACTGACGGTGTAAGAAGCAAAGCTTGTGCCTTTGATTGCCTGCTCCGAGCCGATATCCTCACCACCAGAGTCAGTTATTTTACCCACAGCAATAACGTCATCGTAATTACAGCTTTCTGCTTTTGCGGAATCAACCGTAATTTTCGCCGTAACAACCTCAAAATCAGCCGCTGAATAAACCGCTTCTGCTGTATGCGCCACAGGTGCTTTGTCCTCACCTGATTTCAGCGTGTTTCTGTAATCATCCTGCATTTTTTGCGATGCACCGGCAAGAAGAACACCTGCCGCAACAACCGCACAAAGAACGCACTGAAAAACAACAAGCCTGAAAAACAAAGCTGTTTTTGAGTTGCTTCTGTTTCGTTTGCGTTTTGCCTGCTCAAAAAAGAAAAATTTATTCCCACCTATGTGTTTTTTCCCACACCAAAAAGCTCCTGAATTAATGCCCATAAGACCCTCCGTTTACGGTATTCTTTTAGAATATATGAACGGTACAAGGGGTGTTATGATAAAAAGGGTTCACATCTTGCGATGCAAACCCTTTTGTTTATCTTAATCCTGTGCTGTTATTGAGCAGAAGCGAGCTGTAAATGAACAGAACGTCTGCATTATTGAAATTAACCATTGTTTTGAGCATATCGGGGTGCATATAGCGGATATCCACCACGGTAATTTTTGAATAACTCTGAATCAGCAACGGCGTAAGGCTGCTGCCGTATGAATCTCTGAATATCACAAGCTCCTTACCGCTTTTATTGAGCGGATTGGTTATAACGAGGAAAGGCTGGCTGCCTGCAAGAAACATCTCGTAGGGGTCCTTTCCTTTTCCTTTTTCAGAATCATAAACAGACATATCAACAAACATACCTGTTTTTTCATTAACGCCCTTAACGGTGCAATTCAGAATTGCATCGTCGGTAAGATATTTTATGGTATCGGGAGCTATACCGGGCAAAGCCGCCTGCGCGTAATATGTGCCGTAGAAAGGATTATCAAGCACAGCAACGTCAAATTCACCGGAAAACTCCGCACCCATCTGCGTTGCAAGGCAGTCTGCAATGTCAACAATATTCTCCTGCTTCCAATGGCTGTCGGTATAATAATAATCGTCTGCCGAAAGAAGCGGAAAAATATCAATATATTCCGCATAATCCATTCTGTCACGCATACCCGAAACAAGCTTATTATAGTCTATTGCAAGATAACCGCCCTGTTCGGCAATAAAACAGTTTTTATCGGGCACAACAGAAAAATATACCTTTGCGTTTTTATCTTTGATAAAGCTGTTATAGATATAACCGAATCTGTCTGCGGCATGGTCCATCATATCCTCTTTCAGAGGGTATTCAAGTTTCGAAATGTGTCCGTCCTCAATGATAACATCGTTGTTATCCATATTCATAAAAACGTAATTTGAAAAAATCGCCTTTATGCTTCTGAAAGTATCACGGGCAGGAAACTGGTCAAGAGTAAAGGTTTCAAAATCCTTCATAAACTCGCCTGATATAACTCTTTCAAGCGTAACTTCAGGGAAGGTTGCAAGCACTCTTCTTTCGCTGTCCGAAAATGCAGTTTCCTCTTTTGCAAGGTTCCAGCCGAAAAGGCCGAGGAACAGTGCCGCCATAAGAACTGTAAGAACAATATTTTTAACTTTTGTACTCATTACGGCACCTCCTTAAAACCTGAAATAAAGGAACGGGTTGAACGAACCGTCAACCAGATAAGCGGTCATAACAAGCATCAGACCGACAAGAATAACGGGTTCGATAACGTTTGTAACCTTGCCGAATTTTGTGCTGAGAGCCGTTGCGATTTTTTTGGGCAGAGGAGTTGCGCCGATGATTGCAATAACAATAACCACCGCGTAACTGCGCAGATAATAAAGCCACTCTGCAGAGTATGCGGGAACGTCGCCAAAGCCGAACATTGCACCGATATATTGAACTGCTTCGCCCATATCCGCCGCATTGAAAATAACAAAGCTGATAATAATAAGAAGCATAACGTAAACGTGACGCAATCCCTTTATTCTGCTGAGAATCTTATTGAGCCACAGCTTTTCAAGCACAAGAAGAACGGCGAAATAAAGTCCCCATACAATGAAATTCCACGCCGCGCCGTGCCAGAAGCCCGTGAGGAACCAGACAACGAAAATGTTTCTGAACCATTTGATTTTTGAAACATACTTGCCGCCCAGAGGAATATAAACATAATCTCTGAACCACGATCCAAGTGACATATGCCATCTGCGCCAGAATTCGGTCACACTGCCTGAAATATAGGGATAATTAAAGTTTTCAAGGAAATCAAAACCAAACACTTTGCCCATACCGATTGCCATATCACTGTAACCCGAGAAATCAAAGTAAATGTGAAGCGTAAAGGCAATGGCATAGAGCCAGTAAAACAGAACGGATTTGTCATCGGATGCTCTGAAATTATCGCAAAGCTCACCGAGTGCGTTTGCAATAAGAATCTTTTTGCCAAGGCCGATAACAAAACGTCTGATACCCTGTGCCACAAGGTCAAAATTATGTGTACGGCTGACAAGCTGTTTTTCGATATCGGCATAACGAACAATCGGTCCTGCAATAAGTTGCGGGAACATTGCAACGTAAGCCGCAAGCGAGATCGGGTTTTTTTGAGCCGCTACGTCACCTCTGTAAACGTCAACCGTGTAGCTGAGTATCTGGAAGGTGTAAAAACTGATGCCGATAGGCAGAGCAATGCCTGTGAGCGGCACGGCAAGCCCCGAAACCGAATTGAACGATGAAATAAAGAAATCAGTGTATTTAAATATACCAAGCGTAATAAGACTTGAGCCCACTGAGAAAGCAAGAAATATTTTGCTCATAAACTTACCCCTGGTTTTTTCAATCAGAAGGCCGAAGATATAACCCAGAATAATTGAAACAATCATAATAATTGCAAACTTGGGTTTATCCCATGCATAGAAAACGAGGCTCGTTATGAGCAAAACTGCATTTTTAAGCGGTTTGGGAGCAATAAAATAAAGAATTAAAACGCAAGGCAGAAAATAAAACAAAAAAGGTATACTTGAAAACAGCATTTTATTCAGCCTTTCCCATCAGTTTTCAGAAAATAACGGACGCAGCAGGTCGACTGCGTCCGTTATATTGTTTGCTTTTAGTTTGACAATTAACCTTCAAGGCTAACGGGGCACATAAGGAAGAATACGGTGTTGCCGACGTTTTCGCAAACCATTTCTTCTGCTTCTGTGCAGATATTCCATCTGAGGTTAGCTTCTGACTCAAGTGTAGTCTTGAAAGCTTCAACGTCAGCACCGTCAGCAAGCTTGAAGATGTAGCCTACAAAAGGAATTGTGCCGATGCCGGGTGCAAATGTTGCGCCTGAAGCAAAGCCCTTGATTTCGTTATTGAAGCCTGCAAGGTAGCCTTCTTCAATTGCCATTACCATAGGCATAAACTGAATTGATTTGTGAGAAATAACTGTGTTTGCAAGTTCTTCTGCCGATGCAGCGGGATTCTTTGCCATTTCGTCATAGAAAACGTTAAGAAGAACCTGTGCTGCGCTGTTGGGGTTTACTTCGGGTGTTGCGTTTTCGCCATCAACTGCAGGTGTGTCAACAGCAGGCATTTCAGGACCTTCGCCGGGAGCTGCAGGCTGATTCATATCATCGGTAGCTTCTTCTGTGATGGGGTGTGTGGGGATAGTTGTGTCTTCTTTCTTGTCTTTCTTGGAACCGCAAGCTGCGAAAGAAAGAAGCATTGCTGCTGCAAGAATAAGTGCAAATAATTTTTTCATGGTTTATCTCCTTTATTAACTGCGGTCATGCCGCATTATTCACTTTCTTGTTACGACCCATTCGCCGTCATATTCAAGCACAAGAACGCAGGTTTTTCTGCCGTAATCAACGGTCATTTCACTTTTTTGCATTCCGTTGCTTTTCCAGATTATTTCGATGCTTTCTTCTGCAGAATATTCGGTCAGTCCTGATTCTTTGCCCACCACGTCAAAGCAGCCGCTGTCAACGGTTATAAATGCATCCGCTGAAATATCAAGCTTAAGCTTGATTTCCGCCTGCGGAGCAG
This sequence comes from Acutalibacteraceae bacterium, assembly GCA_045587045.1. Lineage (GTDB taxonomy): Bacteria > Bacillota > Clostridia > Oscillospirales > Acutalibacteraceae > CAG-177. Next base: position 650 of record JAZNBM010000082.1, on the reverse strand, counting down.
ACCTGGCAAGCGGAGAAACCTCTGTGAGCGCAACAGTCTGATTTTCCTCAACAGCTATACCGTTTACACTCACGTCGATTCCGTTATTGTTGCCGAACGCATAAAAAACGGCACCCGCCACAAACACGACGCACGCCGCCGCAGCTGCTATGCGGGAAAACTGTGTTCTGAAAAGAACGGTTTTGTCATTTTGATTATTTTCTGCAGAAGCAAGAACACGTTCACGAAGCTCATCGGGTGCTTTGACAGCCGAATACGCTTTCTTTTGCTTATCGCTGAACATCATTCTTCCTCCGTTTCAATGTATCTCCTAAGAGCTTCACGCCCCCTTGAAAGGCGCATTTTGACGCCTGACTGTGATATCCTGAGTGCCGAAGCAATTTCTTCAACCGAAAAGCCTTCAAGATAATGAAGAGTAACAACCGAACTGTATTTTTCCGGTATTGCAGACAAAGCCCTGTAAAGCTGCCGTGTTGCCTCGTCATCATTGCAATGAGCAACGTCACCGATTTCATCAAGGGAAGGGTGCGAGCGGATTTTTTTATGGCGCTGAATATCGTGGCAACGGTTGACCGTTGAACGGATAAACCACGCACGCTCGTGCTCCGCGTCCTTGAAATCGGGCTGAATATCAAAGAATTTCAGAAAGA
>JAZNBM010000081.1:0-37110 GCA_045587045.1 Acutalibacteraceae bacterium | reverse complement strand
ACAAACTATAAAACAGGCGAAAAAGGCACAAGAATCTGCTATCTTTCCGCTTCGTTCTACGATGCGTGCCCCGGCGTATTCACAAGCGGCTACACCCTGCCCGAAACCATAGCTTACCTTCGCAAATGCGCTGACAAAGCAGGCCTTAAGAACCTGATTTTCGGCATCGACGAGGGCAGAATTCTTGAAGGTAATTCGAGAGGTGCAATCGACAGCCAGCTTCTTTCAAGAACAGTCGGCTACACCTGGCAGGCGGCTTATGACGCAAGGCTCTATGCGCAGATGTTCAACAACGGCATAAACTATTTTTCATCCTGGGGCTTCCTTTCAAACGGTCTGCTTGACGGCAACCCGACGGTAGCTTACCACGTCGCAAGCAACGCCGCAAAATTTGATGGTGCAAAGCTCGCCAAAACAGAAAAAACCGGTAACGGATTCATACACAAAGCCGAAGTAAACGCTGTTTCGGCTTATAATGAAGAAACAAATACCGTTCACATTATGGCTTATAACTTCAAAAATGACGTTGAATACGACGAAAAAGCCGACCTTGAATTCACCGTAAAAGCTCCGCAGCTCAGCGGCGAAAAGGTAAAGGTCACTGCATACGTTATTGACAACGACTGCAACTATTTTGACGAGTGGATTGAGGACAGAGAAAAATACGGCATCGGCGACGATTGCTTTGCCTGGTCACCCGATTGTCCTCAGATTGATAATCCAACCACACTTCAGAATTCCGATGCAAGAAAGATTTATTACGATGAGCTTTACAAAAAATATTACGAATGTTCAAAGCTTGAACCCGAAACGTTTGAAGTTGAAATCGTTAACGGAGAAATTGCTCTTGATATCACTCTTGACCCCAGCGCAGTTGTATTCTACGAAATAACAGAGGGTTAAATTATGAAACACTTATGGCAGGGCAAATGGATAGGTGCCGAAATGACGGTTGACGAACGCTTGGCGCCGATATTCAAAAAAGAATTTACCGCTCGCAACGTAAAAAACGCAAAAATATTTATCAGCGGTCTCGGTCTGTTTGAACTTAAAATCAACGGCTCTCTGCCCGATGATACCGTGCTCAACCCTGCACATTCGCAGTATAACCAAACGGTTTTTTACCGTGTTTTTGATATAACACCTTTCATCAAAGACGGCAAAAACACCGTTACGGTTGAGGTCGGTCACAGCTTTTTCAACGAAACAACAGGCGTCTGGGATTGGGACACGGCTCCGTGGAGAGATTCGCCAAAAATGATTGCCGACGTTGAAATCGAATATGAAAACGGCAAAACGGAAATCATTGCAACCGATGAAAGCTGGCTTGTAACCAAAGACGGTCCGACCATTGCAAACAGCATATATTACGGCGAAACCTTTGATGCAAGGCGAAAAAGCTTTGAATGGAAAAATGCAATCTGCGTCAAAGTGCCCAAAGGCAGACTCAAAGAGCAGACGATGCCGCCCATAAGGCGAATTGAAGCTTTTAAGCCAAAAAAGATAACACAAACAGGCGAAAGTTTTATCATTAAATGTCCCGAAATGCTGACGGGTTGGGCAGCAATCCGTTTCAGCGAGCCTGAAGGTACGAAAATCACCGTCACCTACGGCGAAAAGCTGACCAACGAAGGCTTTTTGCAAAAAATCGGCATGGACAGCGGTCACAACGCAGAGTGGTGGCCCGATGCTTACATTCAGCAGGATGAATTTATCAGCGGCGGCGAAGAATTTGTTTTTGAGCCTAAATTCAGCTATAAGGGATTTAAATACATTCAGGTTGACGGCTGCAAAAAGCTTGATTCCGCTGACGTTGAGATTTATAAAATCGCCAATGACGTTGATACCGTTTCCGAATTTGAATGCTCCGAAGAGCTTCTTAACACACTCCACGCAATTATGCGCCGCACCCTGCTGAATAATTTTCAGGGCAAGCCCACCGACACCCCCGTCTGGGAGAAAAACGGCTGGCTGGGCGATGCAAGCTGTGCGCTTGAAACAATGATGTATAACTTCGCTATGGACAGCTATATGCAAAGCTTTGTTGACACAATGGCGGACTGCCTGCACGAATACGGCTGCGTGCCCGTTATTGTGCCCACTGCCTCGTGGGGACTCGGTAATTCGCCCGTATGGAATACGATTTTTGTTTTTGCGCCGCTTGCTCTTTATGATTTTTGCGGCAACAAGGCTTATCTTGAAGAGCTCTATCCCGATTTAAGATCCTTTGCTCTCAAAGATATCGAGGAGCTCAAATCACTCGGCAACGTCTGGGGCACAAGAGGTCTTTCCGACTGGCTTTCACCAATGGGCGAAGCAGATGCGGAAATCGATCCCAACCCCTCCGAGGGTGCCGAAATCTGTTGCACCGCTTATATTTACGCAATGCTCAAATCAATGGTAAGAATTGCGGAAATTCTCGGCAAAGCGGAAGATATTTCCTTATATGAAAATGCGGCACAGGATATTGCCGATGCCTTCAACCAAAAATTCTATAAGCCCGAAAAAGGCTTTTACGAAACCTCCGTATGGGTGCAGAAAGGTGAGCGTGACGGCAGTTACCGCCAGACCTCAAATCTTCTGCCGCTCGCTTTCGGTATGGTCGAAAAAGGAAACAAAGAACGCGTACTGCAAAATCTTGTTGACAGTTTCATATCAAGAGGTTACCGTTTTGATACGGGCTGCACGGGAACAAAATATGTTTTGCCCGTTCTTTTTGAAAACGGATATGCCGACATCGCAACAAAGGTTATGCTGCAGACCGAATACCCGAGCTGGGGATTCTGGGTTGCAAACGGTGCGGATTCTGCCTGGGAAAGCTGGGAGAGAACAACACGTTCGCAAAACCACTATTTTCTCGGAACATATGACGAAGCGTTTTACGCTTATCTCGGTGGCATAAGGAATATCCGCAACGGCTATGAAAGCTTTGATATCAAACCCGTTCTTGACTGCGGTCTTGAGTGGGTAAAGGTTAAAATAAACACTCCGAAAGGCTTAGCTGCCTGCGAATGGCAAAAAGCAAACGGCGTTTGCACTGTTAAAGTGTGCGTGCCCGATAACTCAACAGCCAATATGCACCTTGCTTTCAATAAAAAATCCGTAACCGAAACACTTTCCGGCGGAGAATATGAATTTACTCTTTAAATCAAAAAGCTCACACAGAAAATCCGTCTGTGTGAGCTTTTATTTTTATTGGTTTACTTTTTCGGCGTAAGCAAGTGCTTCGTCAATATTGGGCAGGAAGTTTTCTTCACCCACTCTGTCAAAGAAGCCTGACTTTTTCATAACCGAAAGCGGCTGCTCGTTTGTGTGGGAAAGAATAAGCCTGTGTCCTTTTGCGTTGCAGGTTGAATGAATATCGCTGAGCGCACGCATTGCGGTTATATCAAGCGCAGGCACGTTTCTCATTCTCAGAATAACTGTTGTTACGCCGTCTTTTATGGGAATTGAATTAAACTTTTCGCTTGATGCAAAAAACATCGGGCCGTCAAACTCAATAACCTCAATGTACTTGGGCACTGCCTTGAGACGTTCGCTGTCTGGTGCGGAATTGTCTCCGCCGTCTGTCCACGTTCTTATTCTTGCAACGTCACTCATTCGTTTCATAAAGAGGATAAGGCTCAGGAGCATACCGACCTCAATTGCAACCACAAGGTCAAACGCAACCGTCAGCACAAAAGTTACAACAAGCACAAGAATATCGCTCTTGGGTGCTGTTTTGCAGATTTTCACAAAGCGCTTCCATTCGCTCATATTATAAGCAACCATAAAGAGGATTGCCGCAATAACAGGCATGGGAATCCACGCCGCATAAGGCATCAGCACAACAAGAATCAGCAAAAGGATTCCCGCATGAACCATACCTGCAACAGGTGTTCTGCCGCCGTTTTTAACGTTTGCCGCCGTTCTTGCAATTGCGCCCGTGGCAGGGATACCGCCAAAAAGACCCGAGCAGATGTTGCCTACACCCTGCGCAATGAGCTCTGTGTTTGAGTTATGCTTATCTTTAATCATTCCGTCAGAAACAACGCAGGAAAGCAGCGATTCAATACCTGCAAGAATTGCAATTGTGAACGCACTGGGCACAAGCTGACCGATGTTTTCAAAGCTGATTTGGGGCAGACTGAACTTTGGCAGTTCTCTTGAAATCGTATAAAGGTCGCCAACGGTGTTAACGTTCATATCAAGAGCCTTGACCATTATAACACCAACAACAACGGTTACAAGCGAGCCGGGAATTTTTTTGCTGATTTTAGGCCATACAATCTGAATTGCAAGTGCAACCGCACCAACAACAAGCGCCTGCCAGTTGAAAGTGCCGATTGATTTCGCAACGGCGTGAAGCTTTTCTGCAGTTTCAACCGTGGGCATACCCTCGGGGAAAGTCAGACCCAGAAAATCTTTTATCTGACCGATAACAATTGTAACGGCAATGCCTGCGGTGAAGCCCGTTGTTATGGTATAGGGTATGTATTTTATCAGCGAGCCGAATTTGAACAGACCCATAATAACAAGCAGCAAGCCTGCCATAATTGTTGCAACAACAAGTCCGCTTGTGCCAAACTGCGCAACAATGCCTGCAACTATTGTTGCAAACGCCGCCGTCGGACCTGAAATATTAACGTTGCTGCCACCAAGAAAAGAGATCACGAAGCCTGCAACAATGGCGGTATAAAGACCCTTTTCGGGTGAAACACCCGATGCAATCGCAAGAGCGATTGAAAGCGGCAAAGCGATAATTGCAACAATAACACCTGCAACAATATCGTTGACAAGCTGTTTTTTGCTTAAACGTTCCTTAACCGAAAAAAGCTTCGGTGCAAAAATTTTCATTTTTTCAACCTCGTTATCTGTTTTTTTCCGTGGTTTATTATACACTTTAAGTCCTTTATTTCAAGCCAAAAATCAAGTTTTTTGCCGCGTTTTTAATTTTTCGGAACAATAAACAAACCCACAGCGCAAACAGAGTTTTTCATTGCATTTTTGCACAAACAGTTTCTCTTCTTTTTGTGCATTGTGACCGATAATTTTCCTTGCTTTACCTGTTGACTTTTTGGTTCAAGAGGAGTATTATATATTTAAACGAACATTTGTTCATTAATAAGAACGGAGGTTTTGCAGGTGGACAGAGTTATTCTGCATTCAGACCTGAATGCTTGCTATGCTTCAATTGAATGTATGCTTGACCCTACGCTGCGCGGCAAGCCTGTTGCCGTTGGCGGCTCCGAAGAATCACGCCACGGAATCATCCTTGCAAAATCTCAGGAAGCAAAGGTATGCGGCGTTAAAACAGGTGAAACTCTGTGGCAGGCAAAACTCAAATGCCCCGAGCTGATAATCGTTGAGCCGCATTTTGACCAATACAGCCGTTTTTCACACTATGCACACGAAATTTATCTGCGTTACACAGACCTGGTGGAGCCTTTCGGTCTTGATGAATGCTGGCTTGACGTTACGGGCAGCACGCAGTTTTTCGGCAACGGCAAAAAAATTGCAAACGAAATCCGCGAAACTGTCAAAAGGGAGCTCGGTCTGACGGTATCCGTCGGCGTTTCGTTTAACAAAATTTTTGCAAAGCTCGGCTCGGATATGAAAAAACCCGATGCCGTAACCTGCATCGGGCGTGATGATTTCAAAGAAAAAATATGGCGTTTGCCTGCCGCAGACCTGCTCGGTGTGGGCAGAGCAACGGCAAAAAAGCTTGATTCCTGCGGCATTCTGACCATCGGTGACCTTGCGAATGCCGATGCAGCTTTTCTGCGCAAAATTCTCGGCAAGTGCGGTGCAGACCTGTGGGTTTATGCCAACGCTCTTGATTCCTCACGTGTCAAACATTATGAATTCGCCGTACCCGCCAAAAGCATCGGTCATGGCGTTACCTGCAGTGCCGACCTTGTGAGCGCAAACGAGGTGTGGAAAGTTATGCTTGAGCTTTCGCAGGATATAAGCAGACGGCTAAAAGAAAGCCGTCTTGCCGCAAAAGGTGTTCAGATAAGCATAAAAGACAGTCAGCTTGCCGTGCGTCAATGTCAATCGGTGCTTTCGCTTGCAACGCAGAGTGCACTTGAGATTGCCGCTGAAGGTTTCAGGCTTTTCAATGAAAACTATGACTGGAAGCACAACGTGCGTGCCGTTACCGTCAGGGGCATTGAGCTTCAGGATGAAGATACACCCGACCAGCTCGACCTTTTCGGCAACAGCGAAAAACACGACAGGCAGGAGAAAATCGATAACACGGTTATTGATATCCGCCGCCGTTTCGGTGACAAGGCAATTTTTAACTGCTGCCTTATGACGGAAAAGAAAATTCCGCACAAGGAAAACGAAATTTCCGTTTTGCCGTCACCGATGTTTAAATAGGTATAGAAAAGGAGGGAAAGAATGCACCGCAAAGTCTACGTTGACGTTATATTGAAGCAAGACAAAACAGGTGCAATCCGCCCTCTTCGTATCATCTGGGAAGATGGCAGAGTTTATGAGGTTGAGCGGCTGCTCTATATATGCAGAGCCGCATCCCTGAAGGTCGGCGGATGCGGAATGCGCTACACCGTTCAGATATGCGGCAAAGAAACTTATATTTTTGAAGAGGAAGGCAGATGGTTTGTTGAGGCAAAATAACAGCCGTATCACAAACCAAAAAACCAAATCTATTGCAATTCCTCACACAACTTCTCTGCCGAAAACCGAAATTTCGGCGCACTGAAGCCCCTCCTCTTTTGCCATGCGCAGCAGATAGCGGTAAAGCGCCTTGAGTGACTGTATCTCAAATATAATAGAATCCAGCAAATCCTCGTCGCACTCATTTTCAAAGCGGTTGTGTGCCGCCGTGAGCCGCGCCGAGGTTTCTCTTATCTGGCGCAGAAGGTCGTTTTTCCGTGCCATTGACGGCATCGGTTTTCTTATTCTTTCGTAATAAAACACTTGTGCTCTGTTCAAAATTTTTTCCATAATTTTTCATCCTCCTTTAAATATTCTATAGCAATTATCGGATATATATGCTATAATTATACAAATATGCAATTTTTCACTCTCTGGAGGTATGAATATGAAGCTCTATCCCATTAAATTAAAGCCCTTTGTTTCAGAAACAATCTGGGGCGGCAGAAAACTTATTGACGAATATCACGTTGAAACAGAAAAAGCAAACGCAGCTGAAGGCTGGATGCTTTCCTGCCATCCGTCAGGCTTTGCAAGCATCGTAAACGGTGAGCTTTCAGGCGTTTCTCTGCCCGATGCTGTTGCAAAATATCCCGAAATCTGCGGCAAAAACGCAGAGAATTTTGAAGATTTTCCCATTCTCATCAAATTCATCGATGCAAGAGATGATCTCTCGGTGCAGGTGCATCCCACAAAGGAATACTGCGAAAAAACAGGCAGAGGCCAGAGCAAAACAGAGTGCTGGTATATCATCGACTGTGATGAGGATGCTCACCTGATTCTCGGCTTCAAGGATAAAATTTCTCCCGAGCAGTTTAAATATGCCATTGTAAACAACACACTGGCCGAATACGTTGACAAGGTCAAAGTTAAAAAAGGCGATTTCTTCTTTATTGAGTCGGGCACGCTTCACGCAATCTGCAAGGGCATTCTTCTTGCAGAGGTGCAGGAAAGCTCAAACACAACCTACCGCATCTATGACTATAACAGACTCGGCAACGACGGCAAACCCAGAGAGCTCCACGTTGCAGACGGTGTTGCCGTTACAACACTTGAGAAATACACTCAGCCCGATTTTTGTAAAGGTGCAGAGCTTTACAGCAAAGAAAAGAAGCTTCTTGCCGACTGTCCCCTCTTTAAGACCTGGAAGCTCGACGTAAACGGTGATTTTGCAGATAACGCAGGTACGGATTCATTTGTTTCTTTGCTTGTTCTTGACGGCGAGGGCAAACTCGACTGCTGCGGCGAAACACTTACTCTCATCAAGGGTGATAGCATCTTTATCCCTGCAAACGCAGGTGAATATAAGCTCAGCGGTGTGCTTGAAATTATCGAAACCCGCATCTGATTATTTGATTTTAAGGATTAACTATGGCAGTTGTCAGCATACAGAATTTAAAAGTTGATTTCGGCGGCAAGGTGCTGTTTGAAAACGTTTCGTTTGACGTCAATTCCGGTGATTTCGTTGGTCTCATCGGCGCAAACGGAACAGGCAAAACCACGCTTTTCAAGGTCATCACAGGCGAAGTTGAGCCAACCGAGGGCGGTGCCTTCGTCTCAAAATTCGTCAAGGTCGGCTACCTTGAGCAGCACGCCTGCCACGGCTCCGTAAGAATGGTTTATGACGAAGCAATCAGCGTTTTTGAACCGCTTATGGAGATGGAACGCGAGATGGAAGAAATTGCAGCGGCAATCGATTCCCACCTCGGCAACCGCAACGAGCTGATTGAAAGGCAGAATAAGCTTCACGAAGAATTTCAGGATAAAGACGGTCTGACCTACAAAAGCCGAACAAGAGCCGCACTCATAGGTCTCGGCTTCAGCGAGGACGATTTTTCTCTCACCTGCGATAAACTCAGCGGCGGTCAGCGTTCAAAGCTGAGTATGTGCAAGCTTCTGCTCAGCGGCTCCGACCTTCTTCTGCTCGACGAGCCCACAAACCACCTTGATATTGCAGGCACGGAGTGGCTTGAAAACTTTCTTCTCGGCTACAAGGGAACGGTTATCGTTATCTCGCACGACAGATATTTTCTCGATAAAATCACAAACAAAACCGTTGAAATTGCAAACAGGCGCTCACACTGCACCAAAGGCAATTACTCAACTTATCTCAAGCTCAAGGAAGAACGCCTTGAAACAGAGCGCCGTCAGTATGAAAACCTGATGGCAGAAATAAAGCATATTGAAGGTATTATTGAGCAGCAACGCTCGTTCGCAAGGGAACGCAATTTTATCACCGCTGAAAGTAAGCGTAAAATGCTTGAGAAGAAAAAAGCGGAGCTTGTTGAGCCCGAGCCTTCGCTTTCAAAAATGCGTATGAAATTCACACCCGAATGTGAAACGGGTAATGACGTGCTTGAGGTTAAGTCACTTGCAAAAGCCTTTGGCACAAAAACACTTTTCCGCAATGCCGATATGTCGGTTTATAAAAATGACCGAGTATTTATTCTTGGCTCAAACGGTTGCGGCAAAACAACTCTTCTGCGCATCCTCACCCGTCAGCAGTCAGCCGACGAAGGCGGTTATAACTTCGGTGCAAACGTTAAAATCGGTTACTTTGACCAGAGCCTCGAAAGCCTGAGAGGCGGTAAAACCGTTATTGACGAAATCTGGGACGAGCACCGCTTGTTCACCGAAACAAAGGTGCGCAGTTATCTGGCTCTTTTCCTTTTCAGGGGCGATGACGTTTTCAAAAACGTTGATAACTTAAGCGGCGGCGAAAAAGCAAAACTCTGCCTGCTCAAGCTTATGCTTTCGGGCGCAAACGTACTTCTCCTTGACGAACCGACAAACCACCTTGATATTCCGTCAAGAGAGGTGCTTGAAGCGGCTCTTGACGATTTTGACGGCACAATCATTGCAGTTTCGCACGACAGATATTTTATAAACAAGCTTTCAACCAAAATTTACAGAATGAAAACCGATGGATTTGAAAAATTCGACGGTGACTATAATGATTATGCCCTGATTGCTCTCAATCAGGCAAAAGCAAAGCCGCAGAAAGCCGAAGTCAAGGTCAATTCATATAAGCTTCGCAAAGAGCGTGCAAGTGAAATCAACCGCCTGAGCGGCAAAATCAAACGGGGCGAAGCGGAAATTGACCGCCTTGATTCAGAAATATCAAAGCTGACGGCAGAGCTTTCAACCCCCGAGGTTTCAGCCGATTATCAGCAGGTTATTGAATACACAGAAAAAATTGAAAACCTTACAGCCGAGCAGCTTTCTCTTATGGAAGAATGGGAGGAATGGAATGCAAGGCTTACCGAATTGAATGAATTAAACGAAGCGGAGGAATAAAAATGACTCACGAACAGATTTTTAAGAACGCAAAATGGATAGTATGTGATGGCAGTGATGCCCCCCTTTTCAGAAAAGTATTCACAGCAAAAAAAGGTGAAAAGGCTGAAATCACCATCTGCGGCCTCGGCTTTTTCAAGTTATATATCAACGGCAAAAAAGTGAGCGATGATTTGCTTGTACCCAACGCTACCTGCTATGAGTGGCGCGATTTGCAGAAGCTTGTTTTCAAGCTCAATGACGAAATGTCTTTCCGCATTTACTGTATGAAATACGATATTTCCGATTACCTCACAGACGGTGAAAACGTTATGACCGTAATTGTGGGCAACGGATATTATAACCAAGTCAGCCGCCACGCAGAGGGCGTTGTTAAATTCGGTGACCCCAAGCTTTGCTACCTCATTCAAAAAGAAAGCGGCGAAGTTGTCAGCGACGAAACAACCTTTGCTCACAAAGGTTTTGTGACTTTCAATAACCTCTATGACGGCGAAAAGCACGATTACACGCGCTATCCTCATGGCTGTGAAAATGCGGATTACAGCGGCGAAGGCTTTTCCGCAAGCACGGTTGTTGACGCACCCAAGAGCGAGTTCTATATTCAGTTTTCGCCTGCAGACAAGGTTATCCGTTCAATTAAGCCCGTTCTTCTTAAAGATGAGGGCGAGAAAAAGCTTTATGATGTTGGTGAAAATATTGCAGGCTATGCTGTTTTCAAGTGCAAGGAAACAGGCAGAAAGTTCGTTGCCAACTATGCCGAAGAATACTATGAAACCAGAAAATGGTACGGCATTCAGTTTGAGGACGGCTATCAGAGTGAAGAATTCATTGCCGACGGCACAGACCGCGAATATATCCCCCACTTCACCTGGCACGGCTTCCGCTATTTCAGAGTTGATGCGGATATCGAGGTTGTAAGAGTTGACGTTGTTCATTCCGACTGTCCCGTTACCTGCTCATTTGAAAGTGATAACAAAAATATCAACTGGCTTTTTGATGCCTATATCAGAACACAGCTCGGCAATATGCACAGCGGTGTACCTTCAGACTGCCCCCACAGAGAACGTCTGGGTTATACCGGTGACGGTCAGCTTTGCGCCGAAACCGTTATGCTGATGCTTGACTGCCGTGAATTCTACCGCAAATGGCTCTATGATATTGCCGACTGCCAGTGTAAAAACAGCGGTCATGTTCAGCACACCGCGCCCCTTATGGGCGGCGGAGGCGGTCCTTCAGGCTGGGGCGGCGCAATCATTGAAGTGCCGATGCAATTCTATAAAATCTACGGCGACAAAGACCTTCTCGAAGAATTCTTCCCCAAGATGCTCCGCTTCATTGAATATCTTGAAAGCAGAAGCGAATTCGGCTTTGTCTGCCGCGAAGAACACGGCGGCTGGTGCCTGGGCGACTGGTGCACACCCGATATGATAAAAATTCCCGAATCCTATGTCAACACCTGCCTTTATGTCAAATTTATGCAGCAGGTTATTGAAGCAGGTGTTGTTCTTGGCAAAGAAAGCGAAACCGCACATCTGCCTGAAAGAATTGAAAAAGTCAAACGTGCAATTGTTGCGGCTTATTACAGCCCCGCGCAGGATACCTTCTGCGGAGATATTCAGGGCGCATCAAGCCTTGCTCTGCAAATCGGCATGGGCGACAAACGTGTCGAAAAGAAGGTCTGCGATAAATATGAGCAGCTTGGCAAATATGACACAGGTATTATCGCCACTGAAGTTCTTACCCGTTGGCTCTTTGAAAACGGTCACGGTCAGCTTGCTTTCAACCTGATGGCAAGCAACGAAGATGTTTCGTTTGCATATATGGCACGCAACGGCGCAACCACAATCTGGGAAAACTGGAACGGCAGAGATTCACGTAACCACCCGATGTTCGGCGCTGTTACAAAAAATATTTTCAAACACCTTCTCGGCATCCGTCAGACCGATGACAGCGTTGGCTTCAAAAAAGCAATCATCAACCCCGTTTTTGTTGACGGTATGAACCGTGCAAAAGGTCATATCACAACAGAAAACGGCGTTATCCGCGTTGAGTTTACCAAAGCCTGCGGCAAAGCACATATAAAGGTATTTGCCGACGAAAGAATAGATGCCGCCTTTGTTTACGGTGATATGAACGTTCCGTTCAGAGGCGAAGCAGAGTTCAATGTTGAGGTTTAATTTAAATGCTTGAAGTCAAAAAATTTGAGAATAAGTATCTTGAAGATGTCCGTCAGGTCTGCGTGAATACAGGTCCCGAAAAAGCAAAAACAGACCCCGGTCAGAAGGACATACTGCTTGCAATTTACTGCGACTATTATTGTGAGCAGGAGCCACAGAACGCATTTGTTCTTGTTGACGAAAACAATAAGGCACAGGGTTATATCTTCTGCTCGGAAAACGCAAGGGAATATCACAAAAAATTCAAGCCCTATATGAAAAGGGTCTGCAAACACGGCATCACGGCTTGGATGATTCCGTGGGGCGAAAAGATTGCTTATAACTTTCTGTTCAAAAAATATTCCGCACATCTTCACATTGATATCAACCACGAATTCACAGGCAACGGCAACGGCACAAAGCTGATGCAGACTTTACTTGAACATCTTAAGAACAAAGGTATCAACGGCGTTGTTCTGATAGTTGGCTCAGGCAACACCGCCGCAATAAGATTTTATAAACGTAACGGCTTTAAAATTCTTTGCTCCCTTTTCGGAGCAACCACAATGGCAAAGGAGCTTTGATATGCGCTACGGAGTTATCGGCACAGGCTGGATTGCAAAATCCTTTATCGACGGTGCAAGACTTGTCTGCGGCTCGGAATTTGTGGCGGTTTATTCACGCACTGCCGAAAGCGGAAACAAATTTGCCGCCGAAAACAAAATTGAAAAGGTTTACACCGATATCAACGAATTTGCAGAGGGCGATTTTGATGCGGTTTATATCGCAAGTCCCAACCGTCTGCACTATGAGCAGTCAAAGCTTTTGCTGCAGAGCGGCAAGCACGTTATCTGCGAAAAGCCGATAACCGTTGAGCCCGAGGAGCTTGAAGAATTGCAGGCTCTTGCCGAAGAAAAAGGACTTATATACGTTGAAGCAATAATGTATATGTTCAACCCTGCAAGGGACTTGCTCAAAGAAGCAACAGACAAAATCGGTAAAATCACAAGCGTTCACTTTGATTTTTCGCAGCTTTCTTCAAAATATCCTGCCTATCAGAGGGGCGAACTGCCTAACATCTTTAACCCTGCCCTTGCAACGGGTTGTCTGATGGATTTGGGCATTTATTGCGTTTACCCCGCCCTTGATTTGTTCGGTATGCCCGAAAAAACACCCGCCTGCGCCCACTTTATGGAAAGCGGTGCAGACGGTAGCGGAACGGCAGGTCTGCTCTATCCTGACAAGCTGATTACCTTTACATACTCAAAGCTAGGTCAGGACAGACTCGGCTCGCAGATTTTCGGCGACGAGGGCACAATAAAAATCGAATCGATATCCAAGCTCACCAATATGACATTAATCGCAAAAAGCGGTGATGCACAGGAAATTATCGGCGACGTGGCAAAAGAATATCTTATGGGATATGAAGCGCGCGGTTTTGAGAGCTTTATTGCCAACCCCGACGATGAATATTACCATACGATAAAGCAACGAGCCATGCAGGTGTCACAGATCATGAAGCAAATCAGAGATATCTGCGGAATAAAATTCAGTTAAAAAAAACAGCCCGACGAATAATTTCGTCGGGCATTTTATTTGAATTAACTTATTTAATAAGTGATTCGCCGCTCATCTGTGCAGGCTGTTCAAGATTCATAATCTTGAGCATTGTGGGAGCGATATCGCAAAGCTTGCCGCCCTCTTTAAGCTCGCAGGGATAACCCATAACGATAAAGGGAACGGGGTTTGTTGTGTGAGCGGTAAAGGGTGAACCGTCGGGTTCAAACATCTTGTCTGCGTTGCCGTGATCAGCGGTGATAAGCATTACGCCGCCCTTTGCCATAACGGCATCTGCAACCTTGCCAACGCAGGTGTCAACAGCTTCAACCGCCTTGACTGCTGCTTCAAATACACCTGTGTGACCAACCATATCGCAGTTTGCAAAGTTGAGAATAATTGCATCGTATTTATCTGTGCCGATTGCTTCAAGAAGCTTGTCTGTAACTTCATAAGCGCTCATTTCGGGCTGAAGGTCATAGGTTGCAACCGAGGGGGACTTAACAAGAATTCTGTCTTCGCCATCGTACTGCTTTTCAACGCCGCCGTTGAAAAAGAATGTTACGTGAGCATACTTTTCTGTTTCAGCAATGCGGAGCTGTGTCATTCCTTTTTCCGAAAGGTATTCGCCGAATGTCTTATCAAGGCTTTCAGGCTTGAAAGCAACGTTAACGTTGGGCATTGTTGCGTCATACTGTGTCATGCAGACATAGTAAAGACCCTCGATCTGCTCACGCTCAAAGCCGCTGAATTCGCCATCAACAAAAGCTCTTGTGATTTCCCTTGCTCTGTCGGGTCGGAAGTTGAAGAAAATAACGGAATCGTTATCTGAAACAGGCTGTGCCTTATTTGAAACTGCAGGAACAATGAATTCATCCGTAACTTCCTTTGCATAGGATTCAGTCATCATTTCGCAGCCGCAGTCAAACTTAACCCCTTCGCACTTTGTCATTGCATCGTATGCCTTAACAACTCTTTCCCAGCGGTTGTCTCTGTCCATTGCATAATATCGGCCGATGATTGTTGCAATTTCGCCAACGCCGATTTCAGCGCATTTCTTATAAAGGTCAGCAACGAAATCCTTGCCCGATGTGGGAGGAACATCTCTGCCGTCCATAAAGCAGTGAACAAAAACCTTTTCAAGGCCTGCACGCTTTGCAAGCTCAAGAATGCCGTAAAGATGTGTGTTGTGGCTGTGAACGCCGCCGTCTGAAAGCAGACCCATCAGGTGAAGAGCCGAGCCGTTCTTTTTGCAGTTTTCAACTGCGCCCAGAAGAGCCTCATTCTCAAAGAAATCGCCGTCGCTGATTGACTTTGTGATTCTTGTAAGCTCCTGATAAACAACTCTGCCTGCACCGATGTTTGTGTGGCCAACTTCGCTGTTACCCATCTGACCGTCGGGCAGACCAACGTCCATACCTGATGCACCGATATAGGTCATGGGATTTTCTCTCATAATTTTATCAAGGTTAGGGGTTCTTGCGGAAGAAATTGCGTTGCCGTAATCGCTGTCATTTCTGCCGAAACCGTCCATAATGCAAAGAAGAACGGGTTTTTTGCTCATTTCAAACATTCCTTTCAAATTTTCTTACAGCTTTATTGTAGGGAACACTCTTGGGCGTTCCGTTTTGACTTTTTCGGAACGGTCAAGACCATTCCCTACACTTTATTTAACGGGAACGGAAAATCCCGTTCCCGTTAAACGAAATATGATTTAAAATTATTTTGAAGCTGCTGCTACGATAGCTGCAAACTTTTCTGCAACGAGTGATGCGCCGCCGATAAGACCGCCGTCAACGTCATACTGAGCAAGAAGGTCAGCTGCATTTGCATCGTTCATTGAGCCGCCGTACTGGATAACGAACTTGTCAGCAGCATCCTTGCTGTAAAGCTCTGCGATAAGAGCACGGATAACAGCGCAAACTTCGTTTGCCTGCTCGGGAGTTGCTGTGAGACCTGTGCCGATAGCCCAAACGGGTTCGTAAGCGATGATGATGTTTGCAAGTGCAGCCTCTGAAACGCCGGAGAGAGCAACCTTTGTCTGCTTTCTTACAACCTCAGCTGTGATGCCGAGCTGTCTTTCTTCAAGAACTTCGCCAACGCAAAGGATAACCTTGAGACCTGCGTTGAGAGCAGCTCTTGTGCGGTCACGAACTGTTTCGTCTGTTTCGCCGAAATACTGTCTTCTTTCGGAGTGTCCGATGATAACGTAGGGAACGCCTGCAGCCTTGAGCATTTCAGCAGAAACTTCGCCTGTGAATGCGCCGCTTACAGCCCAGTGGCAGTTTTCGGCACCGATTTTGATGTTTGAGCCTTCAGCAGCTTCCATAGCAGCATAAAGGTCAATATAGGGAGCGCAGATAACAACGTCGCAGTCAGCGTTTGCAACAAGGGGCTTCATCTGCTCGATGATAGCCTTTGTTTCTGCGGGAGTTTTGTTCATTTTCCAGTTGCCTGCAATAACAGGTCTGCGGAGTGATTTATCCATTAGAATTACGTCCTTTCACAAAGCAGTGCAGCGGGCGGATAACATCCGCCCCTACACATAACATCTTTTATATTACAAAACTGTTTTTAGTTACATTAATGATAACAGAATTTGTGATGAGGTTTGGCTTTCGCACCAAACGTCGCGTATGAAGATACGCAAACGAACGAGAAAGTCAAAAATCGCGCAAATAATTTGATTTTATTAATGATATTAGAATTTTGGATGAAATTTGGTTTTCGCACCGAACGCCGCGTATGAAGATACGCAAGTGAGGGAGAAAATAAAATTTCGCCAAAATTATTTATCATTAACTGCTTCGATGCCGGGAAGAGCCTTACCCTCAAGGAATTCGAGTGATGCGCCGCCGCCGGTGGAGATGTGAGTCATCTTGTCGCCGAAGCCGAGAGTGTTGACTGCTGCTGCTGAGTCGCCGCCACCGATGATTGTAACAGCATCTGTTTCAGCAAGTGCCTTTGCAACTGCGATTGTGCCTGCTGCAAGTGTGGGGTTTTCGAAAACGCCCATGGGACCGTTCCATACAACTGTCTTTGCACTCTTAACTGCGTCTGCATAGAGAGCTGCTGTTGCGGGACCGATGTCAAGACCTTCAACGTCAGCAGGAATAGCGTCTGCTGCATAAACCGCTGTGTCGATGGGAGCATCGATGGGGTTGGGGAAACCTGCTGCTGTTACAACGTCAACGGGAAGAAGAATCTTAACGCCCTTTTCTTCTGCCTTTGCAAGCATATCCTTGCAGTAATCGATCTTGCTTTCGTCAAGAAGTGACTTGCCTACGCCGTAGCCCTTTGCTGCGAGGAATGTGTAAGCCATACCGCCGCCAATGATAAGAGTATCAGCCTTGTTGAGGAGGTTTTCGATAACGTTGAGCTTGTCAGCAACCTTTGCGCCGCCAAGGATTGTTACGAAGGGTCTTTCGGGAGCTTCAACAGCATTGCCGAGATACTGGAGTTCTTTACCCATAAGGTAACCTACAGCTGCTTCTTCAACAAAAGCTGTTACGCCGACTGTTGAGCAGTGAGCTCTGTGAGCTGCACCGAAAGCGTCGTTTACGTAGAGTTCGCAAAGGCTTGCGAGATCCTTTGAGAATGCTTCACCGTTCTTTGTTTCTTCTGCACGGAAACGTGTGTTTTCAAGAAGAACAACATCGCCATCGTTCATAGCTGCAACAGCTGCCTTTGCGTTTTCGCCAACAACTGTGTCATCAGCTGCAAAAACAACTTCTTTGCCGAGCTTTTCGCTCAGTCTTACTGCAACGGGTGCAAGTGAGAACTTTGCTTCGGGACCGTTCTTGGGCTTGCCGAGGTGGGAGCAGAGGATAACCTTTGCGCCGTCATTTATAAGCTTCTGAATTGTGGGCAGAGCTGCGTTGATTCTGTTTTCGTCTGTGATAACGCCTTCTTTGAGGGGAACGTTGAAGTCACAGCGAACAAGAACCTTCTTGCCCTTTGCATTGATGTCGTCAACTGTCTTTTTGTTAAGTAAGCTCATTTCAAATCGTCCTTTCAGATTTTATAGTATTTGTTGCATACTTTACCAACTATATATTTTATATTATTATGTCAAATTTTTCAAGTATTATTTATCGTTATTTCGCCGAATATAAACGGCTTTTTTGCATCCGAATTGTTGAGTTGTATTTTTGTTGACTGTTCTCCCGTTTTTTGGTATAATAGTTAAATATTGCAAATAGGGGGAAAGAATTATGACGATGTTTCAGATTATTCTGACAAAGCTGATTTCAACAGTGCTGGCAGTTGTGTTTATTCCGTTTTCAATCCTCACCCACGGAATCGATTTGTTTACCTCGGGCGGACACACCGACACTTCAAAAACAAACGTTGTGGGTCTTGGCGCAATTTTTCGCTCGCAGGGTATGACAACAGACGGAGAAACCTATTATTTTTCGTCAAAAACAACGCTGATACGTACTATGCTCGATGCAACAACGGTTATTGATGCAGATTATTCCGCCATTCCCGATGAGCTTAAGGAATTGGGCATTGCGCACATAGGCGGTCTGAGTTATTATAAC
The DNA here is from genome assembly GCA_045587045.1 of Acutalibacteraceae bacterium. Classification (GTDB taxonomy): domain Bacteria; phylum Bacillota; class Clostridia; order Oscillospirales; family Acutalibacteraceae; genus CAG-177. The sequence goes on along the minus strand of JAZNBM010000081.1, from coordinate 18,896 downwards.
GGATACATCTATGCAGGTATGGAGGACAGCAAGGTCTGGGATTATCCTATCGTCGGCATTTTTGATGCCGAAACCCTTAATTTTGTTGATTATTATATTCTTGACAGCCAAACCGTAACAAGAGGTCTGCCGTGGGTCTGCGTTGACAACGAAACGGGTTTCCTCTACTGCACAGACCACTCAAAGCAACCTACAAAGCTGCTTGTTTATGACACGGCAAACGAGATGGCTTTCGTCAAAGAAATTCCGCTTTCATTCAGCGTGCCTTCAATTCAGGGCGCAGAGTTTTATAACGGTATTCTTTACGCAGCAACCAATGACGAAACAAAAGCTATATACAAAATCAACCCCGACAGCGGCGAGGTTGAAAAGCACCTTGACCGCAACCTTCTCGGCGGCGAGGGCGAGGGTATGACCTTTATCGAAAAAGACGGAGAAACCGTGCTTGTTGCCATGGATATGGGAACAATTTTTATTAACGCTTTCATCAGGGAATATCCCGTTTAATCCAACAGCCACCAAAGGAGATAAATAATGAAAAACAACAAAATCGTTGCCATAATTGCGGCGGTTGCCGTTTTACTGACAGCCGTCGTATGCGTGCTTATCGTTAGGTTTGTCGGCGGTAAAAAAGCCGAAGAAAACACAACCGCACTTGTCGAAGAAAAAACGGCGGAAGTTTTTATGCCTGAAATACATTTTCCTGAGCCGGAAACACAGATTCAGGGCGAAACATCCGTAACATTGCCGTCACAGGCACCGTCAACTCCCGACGTTTCCGCCCCAACCGTGCAGGGTACAACCCAGCCGTCAACACAGGTTACCACACAGCCTGCCGTTACCGTAAACAAGGATTTCAACAAGGTTTTCACTATGCCCGTTGCTCCGCAGTATATTCCGCCCGACGTTGACGTTGATTTTGAAACGGCAAAAGTGCTTTCATATAAATATGACCCCGACGGCGGATATTTTTATACAGATGATAAAAACTGCTGGCAGCAGAATTTCGGCTTCAACGAGGGCTATGACAGTATGGCCCCTCTCGGTATGATGAACTATGACACCGTAAGAGTCAAGTTCGTTTATGACAACAAAGAATGGCTTGTTCAGATGTGGAAAGGTCAGTACGGCTATGCGTTTGTCGGCGGCGAGGTTGGTGTTTACACAAGAAAAATCGGTTCAAGCGGCACACATTACAACTGTGCCAAAGCCGAAGACTGGCTCAATATGGAAATGGCTTTTGTCTGGGACAGAAGCCACGACGGCAACTATCAAACAATTTTCACCAGAGATTACACCAAATACTGGTGGTGCACAGGCTTTGTGCCCGGTCTTGAAACAGGCGCACCCCGTGACCAGTTCAGGCTCATTACCCACATCACGTTTGAAAGCGAAGAAATGGCAAACGCTTTCTGTCAGGAATTTGAAAAACAGGGCTTCAGAAGAGTTTCAAAGCTTAACAACAATGAGATTGACACCTTTGTTCAGGTCGGTGCAGACGTTGCATTCGTCTGGCAGGATATAGTGCATAATTAAGAAAACGGCGGAACTTTCCGCCGTTTTTTGATTAGAATAAAAATGTTCTCCAAATCGGGAGTGCTTGTGTTTGAAATTCGTCTAATTAATGAAAGGTAATCTTTCGGAAAGGAGCGTGCCCTATGGATAACGGTGCAAGTAGCTACCGCCGTTTTCTTGACGGTGACGATAACGGTCTTGTTGAAATTATAAAAGATTATAAAGACGGACTGATACTTTACCTGTGCGGCTTCACGGATAACATTCTGACGGCGGAAGAAGTTATGGAAGAAACGTTTGTGAAACTTGCTGTCAGAAAGCCAAGATTTTCGAGCAAATCCTCATTCAAAAGCTGGCTTTATGCCATAGGGAGAAACACAGCAATTGACCGTATGCGGCACAAGTCGAAAAACACACACGAAAACATTGACGATTATTCTGCCATTGCCGCAGAAGAAACAGAGTTTGAAAAATCTTTTTTGATTGCAGAAAGAAAAATCCGCCTTCACTCCGCCATAAAAACTCTTAAAGCGGAGCACAGACAGGTTTTGTGGCTGGTTTATTTTGAGGATTTCAGCGTTTCGGAGGCGGCAAAAGCAATCGGCAAAAGCAAGCACGCCACAGAAAATCTTTTATACAGAGCAAGACTTTCTCTCAAAACAAAACTCGAAAAGGAGGGCTTCGTTTATGAAGAATTATAATGAAGTTGCAAGCGACGTTTTTGAAAAAAGAGACAGGCTTTTGAAGCAGAAAAAATCACGGCAAAAAAAAGCCGTGCAAATCGGTCTGCCCGTTGTCTGCATTTGTGCCGTTGTAGCGGTGATTTCGGGTGTTAAAGCTCACCCCGACACCGCCCCCGAACAGGCTGCCGAAATCGTTTCAGCAACGGTTGCCGCCGTTCAGACCACTCAAAAAACGGAAAACAAAATCCTCATTAACACCGCACTTCCCGAAAACGTGTATATGAATTCTATCTGTGATTTTTATATTGATATCAATGACTACGTTCCTATGACAAAAGACGAATTGCGCACGTTTTACGGAACGGAAATTTTTCCGAGAGTGCCCGATGACATGGCGGAATACGTCGGTCATTTGGGTGCAGGCAGCAGCCGCAGCTACGGAATTTACCGCGCCAACGGCGGCACGGGCGAAGTCACCCACGACAATCAGCTTATAATGTACGTCAACCGTGAAGCTGAAGGCAACAGGTCGCTTGAAATTGAGGTTTCAAAAAGATTCAGGTATATGAGCGTCAACAATTTCGGCAGCATTTATACGCACGATGAGCTTACAAAAGATTTATCCTGCTCGGTAATCAACGGCGTTGAGGTTTATATTTATTATCACTCCAAAGCCGACTACTATGCGGTGAACTTTATCTATAACGATACGGGCTTCAGCATCCGTGCTGACGGCTTCAGCGAAGCGGAGGTTGTTGCGGTTACGGAATCTCTGACTGAATGCGGTGACAAATTCAAGGGCAATGAATATAATCCGAACCCGATTTTGCCGATGATACGTGATTTTGAGGGCGAACCTCTCAATGCAAAGGTTGCGCCCGAAAACGGCACCGTCATTATGACACCGGCTCTGCAAAACGCAATGGAACACTACGGAGATGAGGCAAAATATAACGTTTGCATCACGGTTTGTAAGTCACGCAAAGCACTTGATATCCGTTCCGATGAGGTAACGGCTGAAAGAGAAAGGCTGGTTGAGCTCGGATATATCACGTTTCTCGAAAATTATTGGAGCGGAGAGGAAAGCACAACCGTTTTCGGATGCCATTTCAGCTATGAGGAACTTCAAAACTTTACTGTCAGCGAAGACTACGGTTATATTTTGTATCTTTACGATGAATAACAACCAAAAACAGGCTTGCAGAGGTACCGCACCTTTGCAAGCCTGTTGATTCTTTATTTAAGCTCCGTTACCTTTTCAAGCTGTTTTGCAACCGTTCCGTTTTCAAAATAACGCTCGTCAAGAATAAAAATTCCCATTTCAGCGGCTCTTTCCGATATCGGTAAATCCCTGCCGACAAATTTTGTTGTTGCGAGAATTGCGCCTGCAAGCTCGCCGCCGAATTTCTGCCTGATTGCATAGAGCTCATTGAGGTCGTCACTGACGGGAATCCTTGTTTTGCACGAAACAAAAACAGGCATAACTCCCCTTGTGAGCACAACGTCAACCTCGTTTCGCGGCGTGTTATCCGCAATAATTCCTCCGAGCGTTTCGCCGCCCGACGGTATATCCCACACAAACTTGACGCTTGACTGAACGTCAAAAAATTTGTCGCTGCTCTTTGCGGCAAGATAAACCGCAAGCTCAAGCCATACACCCTCGTTGACAAGCAGATTTGCAATTTCGCCGCTGAAAAACATAAAATTCAGCCTGCGTTTATCGGGCGTGAATCTAAGATTTCTGATTGCGCCCGTGCGTTCAAGCTCACGCATAACCGTTTCGTTGCAACTGAAATATCTGCCGCCTTCCTCAAAAGAAAACGGTGCATCAACGTAGAGATTATCCGAAACTTTTTCGTTTTCACCCTTTGCAACCTGCTGAAGATATTTTACAAACCTGTTCCAGACCTCTCTGTTTTCAAAATATACCCTTACAACCTTGCGAATGATTTCCCACTCTTTTTCGCCGTAATTCATATTTCTGGGGTTGGAAAATACCGTTCCGCCCGCAATGGTTATGAACGCTTCGCAGGTTAAACCAACGTCAACGCACTGAAGCTTGTCACTTCCCAAAAAGCGGAACGAATTGATTGTTTTATCATAATATATAACCTGCACGTCATCAGGTATAAGGCTGCCTGCCGCAACAAGCGCAAGCTCTCTGCCGCCCGTAACGTCAACGGTGCATTCGTTTCCTTTTGCCGTTTCTTTGCGGATAACGTCTGAAATAGTTCGGCGCACATCGTCATAATCGTTGGTGTTTGCAAAAACAAACTCAAATGTGCAGTCGAGCCCTGCAAGACATGCATATTTTTTTGCCGCCGTCATTTCGTCACTGTCAATCGAACTCTTGTCGCCTATAAAGCAAACTTTATGCGGTCTGAACACCGTTGCGGCAAGATAGTTATATATCGGTTCCCTGTCAAAAAGTTCAATAAGAGTTTTCATTGTTTACCTCTTGAATTTATGATTTCTGTTTTTATTTTACCACACAAGCATCACATTTTCAACACAAACAAGTTGCACTTGCCGACCAAAAATGATATACTGAAAAAGAGGTGAGATTTATGGAGTGTTTTGATTTTATAGAAAATAAGAAGTTACAAAAGCAGATTGAATTCACCGTTGAGATTGACAAGATGAAGCAGATTCTGCGCAGAAATCTTGTGGCGGACGGCTCAAAGCGTGAGGACGATGCCGCTCACTCGTGGCACCTTGCCGTGATGGCAATGATTCTTGAAGAATACAGCGCAGAAAGAATTGACGTCAGCAGAGTTATAAAAATCGCCCTTGTTCACGACCTTGTTGAGGTTTATGCAGGTGACACTTTTGCCTATGATGCCAAGGGATATGAGGATAAAGAGCAACGCGAAAAAGATGCCGCAACAAAGCTTTTCGGTATGCTTGACCCCGTGCAGGGAGCGGATATCCGCGCTCTGTGGGATGAATTTGAAGCAGGCGAAACGGCAGAAGCAAAATATGCAAATGCCATTGACCGCATTCAGCCCCTGTTGCTAAACTACCTGACTGACGGCCACACCTGGAAAATGGGCGGCGTAAGCGCGGCACAGGTTTATGAAAGAATGGATATTATCCGCACCGCAACACCTGAACTCTGGTGCATTGTTGAAGGGGTAATCAAAAGTTCGGTCAAAAAAGGAATTCTTAAGGTATAACATAAACACCGCAGTTTAACAATAACCGATTTATAACAGTAAAGCCGCTCACAAACGTGAACGGCTTTTTGCATTTATCATACCTTTGCGGCTGCCTTTTCATAAAGCATCTTTATTTCGTCAAGGCGGCTGTAATTTTCTGCCTGTCTGACGGTTTTGACTGCGTCAAGATAAGGCTTTGCGGCTCTGTGGTAAACCGAATTATCGTTGGTCGCAACCTTGATTTGCTTTGCGATTGCAAGCTTTTCTTTCTTTATCGCCTTAAGCTTTTCGTTATATTTCTTTATTTCACCCGCGCTGCCTCTTGCTTTGGCAAGCTTAAGCTTTTTAGCGGTTTTAATAAATTTTTCCTGTGCTCTGTCCTCGGCTTTGAAAAGCTTTTCAAAACGTGACACGTCAAACTCAACAATGCCGTCGGGATAATACTTGGCGGCGGCTTTCCTTGCGGTTTTCAAATCGCTGATAAGACCCAGAGCGGCACGTCGACGGTTCTTTTCCATTTCCGTTTCTTTGGGCATCGCCTTTGCCTGTGCCCTGTCAGGCAGTTTCATTGTAAGGAAACCGTCAAGACCCTTTACAGCAAAAGCCTTTGCGTTTTCAAGCTCGTCAATGCCTTCGGGAGTGGTGAACTTTTTAAGTTCTTCCATGACGAAAGCGGCAATTTCAATTTTTTCGTTTTCTTCCTTCTGGCGGTGAAACTCCGCTTTGGCAGAAGCGTATTCTTCTTTGCCCCGTGATTTTGCCTGACGCAAAACAGCCTTTGCTCCGCTTAAATCATTAGGAGTTTTGTTGAAATAAAGCTCTGCTTCTTTGATGATTTCAACCGCTTCAACAAGCTTCTCATCGGAAAGAACGCCGTTTGCATAGTCTTCAAAAAGCGCCCTGATTTTAAGCACGTTGATGACCGATTTCTGCTTGATTTCGGTGAAATCAAAGAAGAAATAAGGAATAACGTTCATCGCCGCACCGATAACCGATGCAACAATCAAAATTGAGCATATGCTGATAAAGTATTCCCGATTGTTGAGCACCTCGTAAACGTTGCTTGCCGAATATCCCAGAGCAACAGCGGTTTCTTCATTAAGACCAGATTTTTCATAAATCATCGGCAAAACAAAGCCCGTTGCCATTGTTATAACGTTGCCGATAAGACCGACAGCGGCAAACATACCGTCAATTCTTTCGCCCGTGATATATTGCTGATAGTCACGGATATCGGCATTTACGCTCGGGGTCAGCAAGTGTCCCAAAGCGGTAATGAGCGTGTTGATAAACAGACACACAAGCAGCAGCCAGATTGCACTCGGGTGACCCGTGAGTCTGATAACAGGTAACATCATCGCAATAAAGCCTATGCTCATAAGGTTTGTTGCAACAAGTATTTTCTTTTTGCCGTAGCGGCGAATAAAAAACGGAGCAATAATATTCGGCCAAAGAGAGGCATTGCCTGCAATGGCGGTGATGATTGAAAACTGCCACGCTTCGCACGCCTGCTGATAGTCGTACATCCAGTGGAGTATGCTTGCAAAAGCGGATTCAAGGAAGCCCATCCAGCCTGCAAGGGAAATTATCCAAAAATATTTGTTTTTTGCAACAGCCTTGAATGCATCAATGAATTTAACCTGAATGAGATGCGTTTTCGCCTGAATGATTTTTTCCTCAACGTTCACATAAACGAAAAGTGAAATCAAAAAGCCGAATATCATCATCGGCGGATAGGTCATTCTGTAAACCCTGATATCATAGAGCGTGTTTTCGCCCGTAACAAGCTTTGCAAGCAGAGGGAAAGCAATGTTGATAATTGAGGGCGAAAGGTTTTCAACTATGCACCTGACAGAAAGCACGTCGGAGCGCTCAACACTGTTTGGTGAAATAACGTTGATAAGTCCGTCGTAGGAATCGTAATAAAAATTATAAAAAAACTGAAAACCGATATTGAAAGCAAGCACCGTTACGCACTTCCACAGGTTGCTCATCAGCTCATAGGGCATCCAGATAAAGCCTATACCCAGAATAACCGCAGGTATGCCCATAACGATAAGATAGGGACGGTATTTGCCCTTCATACTGCGTGTGTTGTCAATCATTCTTGCACGCAGAGCGGTAAGCGGAAAAGCCGTGATAAGGCTGATGATATATATCGCATAGAGCGACGTTGGATTGATGCCGATGGTGTTTCCGATAAGCTCGTTGCCCACGGAAATAATCATCTGCGTAATGCAGTGGCTCACAAAACGCACGCCTATGCCGCCGCCCGAAAGCGAGGCTATTTCTTTATAGGTAACGTATCTGCCCTTGGGCGGAGTTTTCCAGTTGCTTTTTGCAGTGCCGGCAAGCCCTTTTACTTTGTTGATTATGTTCATTTCAGCCCTCCAGTATAACAGTTGTTACCGATTCGGGGGTAAGGATTATTTCTTCGCCTCTGTGTGCGGTATATTCACGCAGATTGCTGTTTTTGTCCGTAACGGCTAAAACCGCATCGGATTCAAAAACGGTTTTCTTTTCTGCCGACGAGAAGTTCACTGCTACAAGATACTTTTTGCCGTCTTTTTCAAAACCGAGAGCCGTTACCGATTCATCGTCGGTTTTAACGTCAAAACGCACCGCACCGTAAGGAATATATTTTGAAAAATTGCCCGTAACGTAATATCTTTTTGTAAGCTCAAAACTGCGATTTTCGGTATCAAGATAAATCAGACCGTCGCAGTAATCATAAAGCGAGCAGGCAATCCAGTGTTGCCACGATGTTACATTCAGAATGCCTATATCCTCGCACATAACCTTTGCCGTTTCCAGAGCGGAATCCATACCCGTATTTTTGCCGCCCTGCATATGGCACCATTCGCTCATTTTAACGGGCACGTCGGGATATTTTTTATCCATCCACTTTCTGAATCTTTTAACAAAAGCGAGTCTGTCATTTGCAAACGCAGGCAAAAACTTCTGCGGCAGACAGTATGAATGCAGGTCAACCGAATCAATCTTTGCCCTGACCTCGGGATATTTAAGCAGATTGCGTGTGTATGATTTATTGAACCAGCGGATATCGCCGTTTTCAACACCCGAGAGCATAACCCCCGAAAGTGCTTTTCTTGCGGCAAGTTTTTTTGCAACGCAGAGCATAACGTTGCCTGCCTGACGGGGGCTGTAATGGCAGCCCTCCTGCCCGCCGTTCCATATCCACATCGGTTCGTTTATGGGAGAAATATATTTCACGGGCAGACCCTCTTTGACAAAATGCTCCGCAACGTCAAGAATATAGTCTGCAAATTCGCCGTAAAAAGCAGGAGCAAGATTTGTTCTGAAAATCTGGTTTTTATCAAGATGCGCCTTGTTGTTTTTTGTCAGGCGTTCAATCGGCGAATTGACAAAAAGAATAATCTCATCCGCGCCGTCAGCCGCCGCCTGCTTCATCATATAAACGGCATTTGCATCCTTCGAAAAATCATAGCCGCCCTTTCCGTCATCAAAGCTCTGTGCTCTTCTTGCATGGTCGGAATATTCTCCCCTGCCCGAATCCGCCGAGCCGCCGCCGATGTTATAGCGGTAGGTACGCATACCGATACCCTCGGTTTTGCTGTAAAGAAGCTGTGAAATCCTGTCCCTGACGGCAATGCCGCTTTCGGGGTCAACGTTATCCCAACCTCCTGCAATCTGCGCCCACCAGGCACCGCTTGCACCGATGCCCTCAAAGGTTTGATAAGTTTTATCCGTATTGAGGTTAAACTTCATTTTTTCTCTCCCAAATATGTTTAAAAAAATTATACATTATATCTTCGATTAAATCAATATAAATATAATCTTGCCGCTCTTGCATTTTGGTATATATTAGGTTATAATATCTGTGTATATGTATAACTACGATTGTGAGGATAAATTGTGAAAACACAGATTGTTGATATAAACAACGCACAGGCTCTCGATGCGTTTGTTGAAAAACACGAAAACGGTCATTTTCTGCAGACGTCACTCTGGGGCAAGGTCAAAAATGACTGGAAGTGGTTCGGTATTATCTGCAAGAATGATAACGGTGAAATCACAGGCACAATGGCGGTGCTTCTGCGAAAAATCTCAAAGCTCCCCTATCATATGATGTATGCTCCTCGCGGACCCGTTTGTGCGTTTGATGACAAAGAAACTTTTTCGGCTCTGATTGCCGCCGCAAAGACAGAGGGCAAAAAGTATAACGCATACGAACTGAAAATCGACAAAGATGTTCCCTACGAAAACGAAGAATACAGAGCTATGGCTCTTGCCGAAGGCTTCAAATTCAAGGGCAGAACGGTTAATTTCGAGGATTACCAGTGCCGCTGTGTTATCAGAATCCATCTCAACGGCAGAACAGAGGACGAGGTTTTTGCCGCCTTCCATTCAGACCACAGACGCAAAATCCGTCAGGCACTCAAAAATGAAGTTGAAATCAGAATCCACGGCAGCGAAATGGCAGAAACCTTCTATCAGCTTATGAAAGAAACCTGCGAAAGAGACGGCTTCGACCTTCGCTCCGCCGCATATTTCGCAAGCATTCTTGATTGCTTCGGCGATAAAGCAAGGCTCTATATGGCATATTACGAGGGCAGGCCCATTGCAGGCGCAATATCCGTTATCTGGGGCGACAAGGTGTGGTATTTCTACGGTGCTTCATCAAACTCCGACCGTAAGGTTATGCCCAACTATCTGCTCCAGTGGGAAATGATAAAGTGGGCAATCAAAGAGAATTGCCGCATCTATGATTTCAGAGGTGTTGCAGGCGTTATTGATGAAAGCAATCCGCTGTTCGGTCTTTACCGCTTCAAGCACCGTTTTGACGGCGATTACGTTGAGTTTATGGGAGAAATGGATTTGATTACCAAACCTGCCGCCGCAAAAATAGTTTCCGCATCACAGGGTATAATGAAAAAATTACGATAAAGCGATAAAATAACAAGGAGAGAAAATTATGATTAAAGTTACCGTCTGGAACGAAGGCGTTCACGAAAAATCAAGCAACGAAGTTGCAGGTGTTTACCCTGCAGGCATTCACGGTTGCATCAAAAACTTTCTTTCAACGCAGGATGACCTGACAGTTCGCACTGCAACTCTTTCTCAGCGCCGCTGCGGTCTTTCTGACGAAGTTCTTAACGACACCGACGTTCTTATCTGGTGGGGTCATATGGCTCATGACAAGGTTCCTGACAAGCTTGTTGAAAAAATCCGTAACCGCGTTCTCGGCGGTATGGGTCTTGTTGTTCTGCACTCGGGTCACCACTCCAAGATTTTTAAATCTCTTATGGGCACAACCTGCAACCTCAGATGGCGTGACGGCGACAGAGAAAGAATCTGGAACATAAATCCCTATCACCCCATCGCAAAGGGTATCCCCGACCATTTCAGCCTTGCAACAGAAGAGATGTACGGCGAGCAGTTTGACATTCCTGCTCCCGATGAAATCATTTTCCTCGGCTGGTTCTCGGGCGGTGAAGTTTTCCGCTCAGGCTGCACCTGGACAAGAGGTCTGGGCAGAATTTTCTATTTCCAGCCCGGTCACGAAAGCAACCCCACCTTCCACAACGAGTATGTTCAGCGCATCATCATCAATGCTGTTCGCTGGGCAAATCCCGTCAACCCCGTCAGAGAGCCTATTCCCTGCCCCCACAAAAAGGTTCCGCCTGAAGAAAAATACAGAGAGGACCTTGCAAAATAATGGAAAACTTCAAAGTCAAAAAGCTGCGCGAAAACGCAAAAATCCCCTTTAGAGCCACATCCGGCAGCGCAGGAATGGACCTTTATGCCTGCATCGATGAGCCGATAACTCTCGGCGGCGGTGAAAAGGCTGTTATCCCCACAGGCATTGCCATTGAACTGCCGTCTGCAGAGCTTGCCGCCTTTGTTTTTGCAAGAAGCGGTCTTGCCATAAAGCACGGCATCGGTCTGCTTAACAGCGTTGGTGTCATTGACAGCGATTACAGAGGCGAAATCTGTGTGGGCGTTATCAACCAGCTTAAAGAAGCATACACAATTCAGCCTGACGAGCGCATAGCCCAGCTTGTTATTATGCCCGTTTCGCTCATCACTCCTGTTGAAACGGAAAGCCTTGACGAAACAGAAAGAGGCTCGGGTGGCTTTGGCTCAACGGGTAAAATTTAAAAAACATTGAGGAACAAAAGATGAAAAAGTTAATAAGCATTTTCTGCGTTTTCGCAGTTGTTTTTTCGGCTTGTTCGGTATTTGCTTATGCAGCAGACCCCAAAGAAGACCTTCCCTATGAAAACAGCCGATTTTATGAAATCGGCGATTACAGCATTCACTACAGGGTATTCCCTGCCGAGGGCACACGCAAGGGCAGAATTATGATGCTGCACGGCTTCCTCTGCTCTACATACGCATGGCGCAATATGGTACCCATTCTTAACGAAGCCGGTTATGACTGCGTGCTTGCCGACCTGCCGAATTTCGGTTTCAGCACACGTGAGAGCAAGGATATGGAAATCATTGACCGTGAGGATATCGTCATTGACCTTATGGAAAGCATTGCTCCGATGAACGAATGGATTATCGCAGGCCATTCAATGGGCGGCGGTGTTGCTGTGAACATTGCAATCGAAGAAGACGTTGAAGCACTTCTTCTTTACTGCCCTGCTCCGCAGAGCGAATTCCCCAAACAGATGGAAGGTCTGATGACAAGCGCACCAATGAAGTTTGTTATGAATATCTTCTTCAACTACGGCACAAGAATTGCTCCGCTTGTTAAAATGATTATCTATGCCGCAACCATGGATTGGCAGTTTGCGATGGATTATGACGTAACAGGTGTAACCGATGCTACACAGTATAACGGTTTCGGCGGCGGTCTGTGCGAAATGATGTTCAACGTCAAAGCAACCGCACTTGACAAAGCTGACGAGGTTGACTGCCCCGTTTTCATCTGTCAGGCAAGCAAGGATATCATCATCAATCAGACAATGAAAGATCAAATGAACGGCGCTTTTCCCGATGCGACCTCATATCTTGTTGAGGGCGGCGGTCATCAGTGCATTGAAAACAGAGCAGATGAAATATGCGAAGCAACGCTTGCATTTATTTCTGAAAGCCTTTGATTTTAAGCATTTTTTCGGGTGTAAACAGAGGGTTACACCCGATTTTTGTGTGTAAACCAAGCTTTACACCGAATAAATTTAGAAAAATTTTTAAAAATGTAAACTCTGAATGATTGAATTTGCTAAACGGTTAGGCTATAATGCAAGTATAGTTTTCTGAAAAAACAATAAAAAACCCGTTCAGGAGGTCAGTTGATGGCTATTTCAGATAAAATATTAAACCTGAGAAAAGAACACGGTCTTTCTCAGGAAGCTTTTGCAGAAAAACTCGGCGTATCCCGTCAGTCCGTTTCAAAATGGGAATCGGGTACGGCAATGCCCGATATAGATAAGATTGTATCAATCAGTGAACTTTTCGGCGTAACAACAGATTACCTTTTAAAGGAAGACGAGCCTGAGAATGAAGATTTCACCGAAGAATATGTTCCCGACCTCGACGACACTCTCAGACCCGAAAAACCCATTGTCTTCGCCGACACCGAAGTTACCGAGGAATATCAAGACGATGATTTGCCCGAACAGAACGAAACATTTATGCCCGACGAGAAAGGCAGCGCCGAAGGTGAGGTTGAACAAAAAGACGTCAAGAAAAAAGGCAAGCTCAAAAAAATTATTGCCTGGGTTCTTGTTTTCAGCATTATGATTTCAACTCTTTGCGCTATCGCTTTCCGCGAACAGATAAAGAATTTATGGTGGGACATTAATGGCGGCAAGGTTGAATATCCTTACGTTCTTGTGCACGGTCTCGGCGGCTGGGGCGAAGATTCGGGTATGAACAAAGCCGTTCCCTATTGGGGTTCAACAAGCGGTGACCTTGCAAAAACGCTTCGCGAAAAAGGATATGAAGTTATCACTCCCACTGTGGGACCCGTTTCAAGTGCGTGGGACAGAGCGTGTGAGCTTTATGCCCAGCTTACAGGCACACGTGTTGATTACGGTGAAGCCCATTCAAAAGAACATAACCACGAAAGATACGGCAGAACATACGACAAGCCTCTTGTTGAGGGTTGGGGCGAAAAAGAAAACGGCGGTCAGGTACAGAAGATTAACCTTATCGGTCACAGCTTCGGCGGCACAACGGTAAGACTTCTCACCTCTCTGCTTGAATATGGCAGCGAAGCCGAAAGAAAAGCTTCCGGCGACAGTGTTTCGCCGCTGTTTGAGGGCGACAAAGGCAAATGGGTGTTCAGTGTAACAACCCTCTGCACGCCGCACAACGGCTCTACGCTGACAGAGGTTATCAACGATTCAGGCTCAATTATCGGCAGTCTGAACGAGCTTCAGCCGCTTAAATCCATTCTCGCTTTAGTCGGTTTAGGCAATATTACCAACACACCAGATATCACAGATACCACAGACCTTCTTATTGCATTCTGCATTCTCGCCTCAAACTTCAATGAGCCGACTGCAGACGTTTATGACCTCATGCTTGACCAATTCGGCGTTGGATCCGCTGACGCAGCTTCACTCAGAAGCAGCATTGATAAGGTTATCGCTTCGGGTCGTGACCACGCCGCATACGATCTTTCTCCCGATGGTGCGGCGGCGCTCAACAAAACAATCAAAATGGCTGAAAACGTCTATTATTTCTCATATGCTTACAGTTCAACCTATGCGGTTGAACGCTTTGACGGACATATACCCTCAATCAAAGACACCATTCTCCCCCTTCAACTGACGGCACTGAGCATGGGATTCTACACGGGCAAAACCGAAGGCGGAATTGAAATCGATAAATCCTGGCAAGAAAACGACGGTCTTGTAAGCGTTGTTTCGGCACAGAAGCCGAGCAGTGAAGAAGGCATTTATTATGACAAAGACGTAACCGACCTCAACCCGAAAGAAGTCAAAAAAGGCGTGTGGCATATTTCAGAAACACTTGAAGGACACCACGGTACGGTCATCGGTCTTGCTCCGCTCGAAAAGAATTCAGGCAAGAAAACTACGTCTTTCTACACAGACCTTTTCTCATTCATAGAAACATTAAAGCGATAAAACAAGAATAGAAAGTCCCTCTGCGGTTATAATGACTGCGGAGGGATTTTTTTGAAAAATGTAGTTATCAGTGTTGACAGCGCGGCTGATTTGCCGCAGGATTTTGCAAAAGAAAACGGCATTGAGATTATGCCGATGCTTGTTGTAACAAACGGCACAGTGCGCCGCGACGGTGTTGACATAAGCGGCAAAGACGTTTTTGAGTATGTTGAAAAAACAGGTGTTATCCCAAAAACATCGGCGGTTTCACCGGGCGAATATATGGATTTTTTTGCACCGTTCATTGAAAGCGGCGCGGCTGTTGTTCACCTTTCTTTCTGCGGTGCTCTCTCATCAACTCACCGCAATGCGGTTATCGCATCGGCAAGAATGGGCGACGTGCTTGTGCTGGACACAAAGAATCTTGGCGGCGGCATTGCTCTGCTTGCCCTGAAAGGCTGCGAGATGCGTGACAAGGGTATGCCTGCCGAAGAAATATACAGCGAGCTGAAAGCTCTGGTACCGAAAGCACACGTTTCCTATCTGCTTGACAGCGTTGACTTTTTGCATCTGGGCGGCAGATGCTCTGCCCTGAGCGCTCTGGGTGCAAGTCTTTTTTCGATAAAGCCGTGTGCAGGAATGGTTGACGGTAAAATCGAAATTCTTTCAAAATACAAAGGCAAATCAAAAGAAGCGAGAGAGAAATACGTCAGCGACCTTATTGCAGACCACCCTTATGCAGACAAAACGGCGGCTTTCCTCTGTCACTCGGGTGTTGACGGTAATGAGCTTGAAGCAACCGCTGAAAAGCTCCGCAAAGCAGGCTTCAGGAAAATTATAACCGCCGAAAACGGCAGTATTATCAGCCTGCACAGTGCGCCTAATGCCATGGGCGTTCATTTTCTTTCATAAGCTCATAAAAAGCAAGCTGTCATCAGACGGCTTGCTTTTTTATTGTTATATTATTTATTGGATTCACATTCCGAAGCCAGACGAGCCTCGACCCATTTGACAGGCACCAGCCAGATATCCTGTGCGCCGAAGCGTTTGGCACCCTCAACCTTTCCGTCTTTGCACAGCCGCTGTACCCAGCGGACGGTAACACCGATTTTTGTGGCGGCCTCTTTGGCTGAAATATATTCAAATTCCATTTTGTAATCTCCTAAAGCATCATAATCGGCATAGATTTTTGTTTGGTCAACAACGCAACCCGATTTTAATCCCACACCCCTGACAAGCCTTTTGACAGTGGTTATTTCTCTATCTTATAACCCAGTGCAATTATCAGTTTCAGAGTCTGCAATGCCGTATTTCTGTCATATTCCTTTTCTTCTTCGGGCAGCTCCGAATACGGGACAAGGCAAGGCGTTGTTTTGCTTTTGTCGTCACGAGTTTCGCCGTAAACCCAACCGTCGGCAATTCGACCTTCTGACCAAATCTCGTGAACGTTCTCAGCTATTTTTTCGGTGAGCTCAAGAATTTCTTCGGAAAGTTCAATGTTGCTTATATCAATCGGATTCGGTTTATACATATTATTCCCCCTGACAGTCAGACGTTGATGCTCGGATAGTCGTACTGTTTGAAATCATAATCAATATACTTCCTGCGATACAAATCATATGACAAATCATCCAGGAGGTCAAAGCTGTCGGTATCCTCGCACCTGAAAAGTGAACTGTTATCAATAATGCCCTTTGAACTGATAACACCTTTGATTCCTTTTTTGTCGCATTCAACAAGGCACGGATGAAGCTTTAAATCCATTTGTTTGTAGGAATCTTTTTTACCGGGCACCGCATATACGTTATAGTCCGTTGTTGTGCGGAAGCCCATAACCCTTGTGAAAGCGCACCATCTTCTGTGTTCCAGCCATGACATCTTATGCAGCAGTTCAAGGTGTGCGGCTTCATGCTCGGCAGATTCAAACTCAAACCGACCTGCAACAACCCTCTTATACTCATCGTATGCCTCTGCCTGTTTTCTGTAATAGCTTTCAGGCGAATCGGGACAGTCAAACAAAGAAGCTTTCATAAGACCCATAGAGTAGACTTTATATTTGACGTGCATACCCCTTGCAAGGTTTGCCCAGTATCTGTAATCATCCTTCATTCTTTCTCTGTGGTTTTTTGCACGTTCCTCTGTGTTTTGAATCGCATCATATGCCTCAAAGGACTTTTGCGCAAACTGCTCGTGCGCTGAGAGAAAAACGTTATTCACGCTGTAAACGTCCTGCACATTTCCGACTGCATACATATAAACGTCGGGCTTATCTCCGACAAAGCTGTAAAATCTCTTTCTGTTGAGAATCTCTGAAAGTTCGGAGTTTTGAACAACGTAAGCAATAACGGTTTTTATCGGTTCATTCTTTTTGATATGATGATGACCGACATATTTTCTTACCGTGTCGGCTACGGAAACATTATCCTCATCCGAATCAAGGGATACGAAGAAATAATCAGTATCCGACACACCGCAGCTGCTGTCGGTCAGGTATGAAATAAACTGTGACGATTTCACGTCGCACTGCAAATAATTTATCTCGGCATATATATCTGCCATCTCACCCTTGCGGTTGATCCGCAGGATAGGGTCGTCTTTTTGCGTTGTACGCCATATTTCGGGGTTCACGTAGTCTATTCTGCTGCGGAAATCATATTCCGACTCCTGTGAAACAACGTTGATTTTTAAATTGCAATCAAGAATCTGCCCAAACCAATAGGTTGACAAAAACATCTCTGTTATAATATCTCCCGTTCCGATAAGCGTAACCGTCAGACTTCGATTTCCGTCTGCATCTCTGTTTTTGCCTTGCAACGGCTCATAGAGCGGAACTTCAACCAGCAGATTAGATATCAGATTTCTGTAACTCTTGACGGGAACAAAAACAGGCATATCCTTCTCTTCAAATTTCAATCCGTCACGCACGCTTCTTTCAACCTGAACGTATGCGTTGTTGTTTGTAAAAAGAAATATCTCGGCTTTTTTAAGATATTCTTTGTTAGCCGAGTCGGCAAGAGCCGCCAGAATCTTAAGGTTATCCGATTCATTTTTGTTGATCAGGAAAAACTTGCGCATTCCGAATCTGTTTTTCTTAATGTGGGGAAGATCATCTCTTATGCAGATTGCGCCCATAAGCTTTGCTTCGGCAAAACGTTTTGAGTCATTTTCGTCCTCATTATCAGTATAAGCATCTGCAAAAACAATAACAGGTCTTTTTATGATGCTTACATTCGCATCAAAAATGCTTTTGGCAAGTGCCAGAGAGGCATCGTTAAGCTCGCTGAAATAATATTTGTCTTTCCGGAAAACAAGATATAACAAGCCAAGTTTTATTTTTGGGAAAATGCCTGCAAGGATTTCAAACAAAATTGCACCACCTGCCACGGGTGCCGCAAAATTAAGAACAGATGCATAGAAACCGTAAGCTGTTATCCAGCCTGAATTTTCGCCGAAAATAACGCTGACCATTTCTTTGCCTTTGACTATATACTCAGTGTAGCTTTCATCCATACTGAAGGTCTGCAGGGCGTGAACCATGCTGTTGAATATCTCTTCCCACCAGGTCAGGGCGAGTTCGCCGTTTTCGGGGAATGTCAATGAAAAGTATCCGACTGCATATCTTAAGCACCACACCGAGGCAACAAGACACGCAGAAAGAACGAGCATAATGCTCACGGCTGATTTTTTTTGCGTGCCGCCCGACGTTTTTTCAAGCACTCTGCGAATAAAATAAACCGCAACGGGAACAACCGACAATATCACAGAGATGCACAGCAACGCAATTATTAAAATCATCTGTTTGTTATTCATATACTTCTCCTTTGCTTTTATGCACAATTCAGAAATACGATTAAATCATATATTACAATATTTAATTATACTTCGCACTTGCGAACTTGTCAACATTTGCACATATGGGTCAGACCTTGTCCGTATTGCCTAAAAAAACGGTTTCAGTGACATTTTATTCGCGGCTAAACTATACAGCAAGCAACACTGTTCAAGCTCAATATCGCCGACCTTAAGACAAATAAAACTAAAAGCACCGCTGTTGCGATGCTTTTTTCTGCGAAAGAACGACTAAACGGTGTATAAGTAGGGGTAAAAACGACCAAAAGTATTGTGGCAGCGCTGTTCAACAAATTGGAATTTGTTGTTATAAATCAATGTTGATTTCATATTTGTCATCGATAAGGATGTAATTCGCATTATGCACCTTGGCCAGTTTTAAGATTTCTGCATTGTCTTCCAACACACTCTCCATTGTGCACCATTCATCATCCAAACGGTTTTCAATGACAGTTGCATATTTCTTTATGTCAGCAAAGTGATTTTTGATATACTCCTCACTCATTACCAGACAGTAATATTTGATGCTTTCAAGATATTTGGAGTCAAAGTCCTTCTGCCAATCGAATGGAATATAGCAACCTTCGACAATTAAGTTCTGCTTGTTTTCAATAGCGGTTTTT
>JAZNBM010000080.1:0-2023 GCA_045587045.1 Acutalibacteraceae bacterium | reverse complement strand
CAGGCTGCCAGCCACATTTATCGCATCTGTAAAGAGGTGCGTCTGCAGGTTTCTTTGCTCCGCACTCGGGGCAGAATTTGCCTTTGTTCACTGCGCCGCAAGCACATTTCCATCCGTTTGCAGGTGCTGCGGGTGCTGCTGGAGCCGCCTGTGCGGGTGCCGCCGCAGCCTGCTGCTGTGCCATCTGCTGTTGCTGCTGCACACCTGCCTGATACATTGCGGCAGGGTTGAAGTTACCGCCTGCGTTCATTGCCATACCCATTCCCATAAAACCTGTCATTGCGCCTGCTGAGTTATTGGCTGCAGCTTCCATAGCGTTTGCCTGTGCATCTGCCATTCTGCCTGCCATCATAAACGGATTTGAGCCCATTGTTGCGGCATCTTCCATCTGATTGATTTTCTGCATATCTTCGGGAGTGAGCGTAATCGGGTTAAGCGCAATTGATTCAACCGAAATACCTCTGCGCTGTGTCCATTCAACTGCAAGTGCCTTGTTGAGAGCATCCTTAAGCTCTGTTGTATGTGCAGGAATCTGCGCGGGGCGGAGTTCAAGCTCTGTGAGCATTGCGAATGCAGGCTGGAGCGCTGAAATGAACTCTGTTTTGAGCTGATTGTCGATTTCTTCTCTTCTGTATTCATCATCTACGTTACCTGCAATCTTTGTGTAGAAAAGAAGAGGATCTGTGATTCTGTAGGAATAAATACCGTTGCATCTTACCTGAACGGAACGGTACATATTTAATCTTTTGTTAGCAACCTCAAACATAAAGGGATTGGGTGTGCCGAACTTGTTATCAAGAATTTCTTTGGTGTTGAAATAATAAACTCTCTGGTCTTTGCCTGTGTCGCCACCGTATGTAAATCTCTTGCCGATGGTCTTGAAGGTTTCTTTGATTGAATTGCCGAGCTTGCCTGAGAAGATTGAAGGCTCTGTTGATGAATCATAGGTGAATTCACCGGGTTCTGCGCAAACCTCAACAATCTTGCCCTGCTCAACGATAATCATGCACTGACCGTCTGCAACGGCAATACCCGAACCGTTGGAAATGATGTTGTCGCTGCCCTTGGTGTTGGAGCTTCTGCCTCCGACTCTCTTTGTGCCCTTTACCATAAGCACATCGTTTTCAAGTGATTCGCAGTAGAAAAATTCCTTCCACTGGTCTGCCATTACACCGCCGAGTGCTCCTAATCCTGCTTTAATAAGTCCCATATAACATTTCTCCTTTTGGATTTAAATTTATACTGTGTAATTTTATTGTATTTTCTTTTATACTTAAAAATAAGTAGCCCCAAAGGCTACTTCCTCAAAAGAAGGGCTACCTTTAGGGCTACCGTGTCAAAAAACAGTGTATTGATTTGTTGCTGTTGCACAACAAAATTTAAATTTGACAGTTACCCCGAATTATGATAAAATTTTTAAACAAAACAAAAGGGGGGAGAATATGTCAACGGTTTACGGTATTGCTATGGTTGTTTCGTTGGTTATGACGGGTGTTTATTACTTCGTTGACAAGAAACACGATAAATGGCTCGGTCTGCTTTTTGCTTCGGTTGCCGTTTGCGACATCGGCTATTTTCTGTTATCCCTTTCGTCAACACTTGATGCGGCACTGTGGTCAAACAGAATCTCATATCTCGGAAGCGTATTTCTCCCCTTTTCGCTTCTGATGATGATAATGACCTTGTCTCGCTTTACTTATCCTAAATGGTTGCCGAAAATACTTGTTGCCGTTAATTCAGCTATGTTTCTGGTTGCCGCAAGCGGAGGTATTCTGCCGATTTATTACAAGGCGGTTTCACTCGGTTTCTTCAACGGCTATACCGTACTTATCAAAGAATACGGTCCGCTTCATCCCGTTTATAAGGTTTTCCTTTTTGCATATTTTGCCGCAATGGTAGCGGTCATTGTTTATACTGCGGTAAAGAAAACCGTTGTTTCAAGCAAGCATACCGTGTTTCTTGCGTTTGTTGTTATCGGCAATATCGCAATATGGCTTGTTGAAAATATGATTCATTCAAGCTT
>JAZNBM010000079.1:0-3351 GCA_045587045.1 Acutalibacteraceae bacterium | reverse complement strand
TGGGGCAAGGTTGTTCACAATTGTTTTGACAACTTCTGGGCAAACAAAGAGGTAAACGGAGTCGGTTTGCAGACATATTTCATAAATATGTGGAAGCATGTTGCCGAAAGAGTCAAAGACCATCCTGCTCTTTTCGGCTTTGACCTTTTCAACGAGCCTTTCCCCGGAAGCGATGGCGGCAAGATGTTCAGAACGCTTATTATGAGTCTTGCCAAAACGATAATTACGGATAAGCGCTGCCCAAAAATGAAAATGCTCAAGCATTTGCTGAAAAAAGATATGCCGGCTGTTCTTGAGCCATTTGAAGATCCCGACCTTTTCAGGAAGGTCACAAGAGCAGGTCTTCCGCTTGAAAAGAAGTTTGATGAGGGCGTTTATTCCGATTTCATCAACAGACTTTCAAAAGGAATAAGAGAAGTTACCGATAACGGCGTCATAATCGTTGAAAGCTGTTATTATACCAACATAAGCATTCCGTTCAGTATGCCTGCGGTAAATTATGACGGCAAGCGTGAAGAAAAGCTTTGCTATTCGCCTCACGGATACGATCTTATGGTTGATACTCCTGCATATGATTATCCGAGCGATGCGAGAGTGCAGACAATTTTTGATGAAAAGAAAAACACTCAGGATGACTGGAACGTTCCGATTCTTGTTGGTGAATGGGGCGCTATTTCGAATAGTGAGAATTATTTTAAACATATTGATTTTCTGCTTGATTATTTTGACAAAAATCAATGGAGTCAGGCATTTTATACATTTTTTATGGATATGTTTATATCTGACATGCCGTTTTTCAAGCATCTAACAAGACCGTTCCCCGTTGCAGTTTGCGGAACGATTGAAAAATACCGTCATGACAGAGAGGAGAATTCTTTCGTTCTCGAATTTCATCAGGATAGGGATTTTGATGTGCCCACCGTAATATTTGCTCATAAAGAAATTGAAAGCATCGAAACCGACGGCGAATACAAGATAATTCCTCTCGGAGAAACAGGAAGAAGCTATATCGAAATCAAAACAGGCACAGGTAACCATAAAATCACAGTGAATTTTAAATAAAAGTTTTAAAACGGAGCTGCTTCTTGTTTGGAGCAGCTCCTTTGTTATTTCTTATAATGAAAAACATTGCTTTTGATTATCATATCTTGTAAAATATATTCAGAAAAATATTCAGAAAAGTTTTTTATATTTTTTCCAACCTATTTTCAGACTGTTTCACTATATATTTGAAATTGTTCAGAGAGGATGCACAAAATGGAAAAATCAAGGGCCGACAAAATCATCACCGAATACTACAAAAAGCTTTACGGCTTTGCTCTTTCAAAAATGACAGACATTGATAAAGCAGAGGAGCTTGCTTCAAGAATAACCCTTGAGGTTTATTCCTCGCTGCTGAAAGCGGACGAAATAGCAAACATCAACGGCTATATCTACCGCATTGCCTGCAACGTTTTTGCAAGATATATCGGTGAACGCAAGGAGAGTGCACACCTTGCAATTGATTCGGTGTTTCTGCCTGACAGCGTTGATTATGAAAAGAATTTAATCGATGCAGAAGAAGCGAAAAATCTCAGACGTGAGATTGCTTATCTTTCGGAAACTCAGCGCAGAATCGTTGTCATGCATTATTATGATAATCTGAAGCTCGGCGATATTGCGGAAAAGCTTTCCATCCCTCTCGGAACGGTCAAATGGCATCTTTATGAAGCAAAAAACAGCTTGAAAGAAGGTATTGAAATGAAAAGAACTCCCGGCACACTCGGAATTAATCCTGTTAAATTTATAAATATGGGTCACAACGGCTGCCCCGGCAGTAAAGGAGACACATCCGATTTCCTTCACAACAGTCTTACTCAGAATATCGCTTATGCAGCATATTATTCACCCAAAACCGTCAAAGAAATAGCAGAAGAGCTTGGTGTTTCACCTATATTCATTGAAGATGAAGTCAGAACTCTTGAGGAATACGGCTTCATGGATAAACTCGGCGGCGGAAAATACAGAACAAATATATATATAACCGAAACAACGGATGAAATCGACAGAAAAAAGCAGCTCCTCAATGAAGAGTATGCAAGAATTCTCTGCGAAGAATATATTCCTTCTGTTTTTGAAGCGGTTAAAAAGCTTGATATGAGCAAAATTTACATTCCCGATAATGACATGAACCTTCTTCTTTGGTCTGCAGTTATCCTTGCTGTCGGCAAAAAGTCAATGGATATCGAAATGTGGAGAGAACTTGAAAAATACAGTGTCAAAAGAAAAGACGGCGGAATTTACAGTGCATTTGCAGAAGTTGAACCCGATTTTGATTTGAGCCGCAACAAACAATATAATACCTGCGGAGATATGACAAGAACAAATGAAAGATATTCAACCGTTGCCTGGCAGTGTGATACATATTATGACAGCCGTACAGGCGGATGGCGTGACAGTCTTGAAAGCGATTTTGACAGCCTGTATGAACATATTTCAGGCAGAATCAGCAAGGATGAAGTTTCTCTTGAAAAATATCAGCGCCTTTATGAAAAGGGTTATCTTGTAAAAGACGGTGACAAAGATAAGGTAACAATGATTGTTTCCACCTATGGTGGCGATGAATTGATGAATCTTATTCCCGACCCCGATGAAAAGCTTGAAAAGAAGCTTGAAAAATACTGCAAAGAATATTATGAACTCACAAAAGACTGCGTTGCTGACCATATGCACAATCTTCACAAAATAGCTTGTAAACTGAAGTGGACAAACGGCAGAATGAGACTGACCGTTATTGAACAGCTTCTCAAATCGGGTGTTATTACTCTGCCCACTGAAGAGCAGAAAGCAGCGCTCACAACTATACTTTTCTGTGATACACTTCCCGTATAAAACTTTTTCAAAAAATTACAGACTAAATCGATTTTTCCGTCGTTTTACAGATGAAAGGGTAAGGTGAAAGATATGAAGCAAAATAAAACACAATTTATATTAAATATTTTCTGCTGTGTTCTGCATTTTGTAAATTTCGTAATAATGACCTATATTGCGGTTTCATCGAAAAATTATGTCTATCTTCTTCCTGCTGCTCTGTTTTTGCTGTGTTTTGTTTTATACATATTGAATACCGTGAAAAGCTATAAGAAAGTCAAGGCAGGAAACATCGAAAAGCTCGGGAAAGAGCAATCAACCAACGGTTGATACCCCGAAAACAACCATTAGTTTATCGGCTTCAACGTTTCGTTTGTTGACTCAACCGAAGGAATTTGCAACAATGAAATCGGCGAAAGCAAGCCGAATCAAAATTTGAAGGAGAATGAATCATGAATCTCGGAAACAATATTTCAGAAAAAAGAAAAGCAAAAGGAATGA
>JAZNBM010000078.1:0-11070 GCA_045587045.1 Acutalibacteraceae bacterium | reverse complement strand
GTTGATTTTCCGCAGCCCGACGGCCCGACAAGCACGACGAATTCCTTATCCTTTATCTCGAAAGACAAATCGGGAATAACCGTGACCTTGCCGTCATCAAAGCTTTTGACAACGTTTTTAAACTGTATTGAAGCCATTTATTCACCTACCCTTTTACTGCGCCTGCCACAACGCCTCTGATGATATATTTCTGGCAGAAAAGATAGAAAACTATTATCGGCACGATTGAGAGGACAAGCATCGCCATAAGCGCACCCATATCCTTGTTGCCGTAGCCGCCCGTAAGAGCCATCTGCACCGCCACGGGCAGCGTGCGGTTTTCACCCGAGCCGAGAACGAGATAGGGCAGAAGATAATCGTTCCAGACCCACATCGCATTAAGAATTGCAACGGTAATTGCGGTAGGCCGCAGAATCGGAAAAACAATCATAAAAAATGTTCGGACAGGGCTGCAGCCGTCGATTACCGCCGCCTCCTCGATTTCGGTGGGAATGCTTTTGATAAAGCCGCTGAACATAAAAACAGATAAACCCGACCCAAAGCCGAGATAAATGAAAACGATGCCCGGTATGCTGTTCAAGTTAAGCTCAAAAGCAAGAAAAGTCATGGTATACATAACCATCTGGAACGGCACTATCATACTGAAAGTGAAAAGATAATAAAGCACCTTTGTGAAACGATTTTTGACCCTGACGATATACCACGCCGCCATTGCCGTGAGCAAGACTATGCCTGCAACGGAAAGAACGGTTATAACGGCGGAATTAATAAAAGCCTGCAAAAAATCGGACTGTGTGAAGCCTTTAATATAGTTTTCAACACCGACATATTTTTCGCCGCCCGGAAAAGTAAACGGTTCGTCGGAAATATAAAAATTGCCTTTGAACGAGTTCATAACAACAATAAAAACGGGTGCCAGAAAAGCCGCCGCAAGCACAACCAGCGCGGCATAGGTTGAAACATTGGCAAAAATACGCTTTGTTTTCATCAGCTTTCAACCTCCCTGCCGCCCGTTGCGCGAAGCTGAATAAATGCGATTGCCGCAACAAGCAAAAAGAAAATAACAGCCTTTGCCTGACCGATTCCGTGCCATTCGGCAAGGCGCAGACCCGTGTGGTCATAAAATGTTTTATAAATATCAAGCGCCAGCAAAGAGGTATCTGCCGCTTTGCCGTTAAGTGCAAGGTTCTGGTCAAAAAGCTTGAACGAATTGGTCAGGGTCAGAAAAGTGCAGATGGTTACAGACGGCATAACCATAGGAATCGTTATGCTGAAAAGCTTTCGTGCGGGCGAAGCGCCGTCAATCGCCGCGGCTTCATTGATGTGGTCGGGAATATTTTGCAGACCTGCGATATAAATTATCATCATATATCCTATCATCTGCCAATTCATTACAAACACAAGACCCCAGAAGCCGTAGTTCGGGTCATAGGTGATGTCAACACCAAAAATGCCGAGCACACCGTTGATGATAAGGCTCCAGATATGACCCAGAACAATGCCGCCGATAAGATTGGGCATAAAGAAAACCGTTCTGAAAAAATTTGTTCCCCTGAGTTTGCGTGTAAGAAGCAACGCAAGTGCAAAAGCAATAACGTTGACCGTTATGATTGAAACTATTGTGAAGCGGAGCGTAAGGGCAAGCGAAGACAGAAAGGTTTTATCCTTGGTAATAATACTGATGTAGTTTGCAAAGCCAACCCATTTGCTTGAATCAACGGTTCTGAAATGGGTAAAAGAAAGATAAATACCTGTAATAAACGGCACAAGAAAAGACACGGCAAAAGCCGCAAGCACAGGCATAACGAAAACGGGAAAATATTTTTTCAGTGATTTTTGCATTCAATCATCTCCGAGGGTAAACACGGAGCCGCCGACAAAATAAGCGGCTCCGATTTTCGATTACTGTTGACGAGCAATGCTTTAGCATTGTTCCATTCACATTATGCTCCGAATTCGTTTTTCCATTCGTCAACGGCATACTTTTTGACCTGATCCCAGCTCATTGTTCCCTTTGCGTAATTAAGCAGAGCAGAGCCTAAGCCTTCTTTATAGGTCTGGCTCGGAAAAACGGTGAAATTCCACGGAATATTGACCGCTTCTTTGTTATTCAGCCAGCGCACAATCTCTTTTGCAAGAGGATCATCGGGAGTTTCATCATCGGTGAAAGTGTCAAACGGAGCGATGAACCCAAGCTCATCGGTGACATATTTTTTACCTGTTTCAGAGCTGAAAAGCCACCAGAGAAAATCCTTTGCCGCTTTCTGCTCTGCATCGCTTGCTTTTGAATTGATGCAAATAAAATTCTCTGTGCCGATGCAGATGCCGTAGTTTTCTTCGCCCTGAATCCCCGTATAAATAGGCATAAAGCCTATATCCTCTGCTTTGACGGTGTTGCCCGAAACGCCGAGAATCTGCGATGCCCCCCAGTTGCCGTTTTGAACCATCGCACATCTGCCGAGAGCAAACTCTGCCATTGATGCGGTAACGTCAACCGTGCCGAGACGGGTTTTATCCGTTGTGGAATTGTTGAGATACAAATCAAAGATATTTTTGAAATTATCGGCAAAGGTAAAATCGATACTCTTATATTTATCCCCTGTAAGATCAATGCCCTTCTGAAGAAATTCAAGTGTTACGGGAATATTCATAAGGTGGGTCTGCCAACGCCAGTCCTCGCCAGTTTTGAGTGAGGTTGAAGCAAAAACGCCCTGAATGCCGAGCTCCGCTTTGCGTGCCTGCATATCTTCAACAACCGCTTTGAGAGCGGCAAAATTTGTGATTTCATCAACAGAATTAACCGTTGTTGCTCTGTTGGGCAGAGCAAAATATTTTGCAAGAATAGCTTTATTATAGATAATACCGTAACCCTCAACAACGTAGGGTATGCCGTAAACAGCACTGCCCTTGGTGATAGCAAGGGATTTGTCGGTCAGGTGCTTATAAAGCTCGGTATCCTTGAGGTCGGCGCAGTATTCCGACCACGAAGCATAGCCAATGGGACCGTTAATCTGAAAAATTGTGGGTGCTTCATCGGTAGCCATACGGGCGGTAAGTGTTGATTCGTAAGTGCCTGAAGCAGCGGTTTCAACCACAAGCTTTATTCCTGTTTCTTTTTCATATGCCTGCGAAATGCGCTCATAAACCTGCGCTACCTCGGGTTTGAAATTAAGATAGCGGATTTCTGTAACTTTGCCATCATTTGCGGTTTTTGTCCTTGTGCAGCCAGAAAAAACACCTGCAACCAGACAAGCGGCTGTCAGAATTGCAAAAATTCTTTTTTTCATGGAATTACCTCCGTAATCTTCATCAGAATTATTGTTATTATGTGCGGGAAATTACGGATAATGCAAAAAGACGTACCGAAAACGGTACGTCTTTTAAAAATTATTGTTTAATTAATCATACGTTGAATCTCTGCTCAAGCCATCTGACGCTCATATCAACCCAGCACTTTGTGTGTGCAAGATAATCAACGTGCTCCTGCTTGTCATAGACCCAGCTGTTTGAGGTTGAGAATCCGTGATAGCCTTTTTCAAAAATATGAAGTTCAAACGGCACACCTGCCTTTGCAAGAGCCGTTGCAAAAGCAAGGGAATGCTCAACGGGCACACAGTCGTCCTGTGCGGCGTGGAAGATAAACGCAGGCGGTGTGGTTGCACTGACCTTTTCGTCAAGCGACGGCACGGGACCTGCAAGAATATGGCTGATTGATTCCAGAATACATGGATAACCGAGAACAACGGCAGCAGGCTTGATTTTGCCCATTGTGGCAAGTGCGGCACAAAGATGACCGCCAGCCGAAAAACCGATTGCCGCAATTTTTTCGGTATCAACACCCCAGTCCTCTGCGTTGTCAACGATTGTTTTCATCGCAAGGTCGGCATCTTCAAGAGGTCTTGGAAAAACGCCTTTTTCTTTACCCACGGAATAACGCAAAATAAAAGTGTTATAACCCTGTGCGTTATAAGCAAAAGCAACAGGCTCCGCCTCTCTGTCAGAGCAAAACATATATGCTCCGCCGGGCAGAACAAGCATTGTGGGGCGTTTTGCCATATGCTTCATTTCGTTTGAATAATCGGGCAGATAAGCGGTGAGTGTTACGCCGTCATCTGTAAGATTCTGTGTAAAAACTCTCATATTTTCACCTTTTAATAAGTTACTTTAAGTGTTTTGATTTCAAAGGGTCTGAATTCGAGCATATCGCCCTCAAACACATTTTCAACCTCTTCGAGCATATTGGTTATTTCAACCTTTTTTGCTCCCTCAAAGAATTCAACGGGGCAGTTTGTGAAAGTGCCCTCTGCTTCATAAAGACGGGCAATAAACGCCTTTTCATTATCTTCGCAGGGCTTGATTGCTTCAACGATAACGTTTTCTGCCTTGGGAAGCACAAGAGGAATCGCCTCAAAATCGCCCTTGCCTGCAACAACGGGAATGTTAATCTCGTAGGCAGGCTTTATGACGTTATCTGCACCGAAACTGCCGCTGTGAGGCAATAAGGAATAAACGGTTGTGTGTCTGCCTCTGTCACCCTCAAAGTCGGGTCTTGTGCCGCCCTTATGGAGCGAAAGGCGCATCTGACCGCCGTTGACGGAGATGCCGTATTTACTGTCGTTAAGAATTGCAACACCGAAACGAGTTTCGGAAAGGTCGGTATATTTGTGATTGACAACCTCAAACTTTGCCTTTTCAACGGAATCGTTGCGTGTTGTGGGCCTTGTGACGTTACCGTATTGAATTTCAAAGCGTGCGTAGTTGCTCTGCACCGAGGTATCAAATGCCGCCTTGAGGAAGCGGTGATTATCCTGCCAATCCATAACGGTGTCAAATCTGATTTCGGGTGAATCGGCAAAATAAATTGCATCCTGTGTTACGGTTGATTTATCCGTAATTTGATATTTGCTTCTTATAACGAGAGCCGCCGCTCCGTGTGAAACGACCTCACGGCTAAGAAGCACGGAATTATCTTCAAACTTTACCTCAAGGTCAGCATCGATATCCCAGTTATCCCAGGATTCGGGCAAATCCTCCGCAATGAGCAGAGTGCCCAAAGCATAACCTTCGCCTCTGACCTGTCTGTTTGACTTTTTATCAATAAACGAAGCGATATATCCCTTTTCGTCAAAAGCGATTTCCGCAAACGGAGTTGAAACACCGTTTTCTTTAAGCTCAATAACGCTTGCTGCATCGGGCGTGCCTTTGACAAGGTTAAACCTAACGGTTGAAAACGCAGGAATCTTTATACCGCTGATGATAAGAATGTTCTTGCCCTCAAGATTTTTATATGCCTGCTGTTTGCAAGGAATATCGGCAACAAGACCTTCTTCACATTCAAGGAAGATTGCATCGTTTCTCTCAAATGAGAGGGTATTTGTAATGCTTACGCACTCACCCTGTGTGCCGACGGCTTCGGCTATATATGCCGCCGATTTTTCAAGCACTTCGTTTGTCTCGTCAAGCGCAAGCTTATGCGCCGAAGGAATGCAGGTGCCGGGCAGAATATCGTGAAACTGGTTGATAAGAAGCTTTTCATAAAGCGGATGAATTTTTTCATCGCTTGCAACATCGCCCGATTTAACGGCGTTGCTGACGGTAAGATATTCAAGGTCACGCAGTTTAAGCTCTGCCTTGCGGTTATTATGCTTTATGTTATGCTGGTTTGTGAGCGTACCTCTGTGAAGTTCAAGATAAAGCTCTCCTGTGTATGTGCCTGCGTTCTTTGCATCGGCTTCAATCTTTTTCATATAGTCGCCGACAAGTGAATAATCAGCCTTTGCACAGCCGTTGAGATCTTTGATTCTGCGTGCGGTTTCCATCATCTCAAACTGCGGTCCGCCGCCGCCGTCACCGTGACCGAAGGCACAGATACGCTTTCTGGTAACGCTTCTTTCGCTGATAGTGTGGTGTCCGTCTTTCCGGTCGCCGGTTACCGCATAGTGCATATCCAGCGGTGCGGGCCATGCAGGGATTCTGTTGAAATGAGTGAAAACAGTTGTGCCGTCAATACCCTTCCAATAAAAAGTATCATAGGGGAAGCGGTTAACGTCGTTCCAGTCGATTTTTGTTGTGAGGAAATAATCAACCTTACAGCCCTTCATAATCTGCGGAATGGCGGCGCTGTAACCGAAGGTATCGGGCAACCAGAAGCAGTTTGAGGTGAAGTTGAAATATTTTCTTGTGAAGCGCTGACCCCAGAGGAATTGCCTTATCATAGCTTCACCCGAGGTTATGTTGCAGTCGCACTCAACCCATACTCCGCCGTTGGGCTCATATCTGCCCTCGGCAACCCTTGCCTGAATATCCTTGAAAAGCTCGGGGTAATGCCTGCGTATCATATCACCGTGGCAGGCAGAGCTCTGAACAAACAGAAATTCGGGATATTGCTCCATCATTGAAATTGCGTTTGAATATGTTCTTGCGCATTTTTTGATTGTTTCGGTTGCTTTCCAGAGCCAGGCGGTGTCAAGGTGAGAGTGACCTATAATGCAGGCTTCTGCTGCTTCGGGACCGTTTTTGACGGCAAGCATCTCCTTAAGAAAAGGCTGAGCCGATTTGAGTGCCGCTCTGAAAGTTTCGGCATCAACGTCTTCTGGTGCATAGTAAACTCTCTTATGCACCTCATAAAGAGCGTTGATAAGGTCGCCTCTTCTGAATGAGCTCTCGGGAAGCGATTCGGTAAGCTCGTTGATTACTTTGAGGTCAAAATAAAAATCATTGATCAATTCGTCTTTTACGCAGATATCAATTCCGCCGAAGTTATATCTGTATTCTTTAAGCAGTCTGTCTGTGCTGAAAGGCTGTGTGCCCAAGTGGGTGTGACCTGCATAAACCTCAAGGGCAATATCGATTTTTTCACCTGCTTTTACACCCTTTTTGAGCAGGTCGCAATAGTGGTTGCCGTGACCCGTGAAAACAATTTTGGTGCAGAAAGTGCCGAAAGGTTTGCCGTTTACCCAAAGCAGAGTTTCATAGCCCTCTGTGTGAGGCATAACAAACAAATCCCTGCCGTCAAGCTCTTCGGGCACGGTGAATGACGTTTTAAACCAGCAGAAAGATTCTTCCTGACCCCAGACCCAGCCGCTTGAAACGGGAGCCATCATACTCTCATCGGGAATATCGTAAAGCCTGTCAAGTGTTTCATAGGCAAGAGCCTCGTCAAGCTTTGCAACCTTTGTAAAAAGCATAGGGTTGAGTGTTTTTTCGAATCTTCTGAGCTTTTTGAGCATACGCTCAATCTGTCTTTCTGTAAGCATATTTATATTTCTTCTTTCGGGGGATTAAATTAACAGAAAACGAATAATGAACAGTTAAGGACAGGCTCCGCCTGTAACAGATTGACACAAAAACGGGTGTGGGCAACGCCTACCCGAAACTATTCACTCTTCGCTATAAACTATTCACTTGGTTTTATTCATCGGGCAGACTCGCATACATATGCCGCACACGGAGCCTCTGCCGATTTTTTGAAACTGTGTTTTCATATAGGTGCTGCAAGCTTCGGGGTCAAAGATTTCTTCACGCGGAATACCTGCATACCAGTCAATGCCCTTGATTGCTTTTGCAGGGCAGGCTTTGACGCAAAGGTCACAGCCATTGCAGACATCTTTGACTTCAACGTCGGAAACATCAAACGGGCAATCGGTAAAAATTGTTCCAAGACGCACATAGCTGCCGTATTCATAATGCAGAAAGAGTGAGTTTCTGCCGATTGAGCCGAGACCTGCAAGGCAGGCGGCTTTTTTGTGGGAATATCTGCCGCTGTAATTCCAGCCGTCTTTATTGATGCTCTGCGAAGCGGCAACGGTTATATAGCGGTAACCTTTTCTTTGCAGAAAAAGTCCCGCCTGCAGAAGCATTGCATCAATAAACGCATTGACGTTACGGTAGTGGTTGAAATAGGTGTGGGTAGGCTCGTCCTCAATTTCATCAATGATTTCTTCAGACAGCCTGACCGCTATACTGACACCGAATTTGAGCGGACCGTCATCGGCGGTAAAAAAGCCGACGTCAGAAACACCTTTTTCAAGCAGAAATTCACGCAGATCGTTCTGAATGCTCATCAGCTTTTCACCTTCGTTTCAAAGCAGAGCCAGCCGCCGCTTTCGTGACGGGCGATTATTTCAAGACCGTTCTTTTCAAATGCAGCAACAACATCATCCTCACGGGGAACGATTATTCCCGAGGTGATGAAAACTGCATCGGGATTCATATAGTTCTTGATGTTTTCGCAAAGCATAACGATGATATCGGCAACGATGTTTGCGGCAATAATATCAAACTTGCCGCTGACCTTATCGGTCATTGAGCCCTGAAGCACTGTGAATTCAGGCTCACCAAAGCCGTTTGTTGCGCCGTTTTCTTTTGCAGTTTTAACAGCAAGAGCATCAATATCAACACCGACTGCCGAATCAGCACCGAGAAGCAGACCGGCAACAGAAAGAATGCCGCTGCCGCAACCGATATCGAGCATTGTTTTGCCGCTTTCGGCATAATTTTCAATACTCTCAAGGCAGAGTCTGGTTGTATCGTGCGTACCTGAGCCAAAAGCAAGACCCGGCTCAAGGTGAAGCACAGCTCTGTTGCCTGCATCAAATTCCTGTTCCCAGATGGGGCGGATAAGCAGACGGTTGCCAACAGGCATAGGTTTGAAATATTTTTTCCAGTTGTTTTCCCAGTCCGCATTTTTGCACACGGCTTCATCAAGCTCGTGGGCAATGCCCTCTGCCGTAAGTCTTTCTGAAAGGAAAGAAACCGCTTCAGCAGGATTTTCTTCGGGCGAAATATAAATATGAACAATGCCCTTTGTTCTGTCCTTGGCAAGCAAATCCTCGTCAATCAGGTCAATTCTTGCAATCTGCCAGGCTTCTTCCTCAAGTGTTCTGTAATCTTCAATATAAATTCCGTAGGGCACCGCCATATGAGCGATATCCCCCGCCCTGTCAACGTCATCTGCATTGACGGTTATTTTAATCTCTGTCCAGTCCATTTTAATCTCCAATTAATACTTATTGTGAACGTCTTCCGCAAAGCAAAGCATATCCTTGACCTCAATCACCTTGCCGTTATCAAGCACAGCCTTGCCGCTGAGCCTGCCGAAAACCTGATGCTGGTCTGTTATGATAACCTTGATATCAATTTTTGCGGCTCTGTCGATAATAGGCACAAAATCCATTTCAAATCTGCCGTTATTGGAAGTGAATTTCCATGGGTCTGTGTATCCGCTCTCCGGAATGTGGAACTTAACGTCATCCAGCTTATGAGCCACGCCGTCATAGAAAAGGATGTTTTCGCTTGCGGCTGTGGTGTCACCAAAACCGTAGCCGATGTTGAAGCCGAATGCGTGACCGTCAATATCCATATTGCCCGAGCCCCAGTACCAGGTGTTATCGTAAGTCCAGACGCCTCTGCCCCAGTCGAGAGTGCCGAAATCGGTTGAGGGGTCAAAAACATATTCCTTGCCGTCAAAATTAACTTTACCGCTTGCTCTCATACAGTTGATTTTCTGGTTGTAATAGAAAGCGGTTTTCTTTTCTTTCCAGGGTGTTGCAATAACCATTGTGTCCATTTCGGGCTGTGCAAGGGTTATGTCGCAGGAAAATGTTTTGCCGTCAAGGAAATTCTTGAAATTGCAAACGATTCTGCGCTGACCCTCGGATACTCTGAATTCCATATCAAGGCGTTTATCGTGATAAACGGTGTCGCCCTTTTCACTGGTCGGCGGAAGCTTAAGTTTGCCCATAGGCAAAGCGTTGAGAATTGTTTCTGTGTGCTCCCAGGGCTTTGAAAAATCAAGAAGGCTGACCGACTGCAGACCGATATAGCCGTCGTCGGAAATTGTGAAAGCTACGCCGAAATTGTTTTTTTCGGATAAAACAAGATAATAGTCCCATTCTTTGATTCTGAATTTGGGAGCCTTGATTGCGTTGCGGTCATAAACCTGATAAAGCTTTTTTGACCAACCCGGCTCTCTGAGACTGCCGTCCTCTTTAAGTAAAGGCTGTACCTTTGTTACTTCGTGGTTTCTCATAATATTACCTCCTGTTTTTTGTTAAACAAGTTTGATTCCGTCGCCTGTTGCTCTGCCGTGATTATAAAGGTTGCGGTTTTCAAGCGCCCACTGGCGGGGCGTGAATGCACCGACCTCAACCTCGCTCACGGCGTGATTCATTTCATAGAGCCTTGCATCGAGAAGGTCTAGCTGTGAAAGAAGCTCGGCTTCAATAAACATAGGCATTTTTGCCGCACCGAATTCGGGTGTGCCGTGGTGCGAAATGAGCATATGCTCAACAAGGGTCAGGGTTTCGTCGGAAATGCCGTTTTCTCTGCCGATGCGGTCAACGTTGACTGCACCCATTACAAGGTGACCGAGCAGGTTGCCCTTAACGGTGTATTCACCTGCTATGCCTGTTGAGGCTGCATCAAGCTCTTCAATTTTTGCTATATCGTGAAGAATTGCGCCTGTGCAAAGCAAATCATAATTGACATATTTATAAATCGAGCAAACGCTCTTTGCAAGGCGGAGAATTGAGAGCGTGTGCATAAGCAGACCGCTTCTGACGGCGTGATGCAGATTCTTTGCCGCAGGCCAATAAATAAGCTTTTCTCTGTATTCTGCAATAACCTTTGTAACAAGGAGCTTAAGCTCGGCATCGTCAAAAGAATCAATAATCGCTTCAATTTCTGCAAGCATAACCTCACCCGAAAGGCAGGCAGAGGGAACATAGTCCTCAATTTTTACATTATCTTCAGGCAAAACGCAGCGGATTCTTTCAACCCTGAACTGAATCGTATCGTTAAAAGGAGTATAACTGCCTCTTACCTTAACAAAATCAAATTTTTCAAAGGTGTTTGAGGGGGATTCTTTATAATCCCAGAGCTTTGCGCTGATTTCGCCGTCATTATCGGCAAGAACAAGGTCAAGATAAGGCACACCTTTTGCAGTAAGCTTTTTTTCAACCGATTTGATAAGGCAAAATCCCTCGTGGGACTGACCTGCACCAATTGGAGCGAAATTCATATATTTACCTCCATATAAGAGTAATTTTTTACAGTTAAAAATATTGTAAC
>JAZNBM010000077.1:0-9213 GCA_045587045.1 Acutalibacteraceae bacterium | reverse complement strand
GGCTCCGCCTATGACCGATTATGTTTTGGGTGTGGGCTTTACTCACCCATAACCATTCACTTTTCACTGTTCATTATTCACTCAGATTGATTAACCGAGTTCGGGGTGATTCTTGCGGACTGCCTTGAAAGCATCCTCTGCAACTTCGATTGTGAACTTGATGTCTTCATCGGAAAGAGATGCGTTGATGAAGTGGTTGTGGTGGTTGGTCATATAAACGCCTCTCTTAACAACCTCTGCAATCCATTCCTGATGAAGCATAAGCGAGTTATCGTCTTTAAGCATAAGATAGAAGAGTGCGGGTTCGCCCGTTACGCTCAG
This sequence comes from Acutalibacteraceae bacterium, assembly GCA_045587045.1. GTDB lineage: Bacteria > Bacillota > Clostridia > Oscillospirales > Acutalibacteraceae > CAG-177. Next base: position 8,892 of record JAZNBM010000077.1, on the reverse strand, counting down.
GTTGAAGCCGTTGTTTGCAGCGGCAGCCTTAAGACCGTCTGTGAGCATTGTGCCTTTTTCAAGACAAATCTTGGGCAGGTCAATCTCTTTCATCTTGTTGATGCAGGCGATGGCTGCTGCAAAGGGAACTGCACTCATCCAGTAGCTGCCTGTATATGAAAGACCGCTGATTGCACTCTTGAGCCATTCTTTACCGCAGAGAGCGGAAACGTTCCAGCCGTTTGCAAGAGTTTTGCAGCTGCAGATAAGGTCAGCTTCAAAGCCGTAGAAATGGTCGGAGCCTGCAAGGTCAAGTCTGAAACCGCAACGAACGTCGTCAACGATGAGAACGATACCCTTTTCTGTGCAAAGCTTGCGAACTTTCTGCCAATAGCCTTCGGCAGGAAGAATATTATCAACAAAGTTGCCGTGCATATAGGGAGTTGAGATGAAAGCGGCAATTTCGCCTTCGTTTTCTGCAACTATTCTTTCAAGGTCTTCAAAGTTGTTCCATTCAACGTAGAGATTGTTTGCAACATCCTCAGGGATAACGCCGGGGTAGTCAACCTTCTGGCACCAGGGAGCAACGCCGTGGTAATAACCCTTAACAAAGATAATCTTCTTTTTGTGGGTTGCGGCTCTTGCGGTCATAATTGCGGCTGTTGTGGTGTCGCCGCCGTTCTTTGCGAAGAATGCCCAGTCAGCGGAAGCAACGGTGTCAACCATAAGCTCTGCAAATTCAATGATTTTGGTTGAAGGAGCAGTAACGCAGTTTTCAATCTTCATCTGCTCCATAACGGCTCTGTCAACATCGGGGTCATTGTAACCGAGAACGTTGGGACCGTAAGCGCACATATAGTCGATATATCTGTTGCCGTCAACGTCCCAGAAATATGTGCCTTCAGCCTTCTGGCTGAAAAGGGGATAGGCTGAAACAGGAATGCAGCAGCCTTCTGCAGGACCCTGATGACCGTAAAGACCCGAGGGGATTACTTTTGTTGCTCTTTGAAAGAGCTCTGCGCTTTTATCGTGTGTATTTATTTTTATACTCATATCCTCTTACCTCCTTATGCAAGATACAGAGCAACTCTGTCAAGAATTCTGTTGAGGTTATCAAGCATTGAAATCATACCTCTCATGGAGATATCGCCTGAGCCTACGCAGGCAATGGCATTAACCTTGCCGTCGAAGAGGTCTCTTGCAAGTTCAATGGAGCTGAATTCCATAATTGCTCTGGGATTTTCACTTGCCTTTTTGATGCCGAGAAGGCGGTGGTCTTTGACTCTGATTGTTGTTGAAGCGGCACCCTTGATGCTGAAGGAGATTTCGCCGTCAACCATATTGCTTGCCGAGAACTTGCCGATTTCGTCGTTATTGCCGATCTGAGCGATTGCAACGGTGATTGTGTTGAGCAGCAGGAGAGTGCTGATTCTGAAGAATTCGGGATCCTTGAGATCTTCGGGGCTGGGACGCATATATTTTGAGAGAAGGTCGGTCAGCTGGGTGAAGCTCTTGAGCAGGAAACCGATGTGGTGGAAGCCTTTTGAGGGGATGGGGGTTGTTGTGCCGTCAATAAGGCCGTTGAATTTTTCGCAGGAGCTGAAGGGAAGCTTAACGTCGCACTTTTCGCAACCCTGTTCCATTCTGCATCTGCCGTTTTTGAAAGTAATGGTTGCACTGGGGCCGCCTTTTACCTCAAAGCCGATGGAGATGGGCTTTTTGTTTGTAAGAAGACTGCTTGCCTCGGGAGCGAGCTCACAGAGGTTTTCGAGGGAACCGAGAACTGCGTAAAGATTGATATACGCAAGGGTTCTTGCATCAGTCATTTTAATTGCCTCCTTTTGTTCTCAAAGCAGAGACGCACTCCTCTGCTTATAAATATAATCAATTTATTTTAACAGATATATTGTTTATTGTCAACAAATCGGCGAGCGAAAAATGTGATTTTATGGTTAATTTTTAATTCTATTACTTCAAATCAACAAAAAAGCCGTGATTTTTGCTTCATAAAGGTTGCAACTCTTTTAACAAATTGAAAATTTGAATCAAAAGGATTGACTTTTGTTCAAAAATGTGTCCTAATATATAATGTAAAAACATATTTCAGGAGGTAAACTATGAAAAAGTTTTTAGCAGTTCTTTGCGTTTTTGCAACGCTTTTTGCTCTTGCATCGTGCAAAAAGAAAGAGCTTACAGAAGAAGAAAGACTTGCAAGCTTACATGCTTCGCAGGAGCAGAACAGAATTGAAATGTCAAAGCAGGCTGAAGCTTCGTTAAAGCACGAACTTGATATTCAGTCGGATAAGAAAGACACTCTTGACAGCCTTGGCAAAACAGAAAAGAACAAAAGGATTGTTTTTTTGAGTTCAGGTCAGTATGACGGAATGAAAGAGGGCTATGAGGTTATCCTTTTTGACGGCAACGGAAAATACAAGAGCTGGACACAGTATATTTACTTTCCGTCAACAGAATCTTTTGACAGAGCAATATCAAATATCAAGAGCGAAGGCAAATTTGCTTATGAAAGCTCCGATGCCTCGTTAAGACTTATTGTTTACAGATATACAAACGATAAGTACCTCCAGAACGAAACCTATGACGCAATGTATCAGAGAGTCAAGGACTTCGGTTACACAGTTGTTGAATAATCGGGAGAAATAAAATGAAAAAAATTCTGATATTAATGCTTGTCTTTACATTGCTTTTTGCGTTTGCGGCGTGTGCAGGCAAAGAAAATGAAAAAACCGCAGAAACAACACTTTCCGAAACTCAGGCGGTAACGGAAGATACTGCAGAAACGACAAAAATCAGCGCAATAGCAGGCAAGAAGATTATGCTTGTCAGCAAAACTTCGCGCGATTTCGTTGAAATCAGCACAAACGCAGACGGCGTTGCAACCGTAATGATGGTGCACAAGGTTTATGACAATGAAAAGGCTTTTCAGGATGCGGTTGCAAAGGGTGACTACGGCACTTATAAGCTCCTGACCACAAACTCAAATCCTCAAAGCAACTACTATGAAATTATTTTCAGTGACAGCGAAACGGTCAAAGGAATGACCTATGATGAAATTATGGCTGAAGCCGAAAAGCTTGAAGATTACAACATTGTTCCCGAACGGTAAGATTAAAGCGCAATCCGTAAAATAAAACTTAATAATAACAGCACCCCCATGCTCATATGAGCGTGGGGGTGAGCTTTATTCGGTCACTTTTTTGTAAATCCCGTCAATTACTTTGCTGTTTTCTTCAACCTTGAGATCTGAAACCAGAAGATTGATTCTTTTTTCATTTTCCGCAGAATAAATATCGTTGATGCACACAGAGCGGTATGCTGCAAAAACGCTTTCGCCCTTGTCGCGAAGATTCTCTTTATAGACGGCAAAAACGCAGTCATCATAAACGATTATCTGTACGGTTGCATCTGCCTGCTTATAAACGGCATCAAAAAAACCTTCGGGATAGCCGTCTGAATTCTTTTTGAGGATAACCGTGTCCGATGCTGAATAGCCTTCGTCCAGGAAACCCTGCGTAAAGGCTTCGGGTGTGCTTGCTTTTTCTGCCGCAAGGCTGTCAAAAACGGCAAGCATCTCATTTTTTTCAAGCTGGCTCAGAGGTTCGCCGTTTGCAGATGTGAAATATACACATACGGTGCGGAAACTGACGTAATTGGTGTAAAAATAGTCCTGAAGCTTCTTTTCGGCAACGGCGTTGCCCGTACCCTTATCGTAAAGAGAGGTAAAAACAGCCTCTTCGTATTTTTCGGCGGTGATGATTTTGTTGAGTGTCTGCTTGGAAACACCTATTTTGTTATAGTGGTTTTCATAGCGGAGCCAGATATCGTTGACCGATTCGGATATTTCAACCTTCTGCGCGGAGGTAAGAGGCTTGCCGCTTTTTTTGAAATCCGTGTTGATGGCGATATAGCGCTTGCACTCATTGACAGCTGCTTTTTTGAGCTCACTTGCGGATGCATTTTTTTTGAGCCCGTAGCGCTCGGGGGCGGCAACGGCTTTGTCAAGATAATATGCAAAAACTTCGCTGCCGATTTCAGCACCCTCAATTTTTAGGGCATATTCATTTTTGGCAGAGCACGCGCCAAAAAGCAGAAGCACAGATGATGCGAGAAGCATCGCAAGCAGTTTTTTCATAAAAGCAAGACCTTTCGTGAATGTAATTCTATTTAGAATATAGCATAATATTTGCGTTTTAGCAACAAAAGAAAAAATCTCTTGAAAAAATTTAAAAAACATCTTTATTCTTTTTAAAATATGCTGTATAATTACTTTGTATTAAATATTTTTGGAGTGAATACTATGGAAAAAATCAGACTTTTAATTGCAGGAGAGGAATATAACCTTTCAACAGACGACGATCTTGATTACGTTGCTGCTCTCGGCGAAGAGCTTGACAAAAGAATCAGCACTCTTATGAGTTCAAACACAAGAATTTCCGTCACTCAGGCGGCTATCGTTACAGCTCTTGAATATGCAGATGCCGCAAAGAAGTGCGAAATCACTGCAGAAAACCTTCGCACACAGATTCAGGAATATCTTGAAGATGCCGCAAGAGCAAGAACAGATGCAGAAATTTCAAAGCGTGAAGCAGAAAGACTTGCAAAAGAACTTGCATCCCTTCGTGCAGGTAAATAATGGCGGTTGAAATCCTTGCCCCTGCAGGTAGCTTTGAAGCGTTGCAGGCGGCTGTCAGGTGCGGCGCAAATGCCGTTTATCTTGGCGGTAAAGCTTTCAACGCAAGGCGCAATGCCGCTAACTTTGACGGTGATGAGCTCAAAAACGCCGTTGATTATTGCCACAAAAGAAATGTTAAGGTCTACCTGACTCTCAACACTCTTGTGAGTGATAACGAAATGCAAACAGCATATGATGCAATAAAGTCAGCTTGCGAAGCAGGTATTGACGCTTTTATTGTTCAGGATATCGGACTCGCCGCCCTTGTGCGTCGGGTCTGTTCGTCTGCCGTGTTGCACGCATCAACCCAGATGTCAGTCCAGAGTATCGAGGGCATCAGGGTGCTTGAGAATCTTGGTTTCTCGCGTGCGGTTCTGCCCCGTGAGCTTTCAGAAAAAGAGATTGCCGTCATAGCGGCACAGACGGATATGGAGTTGGAATATTTTGTTCACGGCGCACTTTGTATGTGCGTTTCGGGACAGTGTCTTATGAGCTCCGTGCTCGGCGGCAGAAGCGGAAACAGGGGACTTTGCGCTCAACCGTGCCGATTGCCTTTCGGCATAAACGGAAAAGGCGGAAACAACCTGAGTCTCAAGGATTTATCCCTTGTTGAAGAGCTTGACCGCCTTGAAAAAGCCGGTGTCTGCTCGTTTAAAATAGAGGGCAGAATGAAGCGGCCCGAATATGTTGCGGCGGCGGTAACCGCGTGCAAAAACAGCATCGCCAACACCCCTGACCCGTTGCTTAACCGCTCGCTGCAAGCAGTTTTTTCACGCTCGGGATTCACTAAAGGTTATTTCGAGAGTAAACTCGGCAGGGATATGTTCGGTATCCGTCGCAAGGAGGACGTCACGGAGGCTTCGGGCGTACTTTCGGGTCTGCAGAAGCTATATGAAAAGGAAAATCAGCTTATTCCCGTTGATTTTTCGCTGACCTTTGCACCTGAAACACCTCTTTTGCTGACCGCATCAGCACTCGGCAAAACAGTTTGTGCTGAAGGCGGAATTCCGCAGACGGCGCTTAACAGAGCCGTTACCCGTGAGGAGCTTCGTGATCGCCTTTCAAAATGCGGCGGCACACAGTTTTATGCAAACAGCGTTGAAATCGATTTCAGTGACGGTCTTTTTATTGCGGCAGGGGAACTGAACGCTTTGCGCCGCAACGCTCTGACTATGCTCGAAAACGCAATATCCGAAGCAGAAGAAAACACCGTTTATTTATACATTAATAATATAGAACCTCACAATCATAACGAAAGACGGCTTCACGTGAGATTTTTTGATGCAAGAGAAATCCCTGAAAAGCTTACGGGTGTTTCACGTGCAATCATTCCGCTTGAAACCGACGGCGAGACCGTTGAACGCTTGTGCAAAGCGGGCATTGAGGTGGCGGCGGAAGTGCCGTCTGCCGTTTTTTCAAATTCGCAGAAATATACCGAAGCGCTTATCCGTCTTAAATCGCATGGCGTTACACTTGCGTGGGTCTGCAATCTTGACGGCGTTTCGGTTGCGCAAAAAGCAGACCTGCCTTTTGCGTGCGGCTTCGGTACAAATATTTTTAACAGCATTTCGCTTGAAGAAATGCAGAAGCTCGGGGCAGAGGACTGTCTGCTTTCCTGCGAAGTCAGTCTTTCGCAGGCGGCGCATATGGGAGGCTCAATTCCCAGAGGAATTATGGAATACGGCAGAATTCCGCTTATGCTCACGAGGAATTGCCCTGTCAGAAACGAGCTGACCTGTGCGGAATGCGGCAGAAACAGCGAGCTTGAAGACAGAAAGGGAGTCAGATTCCCTGTCAGATGTAAAAACGGCTGCAGTTATATTTTTAACTCCAGACCCCTGTGGCTTGCAGATAAGCAGAACGATATCAGAAACTGCGATTTTGCTTTGCTTTATTTCACAACGGAAACAAAAGCGGAAATCACAGAAGTAATCAACAGCTTCATTGACAAAAAAAGTCCAGACGGAGATTTCACAAGAGGGCTTTATTTCAAAGGAGTTACCTGATTAAAAAATATAAAAAAACATCTTGTGCAATGCTTTTTACAGGTGTATAATTTCAACGAACCAAATTTAAAAAGAAGGTATGTATATGAGTATCAGAATCGGAATTTTCGGCTACGGTAATCTCGGCAGAGGTGTTGAATGCGCCGTAAACCAAAACCCCGATATGGAAGTTGTTGCGGTTTTCACTCGCAGAGATCCCTCACTTGTTAAAACTGTTTTTGACACAACACCCGTTTATTCTGCAGATAAAGTGCTTGAATTTAAGAATAACATCGACGTTATGGTGCTTTGCGGAGGCAGTGCAACCGACCTGCCCGTGCAGACTCCGTCACTGGCGGAAAACTTTAACGTTGTTGACAGCTTTGACACACACGCACGTATCCCTGAACATTTTGCAAACGTTGACAAAGCGGCAAAGGCATCAGGCAAGACGGCGGTTATTTCAGTTGGCTGGGACCCCGGTCTGTTTTCGCTGAATCACCTTTATGCGGCCGCGATTCTGCCCGAGGGTAAAAATTACACATTCTGGGGCAAGGGTGTAAGCCAGGGTCACTCGGATGCAATCAGACGCATCAGCGGTGTTGCCGATGCAAGACAGTATACCGTGCCCGTGCCTGCGGCTCTTGAGGCTGTCAGAAGCGGCTCTGATCCCGAGCTTACAACCCGCATGAAGCACACAAGAGAGTGCTACGTTGTTGCCGAGGAAGGCGCAGACCTTGCAAGAATTGAAAACGAAATCAAAACAATGCCCAATTATTTTGCGGATTATGACACAACGGTGACATTTATTACGCAGGAAGAGCTTAACGAAAACCACAGCGGTCTGCCGCATCAGGGTTTTGTTATCCGTTCTGCACGAACGGGTGCAAGCGATGAGCATAATCACATTATTGAGTATTCGCTCAAGCTTGACTCAAACCCCGAATTTACCGCAAGCGTGCTTGTGGCTTATGCAAGAGCCGCTTACAAGCTTAACGCAAAGGGTGACACGGGTTGCAAGAGTGTGCTGGATATAGCTCCCGCAATGCTTTCACCCTACACAAACGAGGAGCTTTTCAGATATCTTTGATAAAAAAACGGCGTTTTTATAGCGATATTGACATATATATAATGTAATTTATTATTAAAAACGCAAACTATTTTACAAATTTAACAAAAACGAAAAAAGTGCTTGACTGCAAGGGGTAGCTTGTGATATTATTATTCTACCTCTGCAGGAGGGTTCTTTTTTTGCGCCCGAAAACTTGATGTTACGCAGAGGGAGGCTTGAGCAGCAGCTTTGGTTGCCTGATAGACTTGAGCTGCGCTAAAAATTCCGATTAAATGGAGGTGCCGCACATGGCTGCTAACGGTAAAAGAGTAAAGATTACACTTTCTTGCACCGAATGCAAACAGCGTAATTACAACACAATGAAAAACAAGCAGAACACACCTGACAGGTTGGAGATGAACAAGTACTGCCGTTTCTGCAAGAAACACACTCTCCACAAAGAAACCAAATAATTAAAGCGGGAGGATAAACCTATGGCTAAAAAGGAAGTTTCCCAGGCAGCAGAAAAGGTTGCCGCCGCTGAAAAGAAAAAGGCCAAGAAACCTGCCAACCCCAACGGCAATTTCTTTGTCAGAGCCGGCAAGGCAATCAAAAAGTTCTGCAAAGACCTTAAGGGCGAAATCAAAAAGATTGTTTGGCCCGATGCAAAAACCGTTTTCAAATCAACCGCAGTTGTTCTCGCAGTAGTTATTGTTGTTGGTCTTATCATCTTTGGTATTGACACACTTCTTGTTAAGGGTATTGACCTTCTTCAGGAAGCTGCTGTTAAAGAAACGACAACACAGGCTGCAGCATTCATTAATTCCGCCGGCCTTTTGAACGGCTGAAAACCGGGAGGTTAAACAATGTCAGTTGACACAAGATGGTATGTAGTTCATACCTACTCCGGTTATGAGAACAAGGTTGCAACCAACATTGAGAAAATGGTTGAAAACCGCAAAATGCAGGATCAGATTTTTGAAGTCAAAATACCGACCGAAATCGTTGTTGATGCAGAAAAAAACAAAGAGGTTGAACGCAAGCTTTTCCCCGGATACGTTCTGGTTAAGGTTGCGGTTTCACCCGACAAGGATAACCGCCCCGCAATGAGCGATGAATCCTGGCTGCTTATCAGAAACATTCACGGCGTAACAGGCTTCGTTGGTCCCGAAAACAAAGCAATACCT
>JAZNBM010000076.1:0-9113 GCA_045587045.1 Acutalibacteraceae bacterium | reverse complement strand
AATAATAGTTTTTATTTTTGTTACAATTATAGGGTTGATTTTTTTCATATTATATGATATAATATTACTCGTTAAGCCGATGTGATGGAATTGGCAGACGTGACGGACTCAAAATCCGTTGGTAGCGATACCGTGCGGGTTCGACCCCCGCCATCGGCACCAGAAAAATACCCCCAATGGCGTTATTCGCTGTTGGGGGTTATTTTTGTGAATTGCGATGCGAGGGGTCGAAAAGGCGACCCTACCGCAGTCGAAAAAGTTATCCGCAACGAACCGTGTTGCGTAGCTTTTTGGTTTGATGTCGCATAAAATCGGATTCTGTAAGATTATACTGAATTAGTAAAAAGCACCGTTTTGTCTATTGTAAATGCATCCTGTGTCTACTATAATGTATTTAATTTTTCAAACAAACGCCCGTTTTCGGCAGAAACCGATATTTTACTGTAAAATTCGGCTTCAGGGCGGGGAAAATGATACATTTTGCGCACAGCGGTTTTGGGGTAAAATATGAATAACAAAGTCAGAACAGCGGTGGTTGCCGCTATGCTTCTGTGTTCGGTTGTGTTTATATCGTTCGGGGCTTTCGGCGATTTCGGCGATAAAAACAACAGCATTCAGGCAACTTTTTCACCCACACAGGTGTTTTACGGGACTAAAAGAAACACGAAAGTTTTTGAAGCTTCGGCAGCGGTTGATGTTGTTGACAGCGGCGAAATAAAGGCGGCTTACGTGCTCAATTCAGGCAGTAAGGTTTTTCATCATCCGTGGTGCGGCTATGCGGATGATATTGATGAAGAAAACCGTGAAATCTTAAGCGGTACCAAAAACGAAATGCTGCAAAAGGGCTACCGTCCCTGCGGCAAATGCAAACCATAAACAAAAAACCTCTGCATTCAGCAGAGGTTTTTTATGTTTAGAAATCTTTATCAATTGTCATTTGCCTGTAATCAAGAAACTCAAAACCGAGACGTTTATAGAGCCTGATTGCATCAAGGTTATCTTCACCAACTTCAAGTCTTATGCGTCTGATTTTGCCTGCAAGTTCCTGTTGCAAAAAAGCAAAGAATCTGCTGCCTATGCCCAGACTCCTGAATTCGTCCTCAACAAAAAGCTCCTCAATCCACGCCGCAAGACCGCCGACCTCGGTTTCAAATTTGAGTGAAACCATTGCATAGCCTGCAGGTTTGCCGTCGCATTCAAATATGTAACCCTTAACGTATTCGGGCATATCGATTGATGCATCAAAAGCCGAGAGCATAACGTCGTCACCGGGGAAATGAAGAACGGCAGGCGGCGCATAGAATTTTTTGACCATCGTGAAAAAAGCGTTGCGGTCATCTTTTGTGAAATTTCTGAAAGTAACGTTCATCGGGCTTTATCCTTCCTTTGTGCCGTCTTCAAATTTGATTTTGTCTGTATAGAGGAAATCGTAAAGATATTCTCTGACCTTGTCAAGGTCAAGCACCTCAACCCACTGACCGTTGATTGTTGAAACCGTCATATGCTCGTCAATCGGTACTCTTGTCTGCTGAATCTCATAGCTGAGCAAACCGTAGCCTGCCTGCATACCTACGGCAAGCACTTCACCTTTGTCGAGGTCAGTCTGCAACAGGGGAAATACGTCATACATAGCATCAATCAGCGTTTTGATATCCGATTGTTTAGCCTGTTCAATAAGCGCAGTGATAACTTTTCGCTGACGGTATGTGCGCATATAGTCGGAATCAAGCTTTCTTATGCGGCAATAAACAAGTGCTTCCGCACCGCTGAGCCTGACCTTTTCTCCGCTTTGCATTTTCTTGTAACGTGTAGTCTGCCTGATGAATTTTGCTTCCTTTTCCGTTACCTCAACCTCAACACCGCCAACGGCATCAATGATTTTTGTGAACATTTCAAAATCAACCATAACGTAATGGTCGATGTCTATGCGGAAGTTATATTCGATTGTGTCAACGGCGCCCTGTATTCCGTTTGCGGCATAAGCGGCGTTCAGCTTGGCTTTTTTGCCTTTCATCGGCAGGTCAACCCAACTGTCACGCAAAAACGACGTGAGCTTTATCTTTTTGTGTTTCTTGTCAACGGACACAAGCATCATTGAGTCGGAGCGTGAATTGCCGCCCTCGTCATCGTCAATACCCAAAAACAGAATGTTGATAACGTCTTTGCTGGTGTGGAGGTCACTTTTGCTTATGTATTGGTTTTGCTCAAGGTCAACCTGATTATAGTCAACCTTTGAAATCATACCGACAGCAAGTGCGGTTATCGCAATGGTGATTGTCAGCAGAATAACAATCGGTGTAATGATAAGTGCCTTTAGTAAAGGGTGCTTTTTCTTTTCTTTTTGCTTTGACTGTTGTTGCTTCTGCAGTTGCCTTTGGGACGGCGAAAGCTGTCTTGGCGGCTGTTGTCTTTGCGGTTGCTGATACACAGGCTGCTGATACTGTGCCTGTCTGGGACGGCGGGGCTTGCTCATATAAATGTCGCCTGCACCGTTGCCGTAGCTTTCGTCATTGCCGTCATCGTTATAATCTTCACCAAGGTCAAACGTTGGGATGTCATCCTCATCTGCAAAAAGCGGACGGCTTTGGTTTGCAAGTTTGTCGGGTGCGTGTCTGTAACGCTCGGGTTCAACCGTTTTGTCAAGATAAAAATCGTCCGACGGGTTATTATTCTTGTTAAATTTTTTGTCACTCATTTTTTACCCTCTGTGATTATTGATATCATTCTACATTCTACCGCAAAATCCGACTGTATACAAGAAACAAATTGTAAATATTTTTTGTCCGTCTGTACTCATTTAAATATTTATAGATAATTCATTTGACTTTTTGCGAAAGGTGTTTTAAAATACTATGGAGTACGGACGCTGAGAAGGCCGGGCAGTCGCGGGCAGTTTTTTAACTGCGTGAGGAAAGTCCGAGCTTCACAGAGCAGGATAACGGCTAACGGCCGCCGAGGGTGACCTTAGGGAAAGTGCAACAGAGATATACCGCCTGTTTATGCAGGCAAGGGTGGAAAGGCGAGGTAAGAGCTCACCGGAGCACGGGGAACCGTGCTGCCATGTAAACCCTATCCGAAGCAACACGGACCGGAGGAGAAGCTTTTTGGGCTTCGGCGCTTGCTCGGCGATACTCCGAAGGGTGGCTAAAGCCATGCAGCAATGTATGGCGTAGACAGATGATTGCCTTAAATGACAGAACTCGGCTTACAAGCCTTCTCGGCTCCGCTCGTATTTATAAAATTGTGTGTGTTTAATAATGGACGAACTTGTAACCATAAGCGGCGTTATTGAGTATATAACGTTTCAGAATACTGAAAACGGCTACACCGTGCTCGATTTTTCGAGTGACGGTGAACTTTATACTGCCACAGGCAACGCTGGCTCGCTCTATTGCGGCGAAAGGGTAACACTGACGGGCACCTGGACGGTTCACCCCACTTTCGGCAAACAGTTCAGAATTGAAACCTGCCGCCGTGAAATGCCCGAAACGGTTTCCGAAATGCTTTCGTATCTCGGCTCGGGAATAATCAAGGGTGTCAAAGAAAAAACCGCCGCAAAAATCATTGAAGCTTTTGGTGACGAAAGCTTTTACGTTATTGAAAAACAGCCCGAAAGGCTTGCAAAAATAAAAGGAATTTCCGCCGAAAAGGCAAGAGAAATATCAAAAGAATTCATTGAACGTGCGCAAGAAAGAGAAGCATTGATTGCACTTGAAAAATACGGTCTTTCAACAGCCGAATGTCTGCGTATTTTCAAAACCTACGGCTCAAGAACAGTTGATATTGTTGAGAAAAATCCGTATGCTCTCTGTTCCGACGGCATAGGTATAACCTTTGAACGTGCCTGTGAAATTGCAGAAAAATTACCTGTCAGACCCGATGACGAATACAGAATCGCCGCAGGTGTGCTTTATGTTGTAAGGCATAATCTTCACAACGGTCACACCTGCCTGCCCAGAGAAAAGCTTATACCAACCGCCGCCGCTCTTCTCGGCTGCTCCGACGATACGGCGGACGTTCAGACGGATAAGCTTATTGAACAGAAACAGCTTACATCTTATATTCTCAATGCAAGAGAATTTATATTTATGCCCGATATTTTCAATGCCGAAAAAAAAGCGGCGGACAGCATTCTTTTTATGAAGCACTTCACGCCCAAAAACCTTTCGGATATTGAAAGTGAAATAAACAAAGCGGAGCTCATCAGCGGCATCTGCTATAACGATAAACAGCGCCTTGCAATCAGAACTGCGGTTGAAAAGGGAATACTCATTCTCACAGGCGGTCCCGGCACAGGCAAAACAACCACTCTGCGCGGAATACTCAAGGTGTTTGAGAGTCAGGGTCTTGAGGTCGCTCTTGCGGCGCCCACGGGCAGAGCCGCAAAAAGAATGAGTGAGCTTACAGGCAGAGAGGCGCGCACCATTCACAGACTTCTTGAGGTTGAATGGGATAAAAACGACAGACCTGTTTTTGCACGCAACCGCCGTAATCCGATAAACGCAAGTGCGTTGATAGTTGATGAGCTTTCAATGGTAGATATATCGGTGTTTTCAAGCTTGCTTGAAGCTTTGCCGATCGGTTGCAGGCTTATTATGGTCGGTGACTCCGATCAGCTGCCGCCTGTCGGTGCAGGCAACGTGCTGCACGATCTTATAAACTCGAAAGCATTGCCGGTTGTTGAACTCAACGAGGTTTTCCGACAGGCTATGGAGAGTCTTATCGTTACAAACGCCCACAAAATAGTCAGGGGTGAAATGCCCGAAATCAACAGAACGGATAAAGACTTTTTCTTTATGGACAGGTCACAGCCATATGCGGCTGCGGCAACGGTTGCCCAGCTTTGCTCAACCCGTTTGCCTAATGCCTACGGATATTCGCCCACAGATGACATTCAGGTTTTGTGTCCGTCAAGAAAGGGTGAGGCTGGCACTGTAAATCTTAATAAAGTTTTACAGAAATGCCTTAATCCGGGCGCAAGACATAAAAAAGAGCACCTTTTCGGTCAGCGTATCTTCCGCGAGGGTGATAAGCTGATGCAGATTAAAAACAATTATAATATTACATGGACGTCTGATGAAAAAGAGGGAATGGGCATATTCAACGGTGATATCGGGGTGCTCGAAAAAATCGATGAAGCCGCTCACACTCTCAAGGTCCGTTTTGATGACAGGGTTGCTGATTACCCTTTTGAAGGTCACACAGAGCTTGAACACGCTTATGCCATAACCGTGCACAAAAGTCAGGGCAACGAATTTGATGCTGTTGTTATGCCCGTAACGGGTGTTGTTGAGCAACTTGCTTACAGAAATCTGCTTTATACAGCCGTAACAAGAGCAAAAAGGTTGATTGTTCTGGTTGGTTCCGCACAAACCGTTGAGCGAATGGTGGCAAACAACAGCAAAGCGAAACGATATTCAGCTCTTAAAAACTTCATTATGCTTGGAGATCTTGACTGATGAAAGAATACCTTAAGGCATTGCTCAAGTCACTTTTTCCTCAGCGGTGTGCATATTGCGGCAAGGTGATTTCTGCCGACAGTCTGGCTTGTGACTCCTGTAAGGTTATTCTTCCGCGAATCAAAGGCGATGTCTGTTGCAGCTGCGGCAGAGAAAGCAGATTCTGCACCTGTAAAGGTGAAAAATATTTTGTTTCGCTCACGGCACCCTTTTATTATGAGGGTGTTGTGCGTAACGGACTGCATCGCTTCAAATTCAGAAAATGCCGACAGAATGCAGAGGCTTTTTGCTATGAAATGGCCGAAACCGTCGGCAAAAGATACGGCGGCATAAATTTTGATTGCATCGTTGCCGTCCCTATGACAAAGAAAAGTGTGCGTCAGAGAGGTTACAACCAGATAGATATTCTTTGCCGTGCTCTTGAAGAAAGGCTTGGTGTTACCTACGAAAACGGTGTGCTGATAAAGCTTTATGAAACACGAAAGCAACACGGTATCAGCCGCATTCTCCGAAAAGGTAACCTGACGGGTGTGTTTGATGTACCTGAATCCTACAGAATCGCAGGCAAAACCGTTTTGCTTTGTGACGATGTTTCAACTTCGGGCGAAACACTGAACGAGTGCGCAAAAATGCTGTGGCTAAACGGCGCAAAAGAGGTTTACTGCCTCAGTATTGCGTTGACCAAACAAAACAAAGATAAAAATAAGATATACTAAATATTTATAGAAAGGCGGTGAAACGATGATAGGAACCAATATCGGTGTTGACCTGGGCACAACTTCAATCAAGATTTACGTTGAGGGCAAAGGCATTGTTCTTTGTGAGCCCTGTGCGGCTGCGTATGAAGTTGATACAGGCAAGCTTCTTGCTGTCGGTAAGCGTGCACAGGATATGTATGAAAAAACGCCCGATTCAATCAGGGTCGTCAAGCCGATGGTTCACGGCGTCGTTTCCGATTTTACCGCCACAAAGCATATTCTGCAGTCTTTTATTTCCAAAATCTGCAAAACGATGGTGTTCAAACCCAACGTTGTTGCGTGCGTACCGTCTATGGTAACAAGTCTTGAAAAAAGAACAATCCTTGACCTCATAACTTCGGCAGGTGCGGCAAAGGCGTGTCTTATTGAAGAGCCTCTTGCGGCGGCGCTAGGCGCAGGCCTTAAAAGTGACAGACCCAAAGGTGCAATGGTTGTTGATATCGGCGGCGGCACAACGGATATTGCCGTTATAACTATGGGATGCATCTCTGTTTCAAGCTCTGTTAAAGTTGCGGGCAATGCACTTGATGAGTCAATTCAGCGGCAGATACGCCGCGAAAGAGACGTTCTCATTGGCGAAAAAACCGCTGAATATATAAAGAAGAGTATCGGTTGTTCGTATTTGCGTGAGGTTGAACTCGGTTTAACCGTCAAGGGCAAGCATTTTATAACAGGTATGCCGGTCAGCATTGAAGTTACGTCTACCGAAGCATATCTGGCAATGAGACCTCAGCTTGAGCAGATAAGTGAGGCTGTCCGCTCAGTTCTTGAACTTACACCGCCCGAACTTGCGGCAGATATAATGAGTTCAGGTATATATCTTACGGGTGGCGGAGCTTTGCTTGAAGGTATAGATGAAATGCTTTACCGCAAAACAGGCATCAAAACTTTTGTTGCCGAGCGACCTGTTGAATGTGTTGCGCTTGGTACCGGTGAAGCTCTTTCTCATATTGATATTCTCAGCCAGAACGGCTACGTGTTCAAGTCAAGAGATGAAATCGGCGGACTTGAATTGAATAAAACCGAATAAACAAATTCCAACCGTCCAATAATGTAGTCAAACAACATAAAGGACGGTTGATTTATGAAAAGAAAGCACAGAATCGAAATTTCCATTGTTACAGGTCTTGTTGTAGCGCTGATATTTTCTGTTGTCGGCTTCGGAACCGATTGCGAGCAGGTCAGAAATAACGTTGTACGTCTGCATATTCTTGCCGATTCCGATTGCGATGCCGACCAAAACGTTAAACTTCTCGTCAGGGATGCACTTCTTGAAAGTGGTGCTGATATGTTTTCGGGCAGTGTTGATGTTGACAGTGCGGCAGAAGCTCTTGAAAACGAAAAAGAAGAGCTTGTCAGAGTTGCGGAAAATGTTCTGCGTGAAAACGGATTCAATTACGGTGTCAACATTAATCTTGAAAAAGAATACTATACGACCAGAAGTTATGATAATTACACCCTGCCTGCAGGCGAATACCTTTCGCTCAAGGTTATTCTCGGCAAAGGTGAGGGTCATAATTGGTGGTGCGTTATGTTCCCGCCGCTTTGTCTGCCTGCCGCAAGTCCGTCAGCAGATATAGATGCAATTCTCGGCGCCGAGGGTGCGGAATTGATTAAAAGCAACCCAAGATATGAAGTGCGTTTCAAAATTGTTGAAATATATGAGAATATAAAAAACAGGTTCTGAGGAAGATTTCTATGATTGAAAAGTTCAATTACAAACAGAATAAAGTAATTGACGTCGGAACAGATTATCTTAACGGTCAGGGCAGCGGCAGTCTCAGTGTCTGCCGCTACGGACTTTTTCCGATGTCATTCAATGGGTGTGAAATAATTGCGGTTTATAATCTGCGGCTGATGCTCGGCTGCAGAGCGGAGCTTTGTGACATTGCAAAAGAGATATATCCCTATGGCTCTGTGCTGTGCGGATTGTTCGGCACAGACCCTTATGAACTCAAGCGCTATTTCAGAGAGAACAATCTTCCCGTACATATGATTAAGGATTATTATTATTTCAGAAAAGTCTTTGTGAAAAAGAAATACGGCATTCTCGCTTTCTGGAACGGAAAAACAATATTTAAGGGTCTGCATACCGTTGCTGTTGAGAATACGCCCGAAGGTCTGAAAGTTTATAATCGCTCGAACAAAAAGGTCGATCCCGTTATATACAATAATATTGATGAGTATGTGGAGTACGGCAGATTTATCTGCGGCTATTATGCTGAATAAAAATTACAAAACAGAACAATAAAAAAGTTGAAAAAAATTTAAAAAAAGTGTTGACAAATCGATTTTGATGTGATATATTATTCGAGCACCCCAAACGACGGGGCTGCACCGCACCTTGAAAATTAAACAACGAGAAGAAGAAAAACCCTTGAAGATTAATTTGAGAAGTACTTTCAAGTACAACAGTAATTCTTGTGAAGAACGAGAATGATAAGATGTCAGAAGACATCTGAGCGATTAAAGCTCTGAGAATGATTTGAACGGGCAAAGCCCGTTTAGATATAATTTTTAGAGAGTTTGATCCTGGCTCAGGATGAACGCTGGCGGCGTGCCTAACACATGCAAGTCGAACGGAACTTTTATGGAATGAGGCTTCGGCTGATTGAAGTTTAAGTTTAGTGGCGGACGGGTGAGTAACGCGTGAGTAACCTGCCTTTCACAGGGGGATAACGTTTGGAAACGAACGCTAATACCGCATAACATAACGAGGTCGCATGGCTTTGTTATCAAAGATTTTATCGGTGAAAGATGGACTCGCGTCCGATTAGATAGTTGGTGAGGTAACGGCTCACCAAGTCGACGATCGGTAGCCGGACTGAGAGGTTGAACGGCCACATTGGGACTGAGACACGGCCCAGACTCCTACGGGAGGCAGCAGTGGGGAATA
>JAZNBM010000075.1:0-11130 GCA_045587045.1 Acutalibacteraceae bacterium | reverse complement strand
ATTAAGTTCGGATTTCTCCAATGTGGTGGAAGAGGGTGGTAAATCAATGGTATAATTTATCAAGTGCTCGTTGTGTGCTGTTTGTTGGTCAAATATATTGCGCAGTGTTCCCTCGCCCTAAAAACAGTCCACTGGACTGTTTTCCTAACGGGCTTTCGAATCCACCCATATAAAAAGAAATAAGGATTATACCGAAGTATAATCCTTAATTTCTGGTGGAAGAGGGTGGATTCGAACCACCGAAGTCGTTGACGGCAGATTTACAGTCTGCTCCCTTTGGCCGCTCGGGAACTCTTCCGATTATTAAATTGCCTGTTAAAACAGGACTGGAGCTGGTGGACGGACTCGAACCCCCGACCTGCTGATTACAAATCAGCTGCTCTACCAACTGAGCTACACCAGCGTGGAACGCTTGACTAATATAGCATAAAAAAACTCTGTTGTCAAGCGATTTTTTAAAAAATTTTTTATTTTTTTATTATTTGTTTTTTTAAGTCTTTTTTGCAAAATTAAGACGAAAATAACCGCCGAAAACCGTGCTTATGGTTTGTTCGGCGGTTATTGTTTTTATCAGTTATTGTTGTGGTTTATAGGCATTCTGCAAATCAAGCTGCGCAGAGCTTTGGAGTTAAACGGTATGAGCGGATAAAGAAAGCTTTGTCCCGTAATCGTTTTGTTAAATGCTATCTCAAGTGCAATTATAACAAGACCTGCAACGAATCCCCAAACGTTGAAAATAGCGATCAGGGCAAGCAGCATCATTCGCAAAAGCTTGAATGCATATCCGAGCTCAAAGCTGGGCTGGGTAAAGTTTGTCATTGCCACAAAAGCCATATAGAGCACAACTTCGGGTACAAACCAGCCTGCAGAAACTGCAAATTCACCAAGCACAAGTGCGCCGATGATGCCGAAAGAGCCGCTGAGCGCCTGCGGTGTGTTAATTGAAGCAAGACGTATGGTGTCAATAACGACTTCTACAATAAAAAGCTGTGCGATTATCGGTACGGTGTTAGGTTCTTCTATTTTTATGAAATCCAGCCAATGCGGTATGAATTCGGGATTACGAACAAGCAGATACCATATCGGGATAAGGAGCAGAGTGAGTGCAAAAACAAACATTCTTATAATGCGCAGATATGAGCCGATGAGCGGCGAGAGATAAAAATCGTTTGTATCCTGTAAAAAGTCAAATATGCCTGAAGGGATAATCATTGCGGCAGGGGAGTTATCAGTCAGCAAGACAATGCTTCCCTCAAGCACGCTTGCGGCGGCGGCATCAGGTCTTTCGGTGTAGCGTACTTTGGGAAACGGATTGAGCCGCTGCTTTGTTACAAGGCATTCCACAAGGCTCTGCTGACCGAGTGTAAGTGAGTTTATGGTTATTGAGTCAAGTTTCTTGCGCAGAGTGTTTAGTGCTTTTTCGTTGACCTTGCCGTTCATAAAGCAAACAACAACGTCGCTTTTTGAAACCTTACCCACGGTATGAATTTCCATTGTGAGATTCACGTCACGGATCCGTCTGCGTATGAGAGCGGAGTTGAAAACCAGAGTTTCAACAAAACCGTCATGGGGGCCTCGCAGAACTCTGTCGTTTTCGGGCTCACTCATAGATCTGACAGGATAGGTTCGTGCGTCGATGATAATTCCCTCGCACAGACCGTCTGCAATCAGACCTATTCCGCCCGAAAGAACGTATTTGATAAAGTCTTTTGGCTTGCCTGCAACGTCGGTTTCAACGTAAGGAATAAATGCATCGGCAAACTCTCTGGCGGTTTTTTGCGCAGAATATTCTTTTTCCGTTATCTTCATCAGGTAAGACATAACTCTTTCCATCAGCTCGTCCTTACAGAAGCCGTCAATGAAATAAAGGCGGATGTGTTTTTTGCCGCCGATAAGAATATCTCTGCCAACCATATCAAAGCTTGCGCTCATGCGCAAGGTGGTGTCAAGCATATTGATGTTGGTGCTGAAATCGGTGCTGAAGTATTCCGTCAGAGCAATCACCTCAAAAATAAAATGGTGACAGACGAAAAAGCCTGTCACCGTTTATTATTATCTCAAAATTCAGCGATATTCGTTATAAAGGTTGACTATTGCGTTCCACGTCAGCGGACCGACGGCGCCTGTCTGCGGCAGATTGCTGAGCTTCTGAACAGCCTGAACAGCCGCCTTTGTGCGCTCGCCGTAAATTCCGTCAACCGTAATAAGCGGAACGGCACTGTTGTTTTGCGCAATTCTTCTCAAAAATGTCTGCACCTGTGTCACAACGTTGCCGCTTGCGCCCGTTGTGACGGTGTAACCGGGATAAAGCAAAGAGGAATATGAGCGGTATTCGTCAGGCAATGAGTTGAGCGTGCTGTAATAAGCATCCTGAAGTCTGTACCACGTGCCTCTGCCCACAATACCGTCAACGGTCAGACCGTATTCACGTTGAAAAGAGCGCACCGCGTTATCCGTTGCGTTTCCGAAAATGCCGTCAACCTTGATTTCGGGCAGCCTGTCGTTGAAAAAACCGAGAAACGCAAGATAATACTGTATTGTTTTAACATCGTTACCTCTGTCGCCCCTGCGCAGGGGCTTTGAATATATTCTGTCAACTTCGCTGAGCGTTATGCCTTCCGAATAGAGGTCGGATACCTTTTTGACCGCGTTGTAAATTTGCTTGATTTTATACCATGTAGCCTTGCCCACAATTCCGTCAGCAGTCAGACCGAAAACGTTCTGGAAAGTTCTGACTGCAGAGCGTGTTGCAGCATCATAAATACCGTTTGTTTCCGGTATAGCAGGTATTGCAGGGTAATTGCGGCGTATTCTGTTGAGCTGACGCTGAATGGTGCGCACATCTTCGCCGGCACTGCCGAGGCGCAGAAGCGTTCCGGGGTATGACTGCGCAATATTTTTCACGGGTGCGTTTCTGATAATATTTATATCGTTGCCGTAATAATTCTGTAAAATCTGATAAGGTGTTCTGCCCTGGTTTGCAAGCGTAACAGTTCCCCATTGCGAAAGACCGCGGCAGGTTACGGTGCGTCCGTCACAGTATTCCGTGAAATACGGCTGAATCTGATTGCCTTTGGTTACGTAATCGTTGAAAAGTTCGTCAACAAGCTTGCTGATGTTTGAAAAAATATCTCTGCCGTCAACGTAAGCCTGGTCGTATGCCGTAGAGTTTGTGATATCAAAATCATAGCCTCTGCTGCGGTAATATTCGCTGTAAATTCTGTTGAGTGCAAACGAAACCTGCGCATATATATTGGCCCGAATGGCATTTTCAGGCCAGGTGGGATAGATTTCGCTTGATGCAACGTTTTTGATATATTCCGTGAAGGGCACTCTCACATTGCGTGCGTTTGAATCGGGTCTGCCGAGGTGAACGGTTATATAATCGGGAATAACAGGTGTTGCCATATTACTTCCCCCTTATATCACGGCAGAGCCGGATTCGTTGACGATAATCGGGTCGGGCTCGCTCATACCGTCAACTTTTGCGAGCATCTGCACGGGCTGAACCGACTCAATGCCCGAGAAAACGGGAACATTGTTGAAAAGTGCCCTCACGTATGAAGGGTGTTCAATATATACCGTATAAGTTGAGTATGGCAGAGCTTTGCCGTTACTTGGTGTTGCCGAAAGCGAACGCAGAGGCGCAGGCAGAATGATTCTTTCGCTTGAACCGCTGATATCTGTTATGCCGTCATAAACGGTGACGTTGCCGCTCTCAAGGGGCAAAAACACCATAACTCTTGCGCTGGGAACGGCAAATGCTCTGTCGGAAGCAAAGGTTTCGATCCGCAACGTGCCCGATTCGGGATTGGCATTGAGAAAAGCTGTGATATCACGGCATTTTCTGCGCTTTTCCTCGGTGGAGGGTGATGCACAGTAGTTTTTCAAATATTCAGCGGTGTTGACGGAGTTACTGCCGTAAACGGGCGGTGCATCTTCCTGTTCAGACCTTGGAGCGGTCTGTGCAGGTACAGCTTCAGGCATATCGGCAGATGCTTCGGCCGAAACATTCTCTTCGGGCAGAGGGTCACTGCGGTCACGCTCATAACCCTTGTTATTGATATCGGCATCAAGCTGGCGTTTTTCCCGCTCATCGGGACGGTAGTCGGGGTCGGAGTTTATGTATCCGTTCTTTTTGCTGAATTCAAGCATTTCTTTTTTGTATCGGTCCATAAGAAGTTCCATTTCTCTTTTGTCCAAAAACATTACCTCCCTGTGTGTACTATTTTTATTATATTTTGCACAGGTGTGTTTTGTTACGGGTTTTTAAAAATAAAATATTTTGCTGTGTTTACAAACGGTCAGACTTTATGTTATGATAAAGAAAAGAGCCGACATAATTGTTTTGTTTCAAAAAAGATTGAGTTTTTTTAAAAAATTTTTCTTTCAGGTGTTGCAAACATCGCTTTTATAGGGTAAAATAGATTAAATATATTTATTCGTTCACAGGGGTGTTCAAACTTGGCATTAAAGCTCAATCTCAGGTATGCAGGTGAATTTGCCTGCGAAGACAAACTTTTGTCAATGAAGCAGGAAGTTGAAAAAGCTCACGATATGCTTCATAACGGCACAGGCGCAGGCAGCGACTTTCTCGGTTGGATTGACCTGCCCGTAAATTACGACAAAGAAGAATTTGCTCAGATTAAGGAATGCGCTGAAAAAATCAAAAAAGATTCCGAAGCTCTTATCGTGCTTGGTATTGGCGGCTCATATCTTGGTGCAAGAGCGGTTATTGAATTTATAAAATCAAATAATTATAACCTTGTTAAAAAGGACACGCCCGACATTTATTACGGCGGCAACACAATCAGCTCAGCCGCAGTTGCAGAGCTTATTAAGCTTGTTGAGGGCAAGGATTTTTCGGTTAACGTTATTTCAAAATCAGGCA
Organism: Acutalibacteraceae bacterium; assembly: GCA_045587045.1. Lineage (GTDB taxonomy): Bacteria > Bacillota > Clostridia > Oscillospirales > Acutalibacteraceae > CAG-177. Next base: position 6,239 of record JAZNBM010000075.1, on the reverse strand, counting down.
CAACAACCGAAACTTCAATCGCTTTCAGAATTTTCAAAAAGCTTCTTGAAGACAAATACGGCAAAGAAGAAGCTGCAAAGAGAATTTACGTTACAACCGATAAGGCAAAGGGTGCATTAAAAGCACTTGCTGATGCAGAGGGCTACAAAACTTTTGTTGTTCCCGATGACGTTGGCGGCAGATATTCCGTTCTCACAGCAGTAGGCTTGCTTCCTATAGCTGTTGCGGGCATCGATATTGATGCTCTTATGCAGGGCGCCGCAGATGCAAGAGAGGCTTATTCAACAAGCGATATTACGGCAAACGATTGCTATAAGTATGCCGCGCTCAGAAATCTGCTTTACAGAAACGGTAAATCAATCGAAATGCTTACAGCATACGAACCTTCAATGACAATGTGGTGTGAATGGTTCAAGCAGCTTTTCGGCGAAAGCGAAGGCAAGGAATTCAAGGGAATTTTCCCTGCCAGCGCAATTTTCTCAACAGATCTTCATTCGCTCGGTCAGTATATTCAGCAGGGTGTCAGAAGCCTTTTTGAAACTGTCATTTGGGTCAATAACCCCAAGACCGATGTTGAAATTGAGTTTGACGAAGTAAACGGTGACGGTCTTAACTTTGTTGCAGGCAAAACCGTTCACTACGTAAACAGCAAGGCATTCCAGGGAACAATTCTTGCTCACACAGACGGTGACGTGCCCAATATCGTGATCGAGCTTGATGAGCAGAATGAGTATAACCTTGGCTATATGATTTATTTCTTTGAAAAAGCTTGCGGACTTTCGGGTTACATTCTGGGTGTTAATCCCTTTGATCAGCCCGGCGTTGAAAGCTACAAGAAGAATATGTTCGCCCTTCTCGGCAAACCCGGTTATGAGGCAGCCAGAGAAGAACTTGAAAACAGAATTAACTGAAAAAATTAATATACAGGAGGAATACTATTATGGTATATCTTATTCTCGGAAACAAAGGCTCAGGCAAAACAAAAAGACTCATTGAACTTGTAAACAATGCAGTTGAAAAGTCAAACGGCAACGTTGTTTGCATTGAGAAAGAAAGACTTCTCACTTACAACATCAACTACCGCGCAAGACTTGTTGAAACTGACCACTATAAGGTAAGCGGCTATGATGCATTCTACGGTTTCATAAGCGGTATTATTGCAGGTGACCACGATATCACAGATATCCTTGTTGACGCAACTCTTAAAATCGGCGGCAGAGATTACGAAGCTCTTGCAAACTTCCTTGAAAAAATTTCAGAGCTGAGCAAGATTGCTGAGCAGGATATTACTTTCACAGTTTCCTGCGACGAAAGCGATCTTCCTGAAAGAATTTTCACATTTTGCGAAAAAATCTGAATTTAAATCAAAATTATAGTTGACAAATCGCAAATAGAAATATATAATATTTTGTGCGTGATTTTAGGTGAAGTTTATGATTTTGGATTTAGAACCCATTTTCAATAACGAAGGAATGGTCAGAGAGTTTGATTATGAGATGGATTTTTCATCTTATGACCTCAGCGGTTTCAGACCTTTCACAAAACCTGTTAAGGTTGTCGGCAAGGTCGGCAACAAAACAGGCATTGTTGAGCTTGAAGCATCTGCTGATTTTGCGCTGGAGCTTAATTGCGATCGCTGCGCAAAGCCCATCACTGTTCCCGTTAAAACAGAAATCAATCACACGCTGGTCACACATCTCAATGATGAAACAAACGACGAGCTTTTACTTATCGGCGATCTTCGATTTGATCTTGATGAAGTTGTGACCGAAGACGTTTTTCTCAACCTTCCCGCAAAGTTTCTTTGCAAAGACGATTGCAAGGGAATGTGCTTTAAATGCGGTAAGGATTTAAATTCAGGTTCATGCAGCTGCGAAAAAGACATAGATCCTCGCCTGGAGGCACTTAAGCAGCTTCTTGATAATTAAGTTAAGAAAACCCACGGGTTTATTAAAGGCACAAAATTTAAGGAGGTGCTTAAGAGATGGCAGTACCCAAGAGAAGAGTCTCCAAGACAAGAAGAGACAAGAGACGTTCAAACGTATGGAAGATGTCTGCTCCCCAGCTTGAAAAGTGCTCAAACTGCGGTGAACTCAAGAGATCTCACAGACTTTGCCCCGAGTGCGGTTATTATAACGGCAAGCAGGTAGTTGTTAAGGAAGCATAAGTCTAAAATAAAGCGGCAGAGGTTGTAAAACCCCTGCCTTTTATTTTATCCCAACGGGATAAAACAAGGTTCTTATTTTATAATTCAAATAAAACAAGGTTCTTGCACGCAGTGCAAGGTTCTTATTTTTTTGGCGTAGCCAAAAACAAGGTTCTCGAGCACGATGAGATGAAATACTGTTTGATTGGAGGAGTTGCAGAGGTGGCAAAAAAGAAAACCAATAATAAACCTAAAAATAAATGCTCGTTAATCACAAAATTTAATAATTCCAAGTTTGCGGAGCTTAAAAAAATCAGAATAAAAAATATCATTATGCTGATAATTGCAGGTGTTATAAATTCGATAGGCATAACAATGTTTCTCAGCCCTGTCAATCTGTATGACAGCGGCATTTCAGGCACGTCAATGTTTCTTGACCTTATAACTCCCGAAAAATTCAGCCTTTCTCTTTTTCTTTTGGTGCTTAATATTCCGCTGTTTCTTTTCGGTTACAAAAAGCAGGGCGTTTTGTTTACGTTTTATGCCGTTTTCACAGTAGGTATGTATTCGCTTTCAGCGTGGATAATAACAGACGTTTTGCCTGTTGACGTGAGTGTTGCGTCTCCGCTGGCAGGTACTGATTTGCTGCTTTGTGCTCTTTTCGGCGGACTCATATCAGGTATAGGAAGCGGTCTTGCTATTCGTTACGGCGGAGCAATGGACGGTGTTGAAGTTATGGCGGTTATTTTTTCAAAGCGAATGGGCATAACGGTTGGCACGTTTGTTATGATTTATAACGTTGTGCTTTACGTTGTTTGCGGTATCGTTGCCCACAGCTGGATTCTGCCGCTTTATTCAATTGTGGCATATGCGGCAGCACTCAAAACCGTCGACTTTATTGTTGAAGGTCTTGACAGAGCAAAGGGTGCAATGATTGTTACCTCAAAGCCGAATGAAATCTGCACAGCGCTCAGTGAAGCCTTTGAAACAGGTATGACCAGAATCAAGGTAACGGGCGGTTATTCAAACACCGAAAAAACAATGATATATTTTGTCGTCAACCGTTTTCAGGTTGCAAAAATGAGAAATCTTGTTCACGAAATCGACCCGTCGGGATATATAACCATTACCGAAGTTGCTGACGTTTTCTCTGCAAATCAGGAAAAATAATTACGTAAAACATTTGATTTAATTCAATATAACGGATAAAACAAAAACAGGTTTATACGGTTTGTGCCGTGTAAACCTGTTTTGATGTTTTTTTAAAAAAATTATACGCCTGAATATGCGGCAAAACCGCCGTCAACAGGAAGAATAACGCCTGTTACAAAGCTTGAATACTCATCATCACAAAGGAAGAGAAGTGCGCCTGTAAGGTCTTCGGGTGTGCCGAAGCGGCGAAGGGGAGTGTGAGTGATGATTTTGTTTGAGCGTGCGGTGAGTGAGCCGTCTTCATTGAAAAGCAGGGTCTTATTCTGGTTGGTTGAGAAAAAGCCCGGTGCAAGTGCATTGACTCTGATGCCTACGTCTGCAAAATGAACGGCCATCCACTGTGTGAAGTTGGAGATTGCCGCTTTTGCCGCCGAGTATGCAGGAATTTTGGTAAGGGGTCTGTAAGAATTCATTGAGCTTACGTTGAGAATGCTTGCACCCTGTTTGCCGACCATTTCCTTAGCAAAGCACTGTGTTGTGAGAAGCGTGCCGAGGAAGTTGAGGTTGAAAACAAACTCAATTCCCTTTGCATCAAGGTCAAAGAAAGTTTTGACACCCTCTGCTTTTTCTGCGATGTCGCAAAGCTCAAGGGTTTCTTTTGTTGTTGTGCCGAGAGGGGAGTTGCCGCCTGCACCGTTGATAAGAATATCGCAGGTGCCGAGCTCAGCATTTACCTTTACCTTTGCGGCTTCAAGGCTTTCTGCCTCAAGCACGTTGCAAGCAACGGCAATTGCAGTGCCGCCCGAAGCTTTGATTTCGTCAACAACAAGCTGTGCCGCTTCTTCGCGAAGGTCAAGCACGGCAATTTTTGCACCCTGTGCGGCGAGATCTTTTGCAAATGCGCTGCAAAGCACTCCGCCGCCGCCTGTGATAACAATAACTTTATTTTTAAGATTTTCGTGAACCATATTTATTTCTCCTTTTTTCAGAAGTCAATCTCAATGCAGTTGCCTGCTTTTGCAGACTGATAACTTGCCGCAACGATCTTTGCCGCATGACCGCCTTCAAAAGCATCAATTTCAAAACGTTTGCCTGCTTTAAGACAATCGTAAAAATCGTTTATCAGTGCCGAATGTCCGCTTCCCCAGTAGCTTTCGCCATGGTATATGATGTCGGAGCCGCACTTGATTTCGGCAATTTCTCCTTTTTCGTCAAAAGCATAAAGCCTTTCGCCTTCAAGGCGGAGCCTGCCTTTTTCTGTAAGTATCTCGATAAAAACGTCAGAGTTTTCGGCATATGCGGTTGTAGCATAAAGCATAGCGGTGATGCCGCTTTCGAGCTCCATTCTTATGCTTGCGTTATCCTCAACCTCAATCACGCCCTTAAGGTGGTCATTTGCAACGTGAGCGGTCAGCTTTTTGCATTTGCCGCCGAAATACTGAACAAGGTCAACAGTGTGGATTGCCTGATTGATAAGCACGCCGCCGCATTCTTTGTCAAGAGTGCCGTGCCAATCGTCAGAATAATAGTCCCCATCTCTTGACCAGGTAACAAATGCCCTGATGGCTTTGATTTTGCCCATGTCGCCCGAATCGAGAACTGTTTTTGCATACTGAACACAGCTGTTATATCTGTTCTGGAAACATATACCCACCTGTTTGCCGCTGAGTGACTGTGCCTTGCGTAAGGCTTCAACCTCTTCAAGCGTAACGGAGCAGGGCTTTTCGGTGAGAACATTTATGCCGTTTGCAAGAGCTTTTGCCGCCATAGGGGTGTGCAGAAAGTGAGGTGTGCAGATGTGAACGGCATCAAGCTCTTCTTTTGCAAGAAGCTCGTCAAAGCTGTAATAAGCCGTTGCTCCGTATTCTGCCGCCGCTGAATCTGCTCTTTCGGGTTTGATATCTGCAACGGCGGTTATCTGAATATCGGGATTTTCATTCAGAGCAATGAAGTGCATTTTTGATATATTTCCGCAGCCGATAACTGCAACCTTCATTTGAATCACCTCGCAGTGAGATTATCAGAATGTTGAGGACATATCGCCCTGTACGCATTCAACAACGTTTGCTTTAACGGCGTTGCCTGCGGCAATTTTTTTGTTTAGCTCTGCAAGATAAACGTCTTCGTCAACAGGAAGATCAACAGCTTTTCCGAGCCAGGATGAAAGGTGAGCAGCGTTGGAGATTGAAAGACCTCTGATGCCCTCTTCACCGTTTGCAACAAGGGGTTCACCGCGGAGAATGGCAGCGGCAAACTTATTTGTTACTTCGGAATGCTGCTTGTTTCTGCCGTCGGTTTCAACCTCAATCCATTCGCCCTCAATCCAGCCGAAGCCTTCTGTTGCGGTTGCGCAGTGCTCCGAAACCTTGCCGTTAAGCTTATAGAGCATAAGCTTGTTGTTTTCGCAAACGAGCTTGCCGCCGTCAAGTGTGATTTCAAATCTGTTTGTGCCGGGGCAATCGCCTGTGGTGGTTATGAAGGTGCCTGTTGCACCGTTAGCATATTCTGCGTAAATTGTAACGTCGTCTTCAACTTCAATATCATGCCATTTGCCCTCGTGGCAGAAAGCCTGAACTTTAACGGGCAGACCGCAGATCCACTGCCACAGGTCAAGGTTATGGGGGCACTGATTAAGAAGCACGCCGCCGCCTTCGCCTGCCCAGGTTGCGCGCCATCCGCCTGAATTATAATAAGCCTGTGTGCGGTACCAGTCGGTGATAATCCAGCTTACTCTTCTGATTTCACCGAATTCGCCGCTCTGAACAAGCTCACGCATTTTTCTGTAAACACAGTTTGTGCGCTGGTTATACATAATACCGAAAACAAGGTCGGTCTTTGCTGCAGCTTCGTTCATTTCACGAACCTGTTTTGCATAAACGCCTGCGGGTTTTTCCGTGAGAACGTGAACGCCCTTTGAAAAAGCATACTGTGCAATGGGGGA
>JAZNBM010000074.1:0-17775 GCA_045587045.1 Acutalibacteraceae bacterium | reverse complement strand
ACGGTTTCAACAATCTCTTTGCGGATATCGTCAATAGTCATTTTAACGTCAATACCCAAAGCGGTTGAAAGACCTACGGCAGGGTCTGCATCAATTGCAAGGATTTTTTTGTCGGGATAAGCCTGAACAAGAAGCTTTACTATTGCGGCGGAAACCGAGGTTTTACCGACACCGCCTTTGCCCGAAAGGGCTATAATTGTAGCATTGTTTTTCAAAACAGACACTCCTAAAAATTAATGGATATTATTATAACAAAATAATGATATATTTTCAATCTAATTGTAAAAAACAGTTATAAAAAATCGGAACAGCCGCAAACTGTTCCGATAAACGTTATGTTTTGTTTAAATGAGCAATAAAAATGCTTGTCAGCTGTTTTTTGTGAAAGTGTTTTTCTTGAAGTATCTTGCGATAAAAATCAGCAAAAACACGCCGATAATCGGGAATATTGCCGTCACAAGCATACCTGCTTTAAGTCCGATTTGCTCGGGAGAGAGGTTTGTCTGTGAGCTTATCTGCACAGCTACGTTGCTTACGGCAACCTTGTCAACAACAATTCCGAGAAGCTGAGGGGCAAGCGATGCTCCAAAGTCGCCGCCTGCCGCCATAAGAGCATAAGCGGCAACACCGATGCCGGGCAGGTTTTCTTCCATCATAATCAGTGTTCCGGGCCAGAGCATAGCAGTAAAAAGACCCGTCAGTATGCAGGCAACAAAAGCAAAACCGACATTTGTTGAAAGACCTGCAACAAGATAACAGCAGGCGGCACAGAACATACCGGCAAACAGAGTTCTGATTATTCTTTTGCCGAATTTGGCGTAAGTGATTCTTGCTGTTCCCAGGAGAATTGCAAACATAGCCATACCCAGAATATCGCCAACTGTTTTGTTAATGTGAAGCGCATTTTCCATATAGCTTGAAATCCAGTTTGCCATTGCGTTTTCTGCACAGCTGCCGAAGAATATGCAGCCTACGCACAGAGCAAGGGCAACGGTTCTGCACTTTGTTCCTTTTGTTCCTTCTGAATTATTTGTAACGTCCATTTCGGGCATTGGGGAGAGCATAAACATTATGGCGGCAATAACAGGTAATGCTGCCCAGAAAAGTGTGAGATAGAACCAGTTTTCTGCCCCGAAGAAGCGCAGGAACAGACTGCTTATAACAACAACCGTAAACACGCCGAAAGCATAGAGCGAGTGAAGCATACTCATATCTTTCTGCGGATTATCTGACGGAATAGCGGCAATAACGGGGCTTAAAAGAACCTCCGAAAGACCTGCTGAAACCGAGAAGAGTACCGTACCGATAAGCAGACCCGCATATGCATATTCGGGTAAGAATCTGGGCACAAAGGCATAAATGAGCATACCTGCCGATGTTATCAGCGGCATGATGCGAACAACTTTTTTGACGTTGAAATACTTTGTGAAAACTGTGAAAATGAGGTCAACTGTAAGCTGCGTGCAGAAGTTTGTGAGCACAAGCGTGCCCAACAGAGTGTATGAAATGTTATACATATCCTGCAGCGTTGCAAACAAAAGCGGAGGCAGGCTGAAGATTGATGACATTGTAAAATATGCCGTGTAGCAGGCGAGTTTTGTGAGTTTAAAATTATTGTTTTTCATTTGATCGTCTTTCTGTGGAATGTGTGTTTATTTACAGGATTTTACGGTTTCGTATGCCGTCTGCGGATAGTCGGTCATAATGCAGTCAGCACCGTTTTGCGTGAGAAGTCTGATATCTTCTTCACTGTTTATTGTCCAATACTGCAACGCGATGTTGTTTTTATGAGCATAGTTAATCAGCTCTCTTGTACCAAGGTTGATAATATTGCCGAATGCACTGTCACCGTAAGGAATTTGAAGAGCAACGTATGAAGGCTTGACATCCTGCAAATCCCACCCGTTCCTGAAATAAAAATAAAACTGAACCGCTTCTATTGCATCGGCAGTGCGTGCAATTTCGGGGTAATTTGATTTCATATATCCGGAAACGTCGGGAGCAAATGTTGACCAGATAACTCTGCTCTCAAGATTTCGGTCAGTAATTATTTCATAAAGTCTGTCAACCGCTTTTCTTCCGTTTAAACCAATGCTCTTTATTTCAATAACGTAGTTATAAATTTTGTTGCCGCGGTTTGCCTCAACATAGTCAATAACCGTGTCGCACTTGACAACCTTTAGGTTGTAAGGAATATCATCACCCCTTAAGCCTCTGTACGGATAGTTGCCGTTGCCCTTGAAATTTTCTCCCATATTGAGTACCTGTGATTCTTCAAAGGTGATTGACGAAGCATAAACGTTTTCTTTGCCAAAGGCTTCAACTGCATTCGATGTGCCGTCATATGTAAGGTCATGGAGCAGAATAAGCTCACCGTCGGCAGTAATCTGAACGTCAAATTCAAGTGTGTCAACACCCGAAGCTTCGCCGAGTGCAACGATGTTTTCAAATGCCATCAGTGTATTCTGCGGTGCGAGACCTGCACCCGAGCGGTGTGCGGCAATATCTGGGTCAAGATATTCTCTGATATAAGGATTGCTTGCATCGGGATAAGCTTCAACGGGTGTGTTGGGGTCGCCTGCGTTACCCATTGTAAGCAAAATAGGTATGAGCATAAAAACCGAAACAATGCCGTGATAAACGTTTTTTATAAAAAGAAATAATGAAGCCATTCAAACACCTCGCATTAATCACCGATAAGACCGTAATATCTGCCCATCCAGTAGGGGAGAAGGTAGATATAGGGCATCTGGGCTCTCAGTCCGTTTGCACCTGAAGTGCCGGGAAGTGTTGCGGTGCGGTTTACAACCTTTGTGTTGATATCAATAAATCTTTCGGCACCCGAATCACATACAAGCTGGTTACCGTCATAGTGCGAAAGAACTCTGGCTGAATATTCAAGCGCATATTTGAGCTGTGCAGGCACGCCCATACCGTCCTGCTCGGTATCCCAGACAATATCTTTTCTGTGGCTGTTATAGACAGGCCATCTGATAAGGTCAAGGTTCATTTCCGAAAGTGATTTTGCAGCAAACTCAAGGTCACAGCTGTTGTTTGTAAGTGCGCCGTAAATGATGTTGAACATCGGTGAGCGTTCAACGCGTTCGTATTCCCAATGGTGTGTCAGACCCATTTTGAAGATTTCTTTTTCTGCTTCGCTTTCTGTGTAAACGATAAGCGGATAAATGTTGATAAAGTCAAGCTGGTCGTCAATGTGTGCAAGGTGAGCATCCTCATATTTATACTGCATGCAGTTCATAGCATAGTGATGCTTCTTTATCAGCGTTTTGTATACGTCATTATACTTTTCTTCACCTGTTACATGATAGGTGGTTTTGAGGAATGAAAGCATTTCAAGCGAATTCGTTCCTCTTTCATAAAACCATCTGTCATCGTTATTCAGCAGGTCGGGTTCCCAGTTTGCCCAGGTTGTGGGTACACCGTCAACGTCTGTCAGGTGGAAATTGTTATCAATAATATGGTCGGTGATTGTTTTAACAACCTGCGCAATTTTTTTCTTTTCGTTTTCATCCGCAACAAGGTCAAAGTAAACACCATATGCAAAATAGTGCCCCGTCATTTCATCGCTTGATGTTTCGCCAAGCCATTCGCAGTCGGGGTTATCTTCGCAAACGTGCCATTCTTCTCTGTTACCGGTACCAAAGTTTTCTTCATAAGAGTATCTTGTAGCTCTTGCCGTGAAGCCCGGTTTGCCTGTGATTTCGGTGAGCTTAATCATTGCTTCAACCGCCTTTTTGGCATTGGCTTTGGCTTTTTCATCACCCGTAACAGCATAGCGGAAGCACTGGCTTACGCAGTAAACGCCCGTGAAAAGACCGTCGTTGTCCGAATTCGGAAGCCAACCCGAATCCATATCGCCGTATTTGCGTAATCTTCTTGAAACCTGATAGCCTTCGTTGCGTGTAAAGTATTTTTCGGCATATGCGTCATAATGAGCCGCTTTCTGCTCAAGAGTCATATATTCATATGAAATCAGGCTTATACCGTCGGGTGTAACGGCGGCAATTGTTCCGTTATCCGAAACGGCAATTTTAGTTACCTTGGGATTCATGAGCCACACGCCGTATGAAAAATAAGAAATTCTGCCCTCAATAAGAGTAACAACGCCTGTGTTGGTTGCAAAATATTTTTTGCCGTCTGCGGCAAAGAACATATCGTTAAAAGAGCCTGCAGGTACGGAATATAAATCGTTGCCGTTGAACCAGTAGTTTTTGCCGTCATAGATATTTAAACCCTCATCGGAGCCTACCCAGAGGTGACCGAGACCGTCAATTGCAATGCAGTTGATGCTTTGGCTGAGAACACCCGTAACGTCAGGCACAAGCTCTGCAAAATGGCGGCGCTTGCCCTTCATTGACATCAGACCTTCAACCTTTGAACCGATATATACGGTTTCGCAATATTTTGATTTGTTATCAAGTGCGGCAAGGCACACGGTTTCATCGGGCAGGCCGACAATGTTTTTGAATTCACCGTTATCATAAAGATAAAGTGCTGTTTCCGTTATGAGCCACAGTGAGCCGTCAAGAGCTGTTGACATATCGGTAACAGGGGAGTCAAGCTCTGCAATTTTCTTTGCTTTGCCTTTTTTTATTTCGGCAAGTGCGTTGCCGATTGCAGCATAAAGTTTACCGCCTGTTGAAAAGAGCTTTGATGCTCTGATTGAAAGCTTTTTTGTTTTGCCGTCTGCATATTCAATAACGCAGTCGGGCTGGGCGATATATAGTGTTTCTCCATCGAAAGCAACGGAGCTTATATTTTCGGTATCAACGCCGTTTTCTGCGGTGATGAATTTTTTGTCATACTGTTTGAATTCGCCGAAGTTGAGTGTGTTTTTTCTCATATTGCTTCTCCTAAAATATAAATATAAATACAGTTTATCATATAATTACCTGTTTGTCGACAGTGGTAGAAAAAAATTTTCAAGTTGATTTGTATGCCTGCGTATGTTAGAATTGTCACAAAGGGGGTAACTCATGTGGATTGGGATAAAGAGCTTTTTGATATGAATGAAAAACCGCTTGACAGGCTTGTTGACGGATACAGTATGACCTCAATATTCCGCAAGATTGCATTCATCGGTGACAGCCTTTCGTCGGGTGAGTTTGAAACCCGTGATGCGCAGGGCAACGCAGGTTATCACGATATGTATGAATACTCGTGGGGGCAGTATATTGCAAGGAAAAACGGACTTTCAGCTTATAATTTTTCAAGAGGCGGAATGACTGCGGATTGGTATCTTGAAAGTTTTGCCGATGAAAACGGTTTCTGGGATAAATCGAAAGCCTGTCAGGCTTACGTTATTGCTCTGGGTGTGAACGATATATATAACAGCGGCAAGGAAATCGGCAGTGTAGATGATATTGACGTAAATGATTACCGTAACAATAAGCCTACGTTTGCGGGCAGATATGCGCAGATAGTCAGCCGCTATAAAGAAATAAGCCCCGATGCAAAGTTCTTTTTTGTAACGTTTCCAAAAGAAAACGCTGGGCGACCCGAAGAAAAAATGCTTAAAACAACAGAGCTTATTTACGGTATGGCAGAGCTTTTTGAAAACACATACGTTATTGATTTAAATAAATACGGCCCTGTTTACGATGAAAAATTTAAGCGTGAGTTTTTTCTTTACGGTCATATGTCACCTGCAGGATACATTTTCACTGCAAAGCTGATAGATTCTTATATCGATTACATAATCCGTCACAATGCTGACGATTTCAAAAACGTTCCTTTCATCAATTTGGGTATAGAATATTAAAAAGAAATCACCGTAATCCGTTTGTGGAATACGGTGATTTTGGGTTTTTGATTATACCAGCGGAATTTCCATCGGTACACCGCCCTGAACGGCTGATTCGTGGGCGATAATGCCGGGCAAAGACATATTGATAGCAAAATCAACGTCAAGAACGGGTCTCTTGCCCTCAACAAGGCAGTTGATGAAATCCTTGACCATCTTTGCATCTGCGCCGCCGTGACCGCTTGAATCCTCACCCTCATAGCAGGTGGTAACGGGGATATCTATCTTGGAGTTTGCGTTGAAAGTGCCGGGTACGCTGTGGAGACTTGCAAGTGAGTGTGCGTTGTCAACAACCTTTGTTCGGTCAGTTTCAATTGTACCTCTTGTGCCGCAGATGCGGTAATTGTGGTCGTAGCTTGTGTAAGCGCCAAAGCTTACAAGCAGTCTGATAACAGCGCCCTTCTGTGTTTTGAAAAGAGCAACGCCTGTTTCTTTGCGTTCAGGTGTATAGGGGTCATAATGAACGTCGGCTTCCATACAGGTAACGCTAACAACCTTGTCGTCCATGACATAGAGCAGGGGGCCGAGTTCGTGAGTGAGATATCTGATGGCAGGCTGATACGTTCTCCAGTGACCTTCGGGATAATATGTGGGTGAAAATTCATCGGGATTGAGCGCGTGAAGATATTCGGCCTCGGCATATGCAATTTCGCCGAAAAGACCGTCCTGATGCATTTTTCTCCAGGTTTCGATGAATGCCCAGTAGCAGCAGTTTTCAGCTGCCATATATGTAAGGTCAGGGTGAGCAAGGCAGGCTTCCTTGAGCTCTTTTGCTTCTTCAATCGAATTGACGGAAGGAATTTCGCAAAGAACGTGTTTGCCTGCTTCAAAAGCTTTTATAACGATGGGCACATGATAAACGGCTTCTGTTGCAACAATAACCGCATCTATATCTGATTTAAGGAATTCGTCATAATCGCTGAACTGAATAAGGTTTTTATCTTCAAGAACCTCTGAAAGCTCTTCGTAGCCTGATTTAAGAATGGCAGGATTGTGGTCGCAAACGGAGATAAGCTTTGCGTTTTTCAGCCCTTTAAGGCATCTTGCAACAGCCGTGCCTCTGCCAAGACCTACAACGCCGCATTTAATAATTTTATCGGTCATATCAATCACTCCTTTTTGGATTCGGCTTATTATACACCATTATTTCTGTTTTGTCATCATATTATCGGTATTTTGTTGCCGCGAATTAATAATTATTTTGCTGTCAGAGCTTAAATGAGTCAATATATAAGCAAGGGAAGGTGCAAAGATGCATCTTCCCCTTTATTTTCAGATAAATATTAACGAGCCTATTGCCGTGAGCATCACAGCCACAGGCATTGCAAGACCCCAGGCAAAGCCCAAAAGAATGTTGCCTGTTGATTTGAGTGCTCCCGAAGCACCGTTGCCCATAGCCTGAAAAGTGAATTTGATAAGCTCAAAAAAGTTTTCCGCCTGTTTAGGCTCAAGATCAATATCGATTGTGCAAAGCGTTTTGCGGGTAAGAGAATCTTTTACTTTTACCGTTGCATCGCCTTCTCTTAACGCCTTGATTTTGCCGTCGCTTGCATTGAGCATTTTTCTGCTGTCATCATCACCGAGGTGATTGTATTCATAATCCAGAAAGTATTTTCCCTTATAACCTTCAGGCAAAGCGCCAAGGGCGGTTATATCGATCTCACGTCCTACCTGAAGAGTGGTGTATATCTCAATGATTTCATATTCGGGCTCAATGGATTCGGCAAAATTAAAACCGATGCTGATTTTTTCTGCTTTTTCGCATCCTTCAGGTGTTACGTCGTGCGGATAGAATTCAATTGCGTAATTGCCGTTATATTCAAAAAATTCCTTGTCATCAATAACAACAATGATAAAACCTTCGCCGTTTCTTACGTCTTTATAATTAAAATGATCCTCATCGATTGAAATCATTTTAAGCAAGGTTCTTTCTCCGTTTTCATCTTGCTTAAAAATATCAATTCTTTTGAAAGATTCGGGTTTTGCGTCGCAAAAAACACAGATATAATAAGCTCTTGCGTTTTCTTTGATTAACAAATCACAGTTTTTCTCTGTTTCGTCGGCAAAGCCGATTGTGCTTGCCGAAAGTGCAATAATTACCGCAATCAGAGCCGCGGCTACTCTCTTAACAACTCTCATTATTTTACCTCACTTAATAATTACCGAAAAAGTTTGCCCACAGACCGAAAATTTCGGCAAGCGTACCGTATGCTGAACCGAAAGCATTGCCGACCAGCATAAACGGTGCCAGTATTGCGTAAAGCGGAGCGGCAAGAATTGCAATTGCGCCCATTTCATAACCCCCTTTTCATTTGATTTATATTTAAATTTTAATACTAAATTTTTTAAATAACCATTATGAAAAAATTAAGAAGTGCTTAAAGATTTATTAAGAAAATTAAGATTGTGAATTTGGTGTGAATATATTGAAAATAAATTTCGTATGCACTATAATTGTTAAAAAGAAAGGGGGTAACGCCGTGTCTGATACCATACATAACATAGGCATTCTCGCTCACGTTGACTCAGGCAAAACAACGCTTACGGAGCAGCTTTTATATCTTATGGGTGCCATTCGCACCGCAGGCAGTGTTGACAGCGGAACAGCGGCAACAGACAGCCTTTCTATTGAACGGCAAAGAGGCATTTCCGTAAGAACGGCAAGTGCTTCTGCGGAGTATAAGAGCGTTACGGTTAATATAATCGATACCCCCGGTCACGTTGACTTTGCAGGTGAGGTTGAGCGTGCGCTTTCAGCTCTTGACTATGCTGTGGTTATTGTTTCGGCTGTTGAGGGCGTGCGTGCACATACGGAAAACATATTGAAATCCCTTGATGCCGCAAAACTCCCCAGAGTTGTTTTTATAAACAAAATCGACAGAGCGGGCTCGGATATCGGCTCTGTTGTCACAGAACTCAATCAGGTTTTGCCTCAGGCATATTTCCTTGCTTCCGACGTTGCAGATGAGGGTGAAGAAAAACCTCTTGTAACACCGCTTTGCGGCGAAGCTTTTGCCAAAGCCGCAACGCAATCACTTGCAGATATTTGCGACGAAGCGGCTGAAGCATTTCTTTGCGACGAATCTCTGAATTATGAACGTGCATCGGAGCTTATTAAGCAAGAAATTTCCGCTTGCAGGCTCACCCCTGTTCTTTGCGGCAGTGCAAAATATTCAATCGGCATTGAAGCTTTTGCCGATTTCATTGTTAAATATATGCCGTCAGCCCAAAGACGGGCAACAGACGGACTGTGCGGTGTTGTTTTTAAAATTGAGCACGATAAAACTCTCGGTAAAGTTTCTCACATAAGACTTTTCGGCGGTGAAATAGCAAACCGTGACGAGGTTGAGATTTTCTCGCCAAACGATATTGCCGATACGGTTTCACAAACCGATGAAAATGCTGCGGTTGAAATCGAAAGAAAGCCGCCCATAAAAGAAAAAGTGTCACAAATAAAGCGTTTCAGCGGTGCAAAGCTGACCGATTCGGGTATTGTCAGGGGCGGCGACATAGCGGCTGTTTGTGGCTTGCCCGGTGCAAAAACAGGTCATTTTATCGGCTCGCTTGCAGTCAGCGAAAATGCAAAACTGGTCAACCCGTTTTTGCGTGTCAGGGTAACTCCGTCTGACGGTGATGCTCTTAAACTGCCCGACCTTGCCGCGGCTCTCGGTGAATTATCTGACGAAGAGCCATATATCGATGCAAAATGGGAAAACGGTCAGAAAGAAATTACAATAAGCACTACTGGTAAGATTCAGCTTGAGGTTATTGATAACCTGCTCAAAGAAAGATATAACCTTGCGGCAAGCTTTTCTGCCCCAACGGTTATTTATAAAGAAACTCCCGCATCAAAAGGTTTGGCAAGAGCCAGCTACACAATGCCTAAACCCTGCTGGGCGGTTGTTGAATTTTTGTTTGAGCCGATGCCCAGAGGCTACGGTGTTAGCTACCACGGCAGACTACCCTCAAACCAGTGTTTTTACCGCTATCAGTCACATATCAGGACTTCTTTCAATTCCTGTCTTGAGCAAGGTCTTTACGGCTGGGAAGTGACCGATATTAAATGTACGCTCATCGGCGGTGAGCATCATACGATACACACACATCCGCTTGATTTCTTTGTGTGTACTCCGATGGCGTTTATGAACGGTATGTCACAGCTTGGTTCAACCGTTCTTGAGCCGCTTCTTAAAATCCGCGTTACCGCACCGGCAGAGCTTTCGGGCAAAATCCTTTCCGAAATAGTCAAAATGGGCGGAGAATACGACAGTCCCGTAACACATATGCAGAATTTTTCGATTGAAGCTATTGTGCCTGTTGCCACGTCAATGGATTTCCCGACAAGGCTTGCGGCTTTATCGTCGGGCAAAGCGGTTCTTAATCAATCTTTTTACGGTTACCGTGAATGCCGTGACGGTCTTGAACATATCAATCCCAGACGCGGCGTAAATCCGCTTGACAGGTCAAAGTGGATACTCTATGCAAGGGGAGCATATCAAACTGATTAAGGTGATAAAATGAAAGAATTACATTTGATTTGCAATGCACATCTTGACCCTGTGTGGCTCTGGCAGAGACCGGAGGGCGTTGCAGAGGCTATTTCAACGTTCAGAGTTGCCGCCGATTTTTGTGAGGAATTTGACGGCTTTGTGTTTAACCACAATGAAGCTGTGCTTTATGAGTGGGTTGAAGAAAATGAACCCGAGCTTTTTGAACGCATTCAGAGACTTGTAAAAGAGGGCAAGTGGCGCATTATGGGCGGCTGGTATCTTCAGCCAGACTGTGTTATGCCCTGCGGCGAATCCTTTGTTCGTCAGATTGAAACAGGTATAAAATATTTTACCGAAAAATTTGGTGTCAGACCGCTCACAGCAATTAATTTTGACCCCTTCGGTCACACAAGGGGACTTGTTCAGATAATGAAAAAATGCGGCTATGAATCCTACGTTTTTATGCGCCCTTCGGGTTTTGAATGCGAACACGATTTTATCTGGAAAGGCTTTGACGGCAGTGAAATTCTTGCCCATAAAATGAATCAGGGCTATAACTCCGGCAAGGGCAAAATCGGTGCAAAGCTTGAACGTGCATTCGAGCGCGAATACGGTGACTACGGAATAAATATGATGTTCTGGGGCATCGGCAATCACGGCGGCGGTCCGTCAAGAGAAGATCTGATGACCATAGACGATTTTATGAAAGCTAACCCCGAAAAAGGCATTATGCACTCCTGGTGTGAAAAGTATTTTGACCGCATTGATAAGTCAAAGCTTGGCACGGTTTCAGAGTCGCTTAATTACACTATGGTCGGCTGTTACACAACAATGGTGCGTATCAAGCAGGCACACAGACGTCTTGAAAACGATCTTGCCGTTTGTGAAAAAATGCTTGCCTTAAGCGGCGTTTCGTATGATAAGCAGGAGATTGAAAAAGCAGTCAAAGCATTGCTTTTCTGTGAGTTTCACGATATTCTTCCGGGCACAAGCGTAAAGGCGGCGGAAGAAGATTGCCTGCGTCTTTTTGCTTACGGCAGCGAAATAGCCGAAAAATACAAAATGAAGGCATTCTTCAAGCTTTGCGAGGGTCAGCCAAAGGCAAAAGAGGGCGAAATTCCCGTTCTTGTTTTCAACCCGCATCCCTATAAAATCATTCAGGACGTTGAGGTTGAATTCCAGCTTCAGGACCAGAACTGGAACGAAAACGAAGTTACCGTTGTAAAAGTACGAGACAGCAAAGGTAATTATCTGCCGTCACAAAATGAAAAAGAAGCCTGCACTTTCAGCCTTGACTGGCGCAAAAGGGTTTGCTTCAGGGCAGAGCTTGAGCCTATGAGTATTAACCGTTTTGACTGTGAGCTTCACATTGAAAACTATCCCAAGCGCAAAATTGAGCCCTGCACCGAAACAGACGAGCATTTCACGTTTGACAACGGAAAAATGCAGGTTCTTATCAGCAAAAAGACGGGTCTTATTGATAAATACTGTGTTGATGGCGTTGATATTCTCAACCCTGAAAGCGCAAAGATAACGGTTTATAGGGATAACGAAGACCCGTGGGGAATGCGCACCGATAATTTCAGCGATAGAATCGGTGAATTTGCGCTGTTAAGCACTGAAAAAGCAAATGTTTTCAACGGTTACCCCGAAGAAACGCTTGCCAATGTTAGAGTTATTGAAAACGGTGAGGTACGCCTTAAGATTCAGGCGATTTTCGGCTATGCCGATTCTTTTGCCGTTGTGACATATACTCTGCCCAAAAACGGAAATCACGTTGACATTAAAATCAGAATGCTTTCAAATAACAGCAGCAGATTCTATAAACTTTCGTTTGACACAACACTCAATAATCCCGAGTTTTTGGGTCAGACCGCTTTCGGTACGGAGCAGCTTCGCACCGAGGGCAAAGAAGCGGTTTATCAGAAATGGTGCGGAGTTTTTGAAAACGAAAATGCTTTTGCCGTAATCAACAAAGGAACTTACGGCGGCAGCGTAAACGGCAATATTCTTAATATTTCACTTTTAAGAACACCCGTCAATTCAGCGCACCCTATTGCCGACAGACCGCTTGCGGACAGTGACCGCTCACATGACAGAATTGATATCGGCGAGCGTGATTTTGAATACAGAATAACCGCTGAAACTTTGCATATCGATATGCAGGCAGAGACGTTCAACCAGCCTGTAGTTGCGCTTTCGTTCTTCCCGTCGGGAGCAAAGGAAAAGAAAGAAACAGCGGTTGAAATCAGCAACCCCGACGTCATTCTTTCAAGATTCTGCAATGATACAAACGGCTTGAGAATCCGCCTTTATAACTCTTCGGATAATCAGACCGAAACCGAATTAAGAATTGAAAACAACGTGTTCTCAATTACTTTCGGAGCTTTTGAGGTGAAAACCTTCAGCTATTCAAACGGCAAACTTAATGAAACAGATATGATATAACACAAAAAGCCGCAGCATTTCTGCTGCGGCTTTTGATTTTTTATAATCAGATAAGTGAATTGTAAAGAGCTGTGATTTCTTCAACGCTTGTATCTCTGGGGTTGCCGGGACGGCAAGCGTCGTCAAATGCGCTCTGTGCAAGGAAGGGGATATCCTCTGCCTTAACGATTTCCTTGAGGTCAGCAGGAATGCCAACGTCAATTGAAAGCTGCTTAACTGCGTCAATAGCTGCCTTGCGTGCGTCTTCAAGGCTCATAGCCTCTGTGCCTTCAACGCCCATTGCCTTTGCAATGTCTCTGTATTTGTCACCTGTTGCAGGTGCGTTGTATTCCATAACTGTGGGAAGAATGATAGCGTTTGCAACGCCGTGAGGTGTGTCATAAAGTGCACCAAGAGGGTGAGCCATTGAGTGAACAATGCCGAGACCAACGTTTGAGAAGCCCATACCTGCGATATACTGACCAAGAGCCATGCCTTCTCTGCCTTCGTCTGTGTTTGCAACAGCTCCTCTGAGGCTCTTTGCAATGATTTCGATAGCCTTGATGTGGAACATATCGCTCATTTCCCAAGCGCCTTTGGTGATGTAGCCTTCAATTGCGTGTGTAAGAGCGTCCATACCTGTTGCAGCGGTAAGACCTGCAGGCATTGTTGACATCATATCGGGGTCAACAACAGCAACAACGGGGATATCATGAACGTCAACGCAAACCATCTTTCTGTTGTTCTGTGCGTCTGTGATAACGTAGTTGATTGTAACTTCTGCAGCTGTGCCTGCGGTTGTGGGAACAGCGATAATGGGAACGCACTTGTTCTTTGTGGGAGCAACGCCCTCAAGTGAGCGAACGTCAGCAAATTCGGGGTTGGCAATGATGATACCTACTGCCTTGGCTGTGTCCATTGATGAACCGCCGCCGATAGCGATGATGCAGTCTGCACCGCTTGCCTTGAAGCTTTCAACGCCTGCCTGAACGTTTTCGATTGTGGGGTTAGCCTGAATTGTGCTGAAAACGTCATAGGGGATTTCAGCACCCTTGAGGATATTCAGAACTTTGTCAGCAACGCCGAATTTAATAAGGTCGGGGTCGCAGCAAACAAGAGCCTTTGTGAAGTTTCTTGCTTTGAATTCATCAGCGATAGCGGCAATAGCGCCCTTGCCGTGGTATGATGTTTCGTTGAGTACAAATCTGTTAGCCATTGTTAAATCCTCCGTAAAATTAATTATGGGTATGGGCAGTTACTGCTGCCCAAATATTATTAAAGATTAAGGAAATCTCTTCTGTAAACGTCAAGAAGATTGAATGCCTTTGCAATTTCAACAAGGTCGGGGTCTGTGATTGTGTTTACTCTGGGCAGGTGAGCAGTCATCATATAAAGCTGAGCTGCCTTTTCAACTGTTTCGATAAGACCGAAAGCTTCGTCAAGGTCCTTGCCGCAGCCATAGATGCCGTGCTGACCCCAAACAACAAGTCTGAATTCCTTCATTTTTTCAGCAGTTGCAATACCGATTTCGTTAGTGCCGCAAACCATCCAGGGAAGGATGCCGATACCGTCGGGGAAAACAACCATGCACTCGGTGCACATTTCCCAGAGAGAATGTGTGAATTTCTTTTCGCTCAGCTCGTGAACATAAGTCATGGCAAGTGTGTTAGTGGGGTGGCTGTGCATAATAACTCTGTTTTCGGGGTTCTTTGAGAGTCTTGAAATGTGGCTCATAAGGTGAGCGGGAAGCTCTGATGTGGGTCTGCCGCCGTCGCTGTAGCCCCAAAGAAGCTCTGCTGTTGTGCCGTTTTCCGCAATTTTGATGATGCCGAGGTTTGTTTCAGGGTCATCTTCCATATTCTTGAAGTATTTGCCTGTGCCTGTAACAATAAAGATTTTGCCGACAAGCACGCTTGCATCAAAGCCCATTTCGATTGTTCTGATGGGAGCATTGATATCAAGATATTCAGCAACTTCGTCGTTTTCAAGCATCATACTGATGTTGCCGCCGTTTCTTTCGTCCCAGCCCATACGGTACATATTAGCTGTTGTTTTCATCATACCCTTGAGAAAGGGAGCATCCATAATGTTTTTCATTTTCTGTTCACCAATACCTTTTCTTCATATTCTTTAATTGTATTCAGATAATCGGATTCAACCTTTTGTCTGCTAAGATATTCTGCCCATATATCGCTGAAGGGCAGGGTTTTTGCTTCCTCGCCGAGAACCATAAGCGATGTGAAATCGGCTTTGTCCTGAAGCTCCTTCATTTTTGCATCGGGCTGAAGCATTGCAAAAAGCAGAGCCTTCTGCAAGTTGCGCACACCTGTTACCCAGGCGCTGATACGGTTGATTGAAGCATCAAAATAGTCTGTTGCGATGAATACTCTGTCAAGGGCATCGTTGCGGACTATTTCTTTTGCAATCTCTTTTGTTTCATCGTCAAAAAGAACAACGTGGTCGCTGTCCCAACGGACACCGCGTGTAACGTGGAGAGCGATTTTTTCGTTGAATGCAAGCAGAGCGGAAATCTTGTCGGAAACAAGCTCTGTGGGGTGATAGTGACCGTTATCCATAAGCGGAACAATGCCTGCCTTTGTTGAATAGCTAAGCCAGAATTCAGCCGAGCCGACGGTATAGCTTTCAAGACCGATGCCGAAAACCTTTGACTCAAGGGTGATGAACACCTTTGATTTGTCATAGGGAGTTGCAAGGATTTCGTCAAGTGATTTTTTAAAGCGGAGTCTGGGTGAAAGACGGTCAGCGGGAACATCCTTGTAGCCGTCGGGAATCCATATGTTCATAACACAGGGATAGCCGGTTTCTTTTGCAAAATAATCGGAAAGCTCAACACAGCGTTTGCCGTGTTCAACCCAGAATTTGCGTACTTCTTCGTCAGGTGAAGAAAGGGTCAGACCGTCTTTAACCATTGCGTGTGAGAAGAAAGTGGGGTTAAAGTCGATGCCGATGTTTCTTGCTTTAGCAAACTCAACCCATTTTGCAAAATGCTCGGGTTTGAGTGCATCTCTGTCAGCTCTGTTACCGTCAAAGATTGCGTAGCTGGCGTGAAGATTAAGCTTAACTTTGCCGGGAATAAGGCTGAATGCCTTGTCGATATCTGCCATAAGCTCGTCGGGTGTTCTTGCTTTGCCGGGATAGTTGCCCGTTGTCTGAATGCCGCCCGAAAGAGCATCGTCGCTGTCAAAGCCGCCAACGTCGTCACCCTGCCAGCAGTGAACGGAAACCGTTACGTTTGCAAGGTCGGCAAGAGCTTTTTCTGCATCAATGCCGTATTTGGCGTATATTTCTTTTGCGCTTTCAAATCTGTTCATAAAAACCTCCGTGGGGAATATTGACTATTGTTGTTACCGTCAATCAAGGTCAATATCTTCTTTTTTCTTGCCGTAATACTTACCGTTCACCATAGCGTTGTATTGCTTGTTTTCGTGTCTGAATACAAGCAAGGTAAAGAGAACGATAGTGATTATTCCTAAAAGTATACTAATTGCAGAAACTGATTTGGATAACTCAAACATAACATCGTTATACGCACTGCTATGATAGAAATTGCCATAAATTTCAATAGAATTGTACATAAATTCGTTTGTTACAAATGCATTGATAAACAGATAAACTGCGGAAAAAAGATTTGTGAAAACGGATGTAATGAATCCTGCTCCCAAAGGGACAAACATTGTTGCAAAGGGGAGCTTATTCTCACAGCTTTTCTTGCCTGCGGTTAAGTTGCAGATAAGAACCGCCGCAAAGCATATAATAATAAAAAAGAGGTATAAAAGAACATACAAAAGATAATTCAAAACAATAAATTCACATATTAAATTGTAGATTAAGTAACTGATTATAAACACAGCAAGAACAATTATTCTGCCGACAGAAAACATTTTTGGCGTGTCTGATATAATACTGTCATCTTCTATGGCTTCTCCAACTTTTTGGTTAAGATTTTTGATTCTTTTACCGTCAATCAGGAAAAGAACAACCATAACCGCTGCTGCAGCAAATAATGAAAAAACTGCAAAAATAACAGAAATTACGGAAAAGAGCTTATAATCCATGGCGGAACGCATTAAAAGCATATTGCAGATGCTTGTAAAAATCGATATAACGCCCGTAACGCCGTTATAAACAAACAAATATGCAGGTGAAATGCAGCCTTCAGCCCTGCCTGCTTTTCTGCTTAAAAGATTAAATAAAAGCAGAAGTATCAGAGGGATAGTAACAGCAATAACAGAAGATATACAGCTTAATAAATATTTTGTTGCTTCACCCAAAAGCTGGTAGTGGCAATGAAAAAGATCATACAACAAATCTTGAATCAAAGTGACTATAGGGTAACTTAAAAACGAAATGAAAAGAGTGGTTGCAGCGGTGATAAAACAACCGACAGAGAATAATATCTTGTTTCTTATACTCATTGTGCTGACCTCCTGAACATATTTATTTAATTATATCTTTTTATTAATGGATAGTCAAGATTTTAAGAGTCAAATTGACCTTTGTTTTTGCATAATTTTTTACAAATTCCGCCGATGCTTTGCTAACGTTTATCGGTAGTTTGCCAGAATATTCTTTTTTGCTTCAAATTTGCTTGATTTTGACCTGCTTTAGATATATACTTGTTTTATATTTTAAAACGCAGGAACAGGAGAATTGGCTATGAGAAGCGTTCCCGATTATTTCGGCTGCATGGTGTTTGACGATAAGACGATGAAGTCACGCCTGCCCAAGGAAACATATAAGGCGATGAAAAAGGCTATTCAGGACAATAAGCGTCTTGACCTGAGCGTTGCCAATGTTGTTGCAAATGCGATGAAGGACTGGGCGATTGAAAAGGGTGCCACGCACTATACCCATTGGTTCCAGCCGCTGACCGGTGTGACCGCCGAAAAGCACGACGCCTTCATTTCCCCTGTGGGAAGCTGCAAGGTGGTCATGGAGTTTTCGGGCAAGGAGCTGATCCGCGGCGAATCCGACGCCTCCTCCTTCCCCTCGGGGGGCTTGCGCGCCACCTTT
>JAZNBM010000073.1:0-1747 GCA_045587045.1 Acutalibacteraceae bacterium | reverse complement strand
GCAAGAACGGGGAACATTTCGTTAAGCTTGATGCTCCACTCGGTAACGGTAGCGGAAGCGTTGAGCAGTCTTTCAAGAATTTTTGTGATGTAGGGGTCGTAAATTGCCCACGCAATTGAGGAAGCCATAAAGCCGAAGCCCGTAAGAATTGTTCTCGGGCGGTGGAGCTTACCGTTCTCTCTTGCGCAGAAGAAGGTGTTTTCCATAGTTTTTTCTCCTTAAAAGATGGTATATCTTTGCAGATTCTGCACACGGAATTCCGTATGCACAGTTATTATATCATCTTTGATATGGATTTTAAAGACAACATTTTGAACTAAAAAAAGTATATTTTTTTGTTAGTCTTGCCGAAAAAATTTTGTTTATCGGAATAAAATCCCTTGACAAACCTCATATCGGGGTTTATACTCTAAAACAGAAAAATATGAAAGGAGGCGGACTCAATGACAAACAGAATGAATATCTCAAAGCTCATTTTCTCGGGTAAAGTGTTGTGTCCGTACTCTGTCTGATTATTTTTGCGGATATAATAAGTTTCACTGCGCTTTCCGAGGACGGGAGCGCAGTTTTTTGTTTAAAGAGGTGAAAAAATGGCAAGGAAAGAGAAAAAAAGCAAATCCCCTCACGCTCCGAAAAACAAGCACAGGTTTTCCGATGGCTTGCTCAGAGAGCTTGAAAAAGCAGGTCTTTTCACGGAGAATCTGATTTTCTGCTGCTCGGGCGATATGGATAACGATGCGTGTTACCGCAGTGCGTGGCTCAGCTTCGACGAAAAAGGTCTGTATATCGCATACGGCACAGAGGAGCTGACAAAAATCAAGGGAAAGAAGCACGTTGAGCCGAAATTCACGGTTGAAGAAATAGTTTCAATACCGATTGACGATATTGATTCGCTGGAAACCGAAAGATACGTTTCAACGGGCAGACTCGTTGCTGTCAAGGACGGCGAGCAGATGAGCCTCGTGCGTTTTTCCGTTGGAAAAATCGGTCAGTTTGATAATCTGACCAAAGCGTTCAATTCATTCAAAGAAAAGGGAGAGGCGGAAATCCCGACCTCTGCCGAGCCTGAAGAAAAGAAGTGCAAAAAATGCGGCAAGCCTTGTCCCGAAGGAAAGGACTTCTGCAAAAAATGCGGCAGGAATTCAGCCGTTGCGGTGCGTCTTTTCAAGTTTTTCGGCGGATACGTGCCGCAAATCGTGGCAATCATCGCCATTATGCTTCTCGGCTCGGCGGTTTCGGTATTCATTCCGCAGGTCAGCACCCGTGCACTGTTTGACGACGTGCTTGCAAATCCCGACGGACTGCCTGCCGCAGAGCTTCTGAAGGCTCTGGGAGTGCTGGTGCTTTCAATTTTCGGAATCAAGCTCATGAATACCGTGTTTACCGTCATCCAGCAATATCTGACGGGCGGAATTATGCCGAAGGTAATCTACGATATCAAGGTCAGGATTTTCAATGCGATGCAGCGTCTCTCCGTCGGCTTTTATTCGTCAAAGCAGACGGGCTCGCTTATGGAAAGAGTTGTGCGCGATTCAAACAATATCTATTGGTTTTTCGTTGACGGCGTTCCGAGCATAATCATTGATACGGCAACGATTATCGGTGTTCTCACGCTGATGTTCATTATGAGCTGGAAGCTGTCGCTGATAGTTATTCTGGCAATGCCCGTCATCGTGGTAATGCTTGTTCTCGGCGATAAATTTTTCAGACGGCTTCACCACAGAAACTGGCTTTTCGGCGCAAGAGT
>JAZNBM010000072.1:0-31181 GCA_045587045.1 Acutalibacteraceae bacterium | reverse complement strand
AGTCCAAGACAATACGCTTTAACTCAAATGCACAAGCATTTACCTGAAATGCAAAAGATATCAAGGCTATCTGACAAACCTTTGTTTACCCCTATTATTGCAGATTTTTATTCGGGTATGGAAGTAACTATTCCTTTGTTTACCAAACTTTTGAACGGTACGCAAACCCCCGAAACTGTATATAACACCCTTAAAAAACATTACGAAGGACAAAAAATGATAAAGGTTGAGGCTTGTTTTGGCGAAAACGCAGTATCTTTTATGCCTGCAAACCTTTTATCTGATAAAAATACGTTGACTATATCTGTTCACGGAAATGACGAGAGAATAATCGTTACCGCAGTTTTTGATAACCTTGGAAAAGGGGCAAGCGGTGCGGCTATGCAATGTATGAACATTATGCTCGGTCTTCCTGAGGACAGTTATTTATAAGAGGTAGATATGAAATACGTAGAAGGCGGTGTTTGCGCCGCAAAAGGATTTACCGCAAACGGTGTTCATTGTGGTATCCGTAAAAACAAGGCTAAATTAGATTTGGCTTTAATAGTTAGTGAAAAACTTGCTGCAACCGCGTGCGTTTACACCCAAAACCTTGTAAAAGGCGCGCCTATTCACGTTACCCGTGAAAACGTTAAAAACGGTTACGCTCAAGCAATTATTTGTAACAGCGGTAACGCTAATACTTGTAATGCAAACGGTATCGAGATCGCAGAAAAGATGTGTCAGTTGGTTGAAAAGTATGCCGGCATAAAAGCTTGCGACGTTATCTGCGCTTCTACAGGTGTTATCGGACAGCCTCTTGATATTGAACCCATTGCAAACGGTATTCCCGCTCTTGTTGAGGGCCTGAAGGCAGACGGCGGTGAGGATGCCGCAACGGCAATTATGACAACCGACACGGTTGAAAAGATTGTTTCATATTCATTTGAAATCGGCGGCAAGGAGTGCAGAATAGGCGGCATTGCCAAGGGCTCGGGTATGATTCACCCCAATATGGCAACAATGCTTGTTTTTGTTACAACCGACGTTGCAATTTCTTCCGAAATGCTTCAGAAGGCTTTAAGTGAAGATGTTAAAAGCTCATTCAATATGGTCAGCGTTGACGGCGACACTTCAACAAATGATATGGTTTCCGTTCTTGCAAACGGCATGGCAGGCAACGATGAAATAACGGCAGAGGGTGCGGATTTTGACGAATTCTGCAAGGCTCTGAATGCGGTTACAACCTATCTTTGCAGAATGATTGCAGGCGACGGCGAGGGTGCAACAAAGCTGCTTGAATGCATTGTTACGGGTGCGGCAACAAAAGAGACTGCTGTTACCGTTTCAAAGTCGGTTATCTGTTCTTCGCTTTTCAAGGCGGCAATGTTTGGTGCCGATGCAAACTGGGGCAGAGTGCTCTGTGCAATCGGTTACAGCGGTGCAGATGTTGATGTTACAAAGATAGATGTTGCGTTCAAATCAAACGCAGGTGAAATTGTTGTCTGCGTTGACGGCTCCGGAATTGAATTCAGCGAAGAAAAGGCAAAAGAAATCCTCACGGAAAAAGAGATTCAGGTGCTCATCAACCTCAAGAGCGGTGATTTTGATGCAACGGCATGGGGCTGCGACCTGACTTATGATTACGTTAAAATAAACGGCGATTACAGAACTTAAGGTGATAAATATGTCTATAACAAATGCACAGAGAGCACAGGTGCTCGGTGAGGCACTGCCTTACATACAGAATTATTCAAACAAAACAGTTGTTATCAAATACGGCGGTAACGCAATGATTAATGAAGAGCTTAAAGATGCTGTTATGGGCGATGTTGCTCTGCTTTCACAAATCGGCATCAAGGTTGTTCTCGTTCACGGCGGCGGTCCCGAAATTACCGATATGCTCGGCAAAATCGGCAAAGAGAGCAAGTTTGTAAACGGTCTGCGCGTAACCGACAAAGAAACCGCAGATGTTGTTCAAATGGTGCTTGCAGGTAAGGTCAACAAGAGCCTTGTTGCGCATCTTCAGAGCAAAGGCTGCAAGGCTGTCGGTATATGCGGCGCAGACGGATACCTCATCAAATCGGAAATGAAAGATGAACAGCTCGGCTTTGTGGGCGAAATCACAGAGGTTAATACCGACGTTATCAATGACCTGCTTTCTCTCGGTTACGTACCTGTTGTTTCAACCACAGGCGTTGACGGCGAGGGCAACGTTTACAACATCAATGCTGACACAGCTGCCGCAAAAATTGCAGGCGAGCTTTGTGCGGAAAGCCTTGTTTCGATGACCGATATCGACGGCATACTGCGTGACAAAAACGACCCCTCAACCCTTATCCCCAAGGTGCTTGTGAGCGAAATTTCGGAGCTTGTCAATGAGGATATCATTTCAGGCGGTATGATTCCTAAGGTTGACTGTTGCAGAGAAGCTATCCGCAGGGGCGTTAAAAAGGTGTTTATCATTGACGGCAGAGTACCTCACTCGCTTCTTCTTGAAATTTTGACCGATGAAGGTATCGGCACAATGTTTGTGCAGAACTGAGAAAGGATTAAAAATGAGCATTATCAATAAAGATAAAGAATATGTTGCAGGCACTTATGCAAGATTTCCCCTTGAAATTTCAGAGGGTAACGGTGCGCTGATGTATGATGAAGAGGGCAACGAATATATTGACCTTGGCAGCGGTATTGCCGTAAACAGTTTCGGTGTTGCTGACGATGAATGGCTTGAAGCAATAACCGTTCAGGCTTCAATGCTCGGTCATACCTCAAACCTCTATTACACAAAGCCCTGTGCCGACTTTGCAGAAATGCTTTGCAGCAGAACGGGCATGAAAAAGGTTTTCTTTTCAAACTCGGGTGCAGAAGCCAATGAATGCGCAATCAAGGCGGCACGCAAATGGGCGCTTGTCAACAAGGGTGAGGGCAACCACACTATCATTACCCTCAAAAACAGCTTCCACGGCAGAACAATCACAACTCTTGCCGCAACGGGTCAGGATACCTTCCACACCGATTTCGGACCTTTCCCCGAAGGCTTTGTTTATGCCGAGGCAAACAACCTTGAGAGCGTAAAAGAGCTTGCAGAGAATAACAACTGTGCCGCAATTATGATGGAAACCGTTCAGGGCGAAGGCGGCGTTTACGTGCTTGACGATGATTTCGTCAAGGGTGTTTGCGAAATCGCAAAAGAAAAGAATATGCTTGTTATCATTGACGAGGTTCAGACGGGTAACGGCAGAACGGGTAAGCTTTACAGCTATATGCACTACGGTATAACACCCGATATCGTTTCAACGGCAAAGGGTCTTGCGGGAGGTCTGCCTCTGGGCTGCACAATGCTTGGCGAAAAGGTGCAGGATATCCTCACACCCGGTTCACACGGCTCAACGTTCGGCGGTAACCCCATCTGCTGTGCAGGTGCATTGAGCATTCTTTCAAGGCTCGATGACACAATGTTTGAAGAAATCAATAAGAGAAGCGAGTATATTATTTCAAGACTTAACGGTGTTAAGGGTGTCAAGGGCGTTTCCGGCAGAGGTCTTATGCTCGGCATCGAATGCGAAAAGCCTGCAAAAGAGGTTATTGCATCGGCAATGTCAAAGGGCGTTCTTGTGTTAAGCGCAAAAACAAAGGTGCGTTTGCTCCCTCCGCTTAATATTCCCTTTGAACTTCTCGAAATGGCAATGGATAAGCTTGTTGAAGCAATTGAAGAATAAACAAAGAAATTCCCCGAAGCGGTTAAGCTTCGGGGATTAATTTTTTTATTCAGCTCTGATAACGGGTGCGGTGAGGATGCCGACGTCTTTGAGGATATATTCGTAGCTCCATTCGTCTTCGTATGTTCTCCAGGCATCAGGTCCGTGCCACGAACGCTTTGCGTTTGCCATATGAACGGCACCGAAGCAATTGTAACGGTTACCGTAGAGAGTAACGTCAAGCTTATGTTTGCCTTCGCCGAGACAGTCAACACTGAGCATATAGGGCGGATATGCGATGTTGCCCTTAAGCTCGCCGTCAACCTTAACGTCAATGATTCCGCCTCTGTATCTGGTGGCTTCAATCTGAATTGAGTCGCCCTCAACGTCAAGGTGATATGTCACGTTCCCGCCGTAGAAAGGCATACCCTGATTAACGATTGAGCCGAAGCCGATTTTTTCAGGCAAGGGAATAAGCTGTGCCTTTCTGCCTGCAACCGAAACACCGAAGTTGCCGAGCAGGTAGCACCACTCTGTATTTGTGCGTTTGCCGATGGGGAGGGTGATTTCAAGAACGTTTTCGCCCTTGACAATGTCGGTGAGCTTAACGGTTTTGATGTCCTTATCGGTAAACCATCCGACGATATCGTTTGCAATTTCGTTGCCGTTGAAAACGATTTTTGCTTTTTCGGCATCTTCAAGGGCAAGCATTGCGCCCGTGCATTCAATTGTGCTGTTGATTCTGAAACGGAGTGTAACGGTGTGAGTGGGGGGTTCGTTTTCAACAACCCAGGGCTGTGCAACGTTGCCGCCTCTTTCGGGCAGACCGATAATCTTACGGGCAACGTTATCAAGGCGAAGAATTTCTTCCTCTTCCATAAATTCACCGTCGTCAACCTTGAATTCTGCCATATCAAGAAGCAGAACGTTGGGCTCTGAAAGGGTGAAAGGAACAAATGCGGGCAGCTTTACTTCTTTTTTTGGTGAAACGGCATCTGCTGCTTTTGCGCCCGGCTCCGTTTTGCCGTCAACAAGCTTTAAGAGCAGACTGTCGTATTCATACATTTCCTTTGAAATAACGGTGTTGCCGCCGACATACTCATATTCAGCGGATTCAATTTCGCCGTTAAGAGTGTTATAGATACAGGGTGTGAACTCACCTTTTACGGTTATGCGCAGATCCTTGCTTCTGACCATATCCTTGTTTTCAGGCTCACAGCAACGGCTGACAAAAAGCCAGTTGCAACCGTTATCACGGCGAAGCTGATAGATAAAGCCGTTTGAAAGTTTGCCGTTTTTAAGGCGGAGAGTAACGGTGCGGTTATCTTCAAGAGCGGTAAGAATTTTTTCTCTGTCGAAGGGAATAAGAAGTGATTCGTCACAGAGCTTTTTGCCTCTTTCGGATTCAACGCCGTCCTCAAGGTAAGGAGCGCCACCCATAAAGATAAGCTTGCCGCCTGCCTTGCGGAATGCTTCAAGGCGTTCAAGCGTTGTTGAGCGCAGAGTTTCACAGTCGGGAACAATAACTGCGTCATATTCCATTTTGCCGACCTTAAGCGGAGCGGAACCGTTTTCGCAAAGCTCGGGCAGAAGTGATTCGCTGATATAGTTGAAGTCGATGCTGCCTTTGAGAAGCCAGTCTGCAAGGCTGAGGAATTTTTCGTCCATTGAGCTTCTGATAAGGTCGGTCTTATCGTTTGGACCCCAGTGGAGCCAATAGCTTTCAACGGGGTGGATAACGCCGACTTTGATGACGGGTTTACCCCTTGTCATAGCGGTGTTGACTCTTGCAAAATGATCTTCAACGTATGAAAACTTTTTATACCACGGTGACTGATAGTGGATAGATGCGGGGTAGTCACGTTTTGCTTCGCCGCCCATTGCAACCCATGAAAGGTGAGGTACACGGATTGTTACACCAAGGCACGCCTGCCAGTCGCCGTGAAGCTTATAACCTCTGAAGTCATAGTCCCAACCCGTAACGCCGTAAAGCTCGGAAAGCATGCCCTCATAGCCAAACTGATGAACAGCGGATTGTGCCTGCTTTGCTGTTGTGAATTCAAAGTTTGCGCAGAGCATATCAATGCCGGGCAGGTCAAAGCCTCTGTATGAGCGCATTGCATCACCGAGTGCGGCGGTCTGGCTCTCAAGAGTGGGTTCTTCCATCATATGACCTGTCAGCGCAATTCCGTTTTCGCGGCACCATTTGCCGCAGGTGTCTGCAAAAGCTTCTGCAAAACGCTCGGAGATATGGTCATGATAGCGGTAACGAGCAAGTGAGGGCTTGTTATCGGGCAAATCCCAGAAAAGTTCGGGGATTGCAGGGATAATGTCGCTGCCGTACTGTGCTTTATAGGTTTCGGGGATATCGTCTGTCCAGGGAAGAAGAACATCAGACTTATCTGTTGAATTAGGGAGCTGCTTTTTGCGTGTGAACTGCGGCTCGTCAGTGAAAATTGCAGGCACGGTTTCGCCGAAGCCGTAGCCGACTTTTTCTTTGTATTTATCGTGAGTTACTTCAACAAAACGTTCAACAGCCTTGGGGTTAAGGGTGTCAAGATAGGTCTGGTTGTTATACCAGGGTGAGGGTGCGTGGATTTTAAGGTAGGCATACCATTTTGTGCCCTTTGCCTTATCGTTTTCGTCAATCATATCATAGCTTGCCAGGCAACCGTCGGCATCAAGCACAACATCATAGCAAGCAATAAGATAGCCTTTGCCGCTTCTGCCGCCTTCAGCTCTTGAATCAATGAGGTCTGCTTCTTTTGCGCCGCTGTTATCGCAAGGCTCGGTTGTGAGAAGCAGACACCTGGCTCTGTTTTCTTCGTCTTTTGTAACAAGTCCGCCTGCAGCGCCCGAAGGCCAGCGGTCCTCGTCATAAAGCCATGCGAGCATTTCTTCTCTGTCAGCCTTGTCAACGCAGTCCTTGACAAGCTGCATAAACTCGTCTGACAGATATTTTGTGGACATACCTGTGCGCACGTGCATATGGAAGCCGCCAAGACCCATTTCTTTAAAAACCTCAATTTGCCACTGAAGCTCTTCTGATTTCAGGTCGCTGTTCCACGCCCAGAAGGGAGTGCCTCTGTATTCGCTTGTGGGGTTTCTGAAAAGCTCCTGTGAAAGCTCGTGAACTGAATTCTTTTTGTAAAGCATTATGTTTTCTCCTTTCATTCGGCAGGGTGTTTGAATAAAGGCTTATCTTCGCTCGGAGTGTTGAAGTTGATGAAGTTGTTACGCTTGGCGTAATACCACTCCATCTCAAATATTTTTGCACAGTTGTCAACAGGCACATAGAGCTGATTTCTTTCAAAATAAGCTTCACCGCTCATTTCAACCGTGCCGAGGTCTGTCAAAGCCTTGTTGCTGCCGAGAGTGAATAATGCGTGGTGGTCATAAACCTCGCAATAAAGTGTTTCTTTTTCTTTTATGACCTTGCCGCCGATATACTGAATAATAACGCCGAAAGGTACGTACCATATGCCGTTTTTCTGTTGTGCATAGAGTTCTCTTGCAATCAGCTCCAGCATATCACCTTTGAAAGCCATCTTTGTCCAGTCATATGTGGGCGCAAGAGCATAGGGCAAAAGCAGGTCTTTATCCTTGTCGATGGTCATAACGTCATATATTCTGCCGTCCTCCATATATGCGGTTGCGGTCAGCACATTGCCGTCAATTTCAACCAGAGTGTATGACCCCATTCTTTCTTCCTGCGGATAGAACGCGCTGTGCCAGAGCTTGCGTGCGTTTGAATGATAAATGTTGCCGCCGCCGTTGCCCATTATGTAATGAACCGTACCTTCAGACGGCTTATCAAAAAGCTCATCTCCCTTGGTAGGGTATGTTCTTGCAAACGAATGCTCGTGACCTGCAAAAAGAATATCAAGCTCTTCAATCGGCTTTCGCAGCCACGGATAAGCATCGTTATTCTGACCCTCGGGCATAACGGGGTAAATTGGGAAATGATATGAGCCGAGCTTCCAGGTTTTGTCGGTTTTTTGCAAATCTTCATATGCCCAGGGGGAAACCTTTTCGGGGGCGTTTATGCCAAGCACGAGAAAATGAGCGTTGCCGTAATCGAACGAATAATTTTCGCCCGTGTATCCCTCGGGTCCGTTATCAGGGTAAACGGGTCCGAACTGAAAATCAAAAAAGTCAGCGTGCTCAAGGTAAAATTTGCCTGTCGGCTCGGGGAAATATGTTATATAGCCACGGTTATCGTGGTTGCCCGTTGTCATCATATAGGGCAGACTTTCGATTATGCCTTTAAGCCCCTCAAACATTCCGTTCCACTGAAGGTCGTTCTGACCGTTATCGCAGTTATCGCCTGCGGTGAAGATAAAACGGCAATCGGGGTGGCGTTCAAGTGCAGTTTTCAGCATTCTGCCGACACACGAATAATCAGGCAGGTGACAGGGATCGCCTTTCTGGTGATCGGCAATAATGATAAAGCTGAATTTATCAAGGCTTTCGGGCTCTGTTTCAGAGGTGAATTCCTCGCTTCTGTGCAAGTCATCACCAACGGTGTAGCTGTATTTTGTGCCGCTTTTAAGACCTTTCATCTTTACCCAATGATAGCGGCTGATATCAATGTCGGTTTCCTTGACCTCGCTGATGCTTTCAACCCTTACGGTTGCTTCGGCACCGATTTCGCCGTATTCAACATAGCCGTTTTCAATCTCGGTGCTTGTGCGCCAGGCAACCGCCATTTCAGTTTTCGGGTCGCCGCAGAAAGCGAGCATTATGTGGTCAGGGTAAACACCGGAGCCCCTTTCGGGCTTATAAAAATTACCTTTTTCGTCTTTCATTTTTAAAAATCTCCCTTAAGATGGGATACCATCTTAAAAATTTATACAAGATAATTTTAGTTACTGTGCATAGTTTTGTCAATAATTAATAAGTAATTTTAAACAATTTTCTGTTTCTATTGCAATTTCTTATGAATTAATATATAATACACAATGCGATAATATCATTTCGGGGGGTTCACTAATGAACAAAAAAACAAAGCTTTTATCGCTTTTTCTGGCACTGATAATGACGTTTTCCTGCTTTGGCATATGTGCCTTTGCGGCAGGTGAGAGTTATCTTTCATTTGTTGATATGGGCGATTCTTACCTTGTCAGCAAGTGTGTTACTTCCGCAAGCGGCGAGATAAACATTCCCGCAACGCATAACGGTAAACCGGTTGTTTCGGTCAATGCAAATGCATTCAAGGAGTGCGAAAGAATATCAAAGGTAACAATCCCTGCAAGCGTAACAAACGTTGGTGCATCTGCGTTTGAAAACTGCGCATCACTCGGCACGGTTATTTTTGAAGGTGAAGAATGCACAATCGGTACGGCGGCGTTCCGCTATTGCTCAACCCTTAAAGCAATTACCTTGCCGTCAAAGCTTAAGGCAATTCCGATTGAAACCTTTGCAGCCTGCACTGCTCTGAGCGGCATCGATATTCCTTCAACCGTAACAACAATCGGCAAAGAAGCATTCAAAAGATGCACCTCGCTCCAGAGTGTCACCATTCCGGCGAGCGTAACTTCAATCGGTCAGAATGCTTTTCTTGACTGCGCTTCGGTTAAATTTTATAAAATCAATGCAGGCAACACTGCTTACAAATCACAGAGTGATTGCCTTTATGATTACAGCGGAAAAACACTTATTCAGTATCCCAACGGAAAAGTAACAACAGGCTTTACCGTGCCTGCAGGCACAAAAACAATTGCCGATTCAGCATTCGGCTCAAACACAAGACTTACAACGGTTACACTGCCTTCAGGTCTTGAAACAATCAGCAGCTATGCCTTTAACCAGTGCACCGCGCTGAGCAGTATTACGATTCCCTCATCCGTAACAACAATCGACTCACAGGCTTTCGGTAACTGCAAAAACCTTAAAGAAATCACAATCCCTGCCAACGTCACGTCATATTCGGGTGCTTTTTATAACTCTGGTCTTGAAACCGTTACAATTGAAAGCGGCGTTAAGGTGATTGATGAAAAGACTTTTGAAAGATGTACTTCACTTAAGAATGTTATAATTCCTGACAGTGTAACCGAAATCAGAATGGGTGCATTCGATAACTGCACTTCACTTGAATCGCTTGAAATTCCCGAAAGCGTAACAACCATAGGCAAAAACGCTTTTGTTAAGTGCGCAAATCTTACCCTTAAGGTCAAAAAGGATTCTGCGGCATATAATTATGCTGTTGAAAACAACATTGCTTATGAGCTTACGGATGCCGAAACACCTGCAAAAACTGTTGTTTCAATCTCAATCAAAACCAATCCCACAAAAACGAGCTACACCGCAGGCGAAAAAATAAACACTGCAGGTATGGTGCTTAACGTAAATTACAGTGACGGCACAACGGCAACCGCCACAAGCGGATTTGAGCTTGATACACAGTATGCCGCAGGCAGCGGCACAAAAACCGTTACCGTAACTTACAAGGGCAAAACCGCATCCTTCATAATCACGGTTTCGCCTGCCGTTGCAAAGACCGTTGTGGGAATGCAGATTCAGAAATTTCCCGACAAAATGGATTATAACTATAAATCAACTCTTTCAACCAAGGGTATGGTGCTTCTTGTTGAATATTCAGACGGCACAACGGGTACGGTAACAAGCGGCTACAAGGTTTCGCAAACTGAACTCAACACTACAGGTACACACACAATTGAGGTCAGCTACGAGGGATATACCGATGAATTCACCGTTAACGTAACTTATGCCTGGTGGCAGTTGATTATTTTGATTCTGCTTCTCGGCTTCCTGTGGTATTAATAAAAGTCAACGCCCTGTTCTCGGTTTGAGAACAGGGCGTTTTTTGTGCTGATTATTTTTGCTGATTGGTGTTTATTGAGTTGCGGTAAACAAAGAATCGGCAGTAAAGGTACTCTGTAATCATGTTGATAAGCATTGTGCCGGCTTCAACTATGTATGCATTGATGTGTCCCTCGAGGGCGTGTGTCCACCAGGTTGAAAGGGGAGCGAAAACGCAGTAAAATAGCGCAACCTTTAGCATCGCAATGGGGATGTTGTTTGCAGATTTAAAGGTGAATTTTCTGTTGAAGGTGAAGTTCCAAAGAACGGAAAGAGTGAGCGAAATGATATAAGACCAAGTATTGCCGAGGTGAAACACCTCCATAAGAAGGGTAAAAGAGCTAATTTGAATCAAACCTGCAGAAGCTGAAAACAGTACAAATTTTATAACCTGCAAAACGTTTTCTTTTTTGGAAAGCTTTTGTTTTTCGCTCATTTTAAATATCCTCTCTTTCATATTTCATTTTAAGTGCGGCAACACGGCACGCTCTGTTATATGCCTGTGAAAAGTATTCTTCGGGTTTCATTGCGGCATACAGGTGATTGTCAAAACGGTTCGGTTTGCTTTTGATGCTCAGTTCAAAAGAAAGGGGGGCGGTGTATTTTGCTTCGGCAAGTTTTTTTGCAACCGAATTCCAGTCCGTGATGCCGTCAAAGGGGAAAAGATGCAAATCGTCGTGCCAGGTGCGCACACCGCCGAAATCGCTCACACCTAAATTATCGTTCAGATGGGTGCAAATGAGCTTGTCGCCGTAGAGTGAGCACATATCCTTGCTGTAATTATAGCAAAGCTCGTGTCCCGTATCCCAGCAGAAGCCGACGCTTTTTTCATTTTTGAGCGCATCAAACAAAACTGCAAGATATTCGTCACCCTCGGTATTTTCGAGTGCGAGTTTAACACCCAGTTCATCTGCCCTTTTTGCAACTGTACCGTAATGCTCAATGCCTGCGGCGGTGTTTACAAAGTCACTTTCATAGCCGATGAATGCGTGTGTAACCATAACGGGTATCTCATATTCTGCGCAAATTTCAAGACAATCGGTAAGTCCGTTTACGGCGTTTTTTCCGCTTTCATCGCACTTCCACATATCGGCACTTTTGTTGAAAGGTGCGTGGTAAGATGGGATTTCCATTTTTAATTCTTTGGCGAGAGTTACAAGTTCCTTGACAGGTGCGTGCCTGTTGCAGTCATCAATAAAAAACGCCTCAAAGCCTGCGTTTTTTATCAGTTTCACCTGCTCGGTGTACGGCATATCAAAGCCTTCGATTATGCCGAGGCACAGCTTTTGTTTATACATTATTGTATACCCCCAATACATCTATACTTTTATGGTAAACCTACGGCGTAAAAAAGTCAACATAATTGACGAATTATTTACCGTGTGGTACAATTCTTTCAGAAATCGAAACGGAGGCTCTGATATGGGTGTTATTATCGGAATAGGCGGCGGCAGATACAGCGACGGCGAGGTTATGCCGATTTTTGAAAGAATAGTCGCTATGAGCGGTAAACAGAATCCGAAGGTGCTTTTTGTGCCGACGGCAGGCTTTGACGATATGGAGGGCGATGAAGATATTTTTGCTCTTTTTGAGCAGCTTGGCGCAAGCGTTTCCCCCTTGCTTCTTACAGATGAAAGCCTGACTTATGAAAGCATAGAAAATGCAATACTGACCAGCGATATCGTCTATGCAGGCGGCGGAAACCTTAAGTTTCTGATGGATACGTGGAAAAGGACAGGCGCAGACGTCGCTTTTAAAAAGGCTTACGAAAAAGGTGTTATCCTTTCGGGTTACAGTTCAGGCTCAATGTGCTGGTTTGCCGAGGGATTTGACGATTGCGGCGAGAATCACGAGTTTATGTTTGTTGACTGCCTCGGTTTGTTACCTTATTGCAACTGCCCTCACTATGAAAGCGATTACTGGCAGATTTTTAAGGATGCGGTCAAGTCACGCACTCTGACAGGTCTTGCAATCGAAAACGGTGCGGCATATATTTATGATAACGGTAAGGTTTCAACTATGTGCGGCAACGACGGCGGCAGTGTGTATCTGCTGAAAAAAGAAAACGGCTTTGCAGAAGAGCCGCTTATCTAATGTATATTATATATTATTAATTACATATAATATATGGATAACCCCGACAGAAAAATGTCGGGGTTTTTCTTTGTATATGGGCCGCTTGGGGGAAATTTATCCGGTGACAGGATTCAGTTCCGACAGGAATATAAAACCGCTCCTAAAGACGTTCGCTTCGGCATTTTCGGGATGCTTATTTTTAACAAAAAGGTTACAAAAAGTTACACGCATAACCGCTTTTTTGGCGGCATAAGAATTAACAGGTATAGCAAATTTTTCAAAATCAGTTATTTAAAGGTGAAATTGGGCAATAATAGAGTAAAAGACTATAATTCAAACTGCGCCGGACCTTTAAAATGCTCAATCATAATTCTAAACAAGAAATATGTAACCTATTTTTACCCTTTTGTAACCGCTTTGTAACTTTTTCTGTTTCTCACAAAAGAATTGACAGTTTTTGACAAAAACCCCCCCTGACCCGAATACAAAAAACGCCTAAATTGTAAAAAACTGTCAATTGCGTTGTGCAATCTGAACAAAAAATAAAACTCAAAAAATTTGACAAATAAAACTTTTGCCAATATAATAGCTAGCGTTGCAAAAGGAAATCGAGGAAAGCCTCTAACGATTACCGTTTTTTACACGGCAATTGCTCGTTTCAGACAGACCAAAAAACTACTAATGCGCAAATTAAGGAGAATTTTTATGTTTAAAAAAATAAGCTCCGAAGCAAAGGTGACACACAAAAAGAATTTCAGAATTCTTACGTCGGCTTTTGTCGCTGTGTTTGTGTGTTCCGTTACCGTGAATGCGTTTGCAACTGCAAACGATTACGTTTCGGTAAATGTTGTTGACGGAGAAAAGTCCGTTTCGGTTTCGGTTAAAAGCACAGACCCCGAAAAGGTTATCGCCGCCGCAGGCATTGAACTCAATGCAAACGACGAGCTGATTCTTACCGACTATAACGAAACCAACGGCGGCACAATCGTAATCAACAGAGCCAAGATTGTCAGAATTGAAGACAACGAACTTATAGGCTACTACGTTGGTTATGAGGAAACACTTGATGATGTGCTTACAGAGAACGAAATCAATCTTGTTGACGGCGACGTTCTTAATGTAAGCAAAGAAACACCCATCTATGACGGAATGCTTGTCAATATTGACAGAGCTTTCGGTGTTGGCCTTGAATATGACGGCAACGCAGTTACACTTTCGCTCACAAGCGGCACTGTTGCCGATGCACTTAAAACAGCAGGTGTTGTTCTTGGCAAAGACGATATCGTTACACCTTCGCTTGATACAGAGTTGAGCGAATTTACTCACATTGAAATCAAGCGCGTAACTTACAAAACCGTTAATGAAACAGAAGAGATTGAATATGAAACCAAGAGGGTTGAGGATTCAAGCATTACTGTCGGCAACAACAACGTAACCACAAAGGGCGTAAACGGTGAAAAGGTTTACACCTACACAGAAAAATATATTGACGGTGTTTACGTTGACAGAACTCTTGAAAGTGAAGAAACAGTCAAAGAGCCCGTTGATGAGGTTATTGTTGTAGGCACAAAGAAAACAGATACTCTTGCTGCTTACAAAAATACCACTGCCCCCATTTCAGAGCTTGAAGCTCCTGATGACCTTAAGCTCGATAAAAACGGTGTTCCCAAGAATTACAAGAAAAAGGTCAGCGCAAAGGCCACGGCTTACACAGGTGACCCTGCAACAGCATCAGGCAGAACGCCTATGCCCGGTCACATTGCTGTTGACCCCAATGAATATCCCTATGGCACAGAGCTTTATATCGTTTCTGCAGACGGAAGCTATGTTTACGGCTACTGCATTGCTGCTGACACAGGCGGGTTTGTTGATATGGGCAACACAGACGTTGACCTCTATCTTGAAAATGAAGATATGTGCTACAACTGGGGTAACCGTGACATCATCATCTATGTCTTATAATTTTAAAAAACCTGCATCGGATTTCCGATGCAGGTTTTTTGATTATTTTGTTGTGAATTTCTTTATTTGTTCAAGCATTTCTTCACCTGTTTTTCTGCCGATGTTATAAACTCTGCGCAGCTCGTCGGGGTCACGGCTGGTGTGCTTGATATTAAGCGGCTCAGGAGGTCTGATAACAAGAATCTCGCCGCTTTTTTCACGTTCTTCAATATATTTCAGTGTGTCGTTATATTCAATATGGCGCACCTCAAGCAGGTCTGCAACCTTGGGATACTGTTTAAGTGCACGTCTGATGATTGGAACAAGCTTGTTCTTTTCTTTCACAAAGCCTTTGGGCTGGGTAAGAATGATAACGTTTCTGTTGTAGCCGATGCTTTCGAAATACTGAATCGGAACGGAATCAATTATTCCGCCGTCAAGAAGCTTTCTGCCGTCAGCCTCAACGGGCTTTGCCGCAAGAGGGAGAGAAGCCGATGCTCTGAACCAGTCAAGCTCGTTTTCGCTCTCACCACACCTGTGATAAACAACCTCGCCCTTTTCTATGTCTGTGCAGACAACATAAAACTCCATGGGATTGTTGACAAAGGTTTCCTCGTCAAAAAGGTCGAGCTTTGTGGGAATTTCAACGTAGCAAAATTCCGCACTGTAAAAATTGCCTGTTTTGATAAGGCAACGCAAGCCTGCGTATCTGGGGTCACGGCAGTATGTGGTGTTATAGCGTATAACTCTGCCGGGCTGATTGGATTTGTAGTTGCAGCCGAATGCCGCACCTGCAGAAACGCCGATTGCTCCGTCAAAGGTTATGCCGTTTTCCATCATAACGTCGGTAACACCTGCGGTGAACATTCCGCGCATTGCGCCGCCTTCAAGAATTAATCCTGTTTTTATATTTTCCATAAGCATTAAAGAAGATCGTCAAAGAATCTGATGTTTGAAGCCTGCGGCTTGAGTTCGCCTGCCTGCTCCTTTTTGATGATTTCAACTATTCTGTCGTTGATGGGTGTGGGAACTCCGCATTTTTTGCCCCAATAGCAAACAACGCCGTTGATTGCGTCAACCTCACAGGGCTTGCCGTTGCGGATATCCTGAAGCATTGATGGAACAATGGCTCTGTGCTTTTTCATTGCAATGGGAACAAGAAATTCGGCAAACGCACGCTTGAGAGCACCTTTATAATAGAAAAGCTTTGTGATATCCTTGCCCTGAACGGGAACGAATTCTGCGCCTGTTGCGTGACCGACGTCAATGCATTCTTTCATGCAGCGAACGGCAATCTTGCGTGCATCCTTAACTTCCGAAACGTCGCCGAAGCAGCCGCCCACAACGGTGCCGAGACCTGAATAGGTTGCGTTGATGAGGAGCTTTGACCATCTTGCACCGATAAGGTTTTCTTCAAAATGAACGGGGCACATTTTTTCGAGAAGTTCTTTAACCATATTGAACTGTGCATCAGTGATGCCATCCATTTTGCCCATGTGGAACGAAAGGCTTTCGGGTTCGCTGGTGAGTGTGCAAACGCCGGGTTCGTCAAGCGAAGCACCCCATTCAACCGTGCAGCCCATAGTTCTGTTTTTGCCGACTATTTCAGCAATGCCGGGCTCGGGAATACCGTTCTGAAGAGTAACGATAACACCGTCATCGGCAAGGAAAGGCTTGAGGAAAGTTACAACCTCGGGGTTAAGAAGCTGCTTCGTCATAAGCAGAATAACGTCATAAGTGCCGCTCATTTCATCGGGAGTAAGAGCGCTGACGGGAACGTTCATATCAACAGTGCCTCTGATTGTTGCGCCTTTTTCTTTGAGGGCGGCAACGTGAGCCTTGTTGCGGTTTATAAGGTCAACCTGCGCACCGTTTTTGGTCATATATGCACCCAGAACCGTTCCGAGAGAGCCTGCACCGTAAATTGCACATCTCATAAAAAATTCCTCCGTTTAATAAATATTACATTGATAATTATAGCAAAATAAATAAACCATATCAAGACAATTTGAAACTGTTTTTGCGTTTAAGGCAAAGTTTTTTTGCCAAAAAACGGCAGCTAAAAATTTTTCAAAAAATTTTTAAAAATGTGTTGACAAATCGAAAATCATATAATATAATAAACAGGCGCTTTAGAGAGCGCAACGATATGGCGGCATAGCTCAGAGGCTAGAGCAACCGGTTCATACCCGGTAGGTCGTGGGTTCAAATCCAACTGCCGCTACCATATAATTGGCCCGGTGGTCAAGCGGTTAAGACACCGCCCTTTCACGGCGGTAACACGGGTTCGAGTCCCGTCCGGGTCACCACGAAAAAGAAAGACAAGTCGAAGGACTTGTCTTTTTTCTTTTCGACGAAATAAATCCCTTTTGGATTTGTGAAATGTACTTCGTGCGTGAAATTTTGTTTCGCAATGTGAAATATTCGCTGAAGCAAATAGTGGGTAAATTGTATTTCATATCTTAAATTTGTTTTTAGTCGGTGTAATATAATAAACATACAAACCAAAGACCC
This sequence comes from Acutalibacteraceae bacterium, assembly GCA_045587045.1. Taxonomy (GTDB): domain Bacteria; phylum Bacillota; class Clostridia; order Oscillospirales; family Acutalibacteraceae; genus CAG-177. Next base: position 14,148 of record JAZNBM010000072.1, on the reverse strand, counting down.
CAAAGGTTTTACCCTTTGAGGTCTTGCTTTTTACCAGATAACTTTTGTTGCGATGTCTGCAAGTGCGCTCTGTGCAAATTCGTCAACGCTCTTTGCGCCGATGTCGCCTTCGCCTCTCTTGCGGATTGAAACTGCGCCGTCCTCGATTTCCTTGTCGCCGACAAGCAGCATATAGGGAATCTTTTCGAGCTGAGCTTCACGGATTTTATAGCCGATTTTTTCGCTTCTGTCGTCAACGGAAACTCTCATACCCATAGCTTCAAGCTTTGCGGCAACTTCCTTTGCATAAGCGTGATGTCTGTCGGCAATGGGAAGAAGTCTTACCTGCTCGGGTGAAAGCCAGAGAGGCAGTGCGCCCGCAAAGGTTTCAAGCAGATATGCAAGAGTTCTTTCGTAGCAGCCGAGACTTGTTCTGTGGATAATATAGGGAAGCTTCTTCTGACCGTCTGTGTCGATATAGTACATACCGAATTTTTCTGCAAGAAGCATATCGATCTGAATTGTAACGATTGTATCCTCTTTGCCGAAAACGTTCTTGAACTGAATGTCAAGCTTCGGGCCGTAGAAAGCGGCTTCATCAATGCCGATTGTGTAATCAACGCCGAGGTTATCAAGGATTTTGCCCATTGTTTCCTGAGCGGCGTTCCACTGTTCTGCAGTGCCTTCATATTTCTTTGTGTTTGCGGGATCCCACTGTGAGAAGCGGAATGTGCACTTGTCAAGCATACCGACTGTGCTCAGGAAATATTTGCAAAGGTTAAGGCAACCTTTGAATTCTTCTTCAAGCTGGTCGGGTCTGAGAACAAGGTGACCTTCTGAAATTGTGAACTGGCGGACACGGATAAGACCGTGCATTTCACCCGAATCCTCGTTGCGGAAAAGAGTTGATGTTTCGCCAAGACGCATGGGAAGGTCGCGGTAGCTTCTTGCGCTATTGAGATAAACCTGATACTGGAAGGGGCAGGTCATCGGGCGCATTGCAAGGCATTCTTTTTCTTCGTCGTTGGGGTCGCCGATAACGAACATACCGTCAAGGTAGTGATCCCAGTGACCTGAAATTCTGTAAAGGTCTCTCTTAGCCATAAGAGGAGTTTTTGTGAGAAGATAGCCGTTTGCCTGTTCAACGTCCTCAACCCAGCGTTGAAGAAGCTGAATAACTCTTGCACCCTTGGGCATAAGAATGGGCAGACCCTGACCGATTGAATCAACGGTTGTGAAATATCCAAGCTCTCTGCCGATTTTGTTGTGGTCGCGCTTCTTTGCTTCTTCGATAGCTTCAAGGTGAGCTTCGAGGTCCTCTTTCTTTGTGAAAGCAGTGCCGTAAACTCTCTGGAGCATCTTGTTGTTTGAGTCGCCTCTCCAGTAAGCGCCCGTGCAGGAGGTCAGCTTGAAAGCCTTGACTCTGCTTGTGTCGGGAATATGGGGACCAGCGCAGAGTTCGTCAAATTCACCCTGCTTGTAGAATGAGATCTTTTCGCCCTTATCGGAGTGTTCTTTGATAAGCTCAACCTTAAAAGGCTCGCCCTTTTCTTCCATCATCTTGATTGCATCTTCGGGGTCAAGCTCATATTTTTCGAGGGGCAGACCCTCTTTGACGATTTTCTTCATCTCTGCCTCGATTTTTTCAAGAACTTCGGGAGTGAAGGGTACATCAACGTCAAAATCATAATAGAAGCCGTTTTCGATTGCAGGGCCGATAGCAAGCTTTGCATCGGGATAAAGTCTTTTAACAGCTTGAGCAAGAATATGTGAAGCTGTGTGACGGAAAGCGTATTTGCCGTCAGCATCGTCAAAGGTAACGATTTCAAGCTCGCAGTCCTCGTTGAGAGGTGTTCTCAGGTCTGCAACCTTGCCGTTAATGCGGCAAACGCAGGCAGCCTTGTAAAGACCCATGCCGAGTTCCTTTGTGATTTCCATAGCGGTTGTGCCGTTTGAATACTCCTTAACGACGCCGCCTTTGAGTGTAACGTTTATCATACTTAATCAGTCCTTTCTGAATATTCACAAAATAAAAAAGCTTCATCCTGTAACAAAACAGGATGAAGCATACTAAGCTCCACGGTTCCACCCGTAATTCCGAAGAAAAAACTTCGGCTCTCAACAGCCTTAACGCAGCTGATACGGCACGCATTGGTTTGCGGCTCTCGGCAGGCGGTAACTGAATGCGGAGTTTTGCCGCCTTCACAGCCAAGGGGCGGCTCTCTGAAAAAACGCCGTTGCAAACAGCCTTCTGCTTCAACGATTTATTATTGTTATAAATCATATTATCACCGCACAAAGCTAAAGTCAATAGAAAATTAATAAAAAATAGATAAAAAAACTTGACAATGTGCGGTTAAAAGTATACTATTAATACAATGGTGTTATTTTGTGCCAAGAGAAGCTTTTTTGAGCTCCGAAACACCATTTGTTGATTTTTATCGATATTTATTATCGTTCTGTGGCAAGTGCCGCAACCCAAAATTATGCAGCTTGCGAATGCTGCAAATAATCTGAAAAGGAGGAATTCGCATACTCTGGTATATTCTTGCGGCTGTCGGCGGAATTGTAGTCGGTGCGGTTATCGGCTTTATCCTCGGCGGTTTACATAGGAAGAAAGTTGCAGAGGCCGCAATAGGCTCCGCTGAACAGGAAGCAAACAAAATTGTCAGCGATGCCATCGCAGCGGCTGAAGCCAAAAAGAAAGAAGCTGTTCTTGAAGCGAAGGATGAAATCCACAAGCAGAGAACAGAAACAGAAAAAGAGCTGCGTGAAAGACGCAACGAAGTGCAGCGCATGGAGCGCCGCATCAACCAGAAAGAAGAAACTCTTGACAAAAAGAGCGACAACCTCGAAAAGAAAGAAGAAGTTCTCAACGGCAAAATCAAGGCTGCAGATGAGCGTCTTGAAGAAATTGAGAGTATCAAAAAGAGCCAGTTTGATATGCTTGAAAGAATTTCAGGCTTCACAAAGGAACAGGCTAAAGATTATATCATCAAAACTCTTGATGATGAGCTTGACCACGAAAAGGCACTCAGAATTCAGGAATACGAACAGAAAACAAAGGACGATTGTGACCAACTCGCAAGAGAAATCATCACAACCGCAATTCAGCGCTGTGCCGCTGACCACGCCGCTGAAGCAACCGTATCGGTTGTTGCTCTGCCCAATGATGAAATGAAGGGCAGAATTATCGGACGTGAGGGCAGAAATGTAAGAACACTTGAAATGATTACGGGCGTTGACCTCATCATTGACGATACTCCCGAAGCAATCACTGTTTCAAGCTTTGACCCCGTGCGCAGAGAAATTGCAAGGCTCACTCTCGAAAAACTTATTGCTGACGGCAGAATTCACCCTGCAAGGATCGAAGAGATGTATGAAAAGGCAAAGCGTGAGGTTGAGCAGACCATCAAGCAGACAGGTGAGCACGCTCTCATCGATGCGGGTGTCAACAGCGTTCACCCCGAAATCGTTAAGCTTATAGGTAAGCTCCGCTACAGAACAAGCTACGGTCAGAATGTTCTTAACCATTCTCTTGAAGTATCCTATATTGCAGGTCTTATGGCATCGGAACTTGGCACCGACGTCAAGACAGCAAAAAGAGCAGGCTTGCTTCACGATATCGGTAAGGCGCTTGACCACGAGATGGAAGGCTCACACGTTGACCTCGGCGTTGAGTTTGCAAAGAGATATAAAGAAAACGAAAACATTCTTCACGCAATCAAGGCTCACCACGGTGAGGTTGAGGCAAAAACTCTTGTTGCCTGCCTTGTTCAGGCTGCGGATGCTATTTCCGCCGCAAGACCCGGTGCAAGAAGAGAAGACGTTCAGAACTATATCAAGCGTCTTGAAAAGCTTGAAGAAATCGCAACCTCATTTGAGGGCGTTGAGCGTTCGTTTGCAATTCAGGCAGGCCGTGAAGTCCGCATTATGGTCAAGCCCGAACTCGTTAATGATGACAAGATGGTTCTTCTTGCACGCGACGTTGCAAAGAAGATTGAAGAAAGCATGGAATATCCCGGCCAGATCAAAGTTCATCTTATCAGAGAAAGCAGATCCATCGATTTCGCAAAATAATTTTTACAGGGGACTGCGGTTGCAGTCCCTTGTTTGATTTTAAAACGGTACTATAAGGAGTTACAATGAATATTCTTGTTATCGGTGATGTTGTTTCGTCAAAAGGCTGCGAATTTCTTCGTTCTGCTCTGCCTTCATTCAAGAAGGTCAAGGGCATAGATCTTTGCATCGCAAACGGTGAAAATTCCGCAGTCGGCAACGGTATAACTCCTTTTTCAGCACAGTATCTTTTTGACAGCGGCGTTGATTTTTTAACAACGGGCAACCACGTTTACCGCCGCCGTGAGATGTACGATATGCTCGACGAGTGCGAGAGCATCATCAGACCTGCAAATTTCTGCAAAAACAATCCCGGCAAAGGCTGGGCGGTTATTGATATGGGTTTTGCAAAGGTCGGCGTTATCAACCTTATGGGCAACGTTTATATGGACAGGTGTGACAATCCGTTTGCCGTTGTTGACGAAATTCTGCCCAAGCTTTCAGACTGTAAAATTATCCTCGTTGATTTTCACGCAGAGGCAACGGCAGAGAAAAAAGCGCTCGGCTATTATCTTGACGGCAGAGTGAGCGCCGTTTTCGGCACGCATACCCACGTTATGACCGCTGACGCACATATAATGCCCAAGGGTACGGCTTATATTACCGATATCGGTATGACGGGCCCCAAGGTTTCCGTTCTCGGCGTTAAGCCCGAAATTTCAATCGAATGGCTTAAAACAAGTATGCCTGCAAGGTTTGACACCGCAGAGGGCGAATGTATGATGAACGGTTGCATTTTTGAAATTGAAAACAAAACGGGCAAGGTGCTCAATATCGAGCCCGTTACGATAGAATAAGGTGGAAATATGCAAAAACTTTTAAGCTATATGCGTTCCGCCTGCCAGCAATACGATATGATAAAAGACGGCGACAGAATTGCCGTCGGTGTTTCGGGCGGCAAGGATTCAATGGCGCTTCTTGCGGCGATGGCGAATCTTCGCATTTTTTACCCTGCAAAATTCGAGCTTGTTGCAATTACGCTTGACCCCCGTTTCGGCGGCGAGGATGCCGATTATTCCGAAATTGAGGAGCTTTGCAAAAGGCTTGACGTTGAGTATATTATAAAACGTACACAGCTTGCGGAAGTGATTTTTGATATCAGAAAAGAATCAAATCCCTGCAGCCTTTGCGCCCGAATGCGCAGGGGAGCTCTGCACGATGCGGCGAAAGCGGCAGGCTGCAACAAAATTGCTCTCGGGCATCATCTTGACGACGTTGCCGAAACGTTTATAATGAACCTGTTCAACGGCGGCACGCTTGATTGCTTTATGCCTGTAACCTATCTTTCGAGAAAAGATATCTATATGATAAGACCGATGATATTTGCAAGAGAGAGCGACTGCGCAAGGGTTGCCAGAAAAGAAAACCTGCCCGTAGTCAAAAGCAAATGCCCTGCCGACGGCACAACCGAGCGTCAGGAGGTCAAAGAATTTTTGAGTTCACTTGAGAAAAAATACGGCAATGTCCGCGAAAAAATCCTCGGCGCAATGCAGAGGAAAGAAATAAACGGGTATTGATAAAATAACTCACCTTACGGAAGGATGATATAAATGAAATATGCAGTAGTTCTTTATGACGGAATGGCTGACTATGCCGTTCCTGCTCTCGGCGGTAAAACTCCGATGGAGCTTGCGAAAAAACCTCTTTTTGACGCTATGGCTCAGAAGGGCAGGGTAGGTCTTGTCCGCACCGTTGCCGACGGTCTTAAACCCGGCAGCGACGTTGCCAACCTCAGCGTGCTCGGCTATGACCCCAAAATCTGCTACACGGGCCGTTCACCGCTTGAAGCTGTCAGCATCGGCGTTAAAATGGCAGACGACGACGTTGCTCTGCGTTGCAACATCGTAACACTCAGCGACGAAGAAAACTATGACGACAAAACAATGCTCGATTACTCCGCAGGCGATATCTCGACCGCAGAGGCGGCAGAGATTATCAAAACCGTTCAGGAGCATTTCGGCAATGATGAATTCGCATTTTACAGCGGCGTAAGCTACCGCCATTGCCTTATTCATCACGGCGGCACAACCGAGCTCGGCAAAATGACTCCTCCCCACGATATTTCGGGCAGAGTTATCGGCGAATATCTTTCAACCTCACCCAACGCCGAAAAGCTTGTTGCAATGATGAAAGAAAGCTATTCTTTCCTCAAAGACCACCCCGTTAATCAGAAAAGAGTTGCCGAGGGCAAGGCTCCCGCAAACTCAATCTGGCTCTGGGGCGAGGGTAGCAAGCCTGCACTTTCAAACTTTGAGCAGACATACGGCGTAAAGGGCAGTATCGTTTCTGCGGTTGACCTGCTTAAGGGCATCGGCATCTGCGCAGGTATGAACACACCCGAGGTTGAGGGTGCAACAGGCTATATTGACACAAACTTTGAGGGCAAGGCAAACGCCGCCGTTGAAGAATGGAAAAACGGCGCAGACCTTGTTTATATTCACATTGAAGCTCCCGACGAATGCGGTCACAGAAACGAACCCGAAAACAAAATCAGAGCAATTGAGCTTATCGACGAAAAGGTTCTGCCGATAATTCTTGATTATCTCAACGGCTGCGGCGATGATTACAAGGTTATGATTCTGCCCGACCACCCCACACCCATTGTCACACAGACTCACGCAAGCGACCCCGTACCTTTTATGATTTACCATAAGAACGGCGAAAAGGACAGCGGCGTTGAATCGATAAACGAAAAAACAGCCGAAGCAACAGGCGATTTTGTTGATTTCGGACCCGGACTTATGAAAGAATTTCTGGAGGTAAAATAAGATGGATTATAAAATTAATACAAAATGTATTTTAAGCGGCTATTCACCCAAAAACGGTGAACCCCGTCAGCTTCCCATTTATCAGAGCACAACCTATAAATATGATTCAAGCGTTGAGATGGGCAAGCTTTTTGACCTTGAAGCTTCGGGTTATTTCTACACCCGTCTGCAGAACCCCACAAACGATGCCGTTGCCGCAAAAATCGCCGCTCTTGAAGGCGGTGTAGGCGCAATGCTTACCTCCTCGGGTCAGGCTGCATCGTTCTATTCGGTTTTCAACGTTGCACAGGCAGGCGACCACGTTATCAGCTCCGCAAAGATTTACGGCGGCACGTTCAACCTTTTCAACGTTACAATGAGAAAGCTCGGCATTGATTTCACTTTTGTCAGCCCCCAGGCAACAAGAGAAGAGCTTGAAGCCGCTTTCAAGCCCAACACAAAGGCTGTTTTTGCAGAGAGCCTTTCAAACCCCGCTCTTGAAGTGCTTGATATCGAGACCTTTGCCGATGCCGCACACGCTCACGGCGTTCCGCTCATCATCGACAATACTTTCCCCACACCCGTTAACTGCCGTCCCTTTGAATTCGGCGCAGATATCGTTATCCACTCCACAACCAAATATATGGACGGTCACGCAACAAGCGTTGGCGGCGTAATCGTTGACAGCGGTAACTTTGACTGGACACAGAACGATAAGTTCCCCGGTCTCACAACTCCCGACGAGTCTTACCACGGTATCACCTACACAGAGCGTTTCGGCAAGCTTGCTTATATTACAAAAGCAACTGCCCAGCTTATGCGTGACCTCGGTTCAATTCCCTCACCCTTCAACGCATTCCTGCTCAACATCGGTCTTGAAACTCTGCCCCTTCGTGTTGAAAGACATTGCTATAACGCATCAAAGGTTGCAAAGTATATCAAAGACAGCGGCTATGCCGTTGAGGTTACCTATCCCGGTATGGAGGGCAGCAAGGGCTATGAGCTTGCTCAGAAGTATATGCCCAACGGCACCAGCGGCGTAATTTCTTTCCGCATCAAGGGCGGCAGAGACGCTGCAACCAAGTTTATGGACAGCCTTCAGATTGCCGAAATCGCAACCCACGTTGCCGACGCAAGAACCTGCTGCCTGCATCCTGCAAGCACAACTCACCGCCAGCTCACTTCCGAGGAGCTTATTGCCTGCGGTATTTCCGACGACCTTATCCGTCTTTCGGTCGGTATTGAACACGTTGACGATATTATTGCCGATGTTGCACAAGCTTTGGAAGCTTCACAGAAGTAATAACCGTTATTTTTCATTAAAATATATACTGAAACGAAAAAATTTGAAAAAACACTTGCATTTTTGAATCCGTTATGCTAAAATCGTTTCGTTATGTTTATGAGAGTGTCGGGAGTAATCCGAACTATGCCTGAAAGCGATTCTTTTTAATGCTTTTCGGTGTTTCGTGATTGAAAGGCGATAGCCTTCCTGCTCACTCAACAGCCAAAAATCATTTAAAAATCTTTCGCTTTCAGGTCGAAGATTTTTTATCGAGAGGATTTTCGGCTTGTCAAGGCACAAAACGGAGCAAATCCCTTTGCGGATTTGCGAGTATTTTAACGAAGAAAAGGCGGAAAGCATCCGATAAAAAACACAGTTTGGATTATTCCCGCCACTCTATCTGAAAGAGGTGAACATCAATGAAGGAAGGTATCCATCCCAACTATAAGCAGACAACAATCCGTTGCGCTTGCGGTGAAGTTATCGAAACCGGCTCAACAAAAGAAAATCTTCGTGTTGATATCTGCTCAAAGTGCCATCCGTTCTATACCGGTAAGCAGAAGCTTGTTGATACAGGCGGACGTGTTGATCGCTTCAACAAGCGTTTCAATCTTAACAACAAATAAGAGCAAATTCAGCGGCGCAGCAGTGCGCCGCTTTGCTTTTCTTTTAGGGGCGTTGTAAGCAAACCGAACTATGCCTGAAAGCGAGCCTTTTTAATGCTTTTTACGGGAGAATGCTATGAACAAAAACAGCTACAAAACAATAAGAGCCGAAGCGAAGGACGAATATATAGTCAAAAAGTCACGCTTCATCGGTCATATCAAGCCTGTCACAACTCAGGAAGAAGCGCTCGCTTTTATTGCTGAGGTCAGCAAAAAGCATTGGGATGCTACCCATAACGTTTATGCTTATATTCTGCGTGAGGGCGGTGTCAAGCGCTATTCCGACGACGGCGAGCCGCAGGGCACGGCAGGCATTCCGACCCTTGACGTGCTTGAAAAAACAGGTGTCACGGATTGCGCCGTGGTTGTTACCCGTTATTTCGGCGGAATTATGCTTGGCGCAGGCGGTCTTGTAAGAGCTTATTCCCATTCCGCTTCAATTGCCGTTGCAGCAGGCGGAATTGTTACCCGTGCAATGTGCGGCAGACTCAAAGTCACCTGTGATTATTATTTTTACGGCAAGCTTTCGTCGCTCGTACCCGAAAACGGCGGAATAATCGAGGATACAATATTTGAGGATAACGTTACTCTAATATTCAGAATGCCGCTCGAGATTATTGACGGCTTCAACGCAAAGCTGATTGATGTGAGCAACGGCAGGTATAAGGCGGAAAAAACCGACGAATTTTTTGCGGATATGGATTAAACCTTACCGCTGCACATTTTTTGTGCGGCGGTCAACTGTTTTATATCAAAAATTCACAAATTGTTCACAAATTCCTTGCAGGAATCGACCTGTTTTTTTCGTATTAGTTCTTTGAAGGGGTGAATGTAATGAACACTATCAGAGAAAATGCCTGTTTAAGAGAAAAAGAAATCTTATCGCCAATGGCGGCACTTGCATCAGAAAGCAAAGGCAGGCTTGTTCCCGAGGAGGAATGCCCTGTCAGAACTGCTTTTCAGAGGGACAGAGATAGGATAATTCATTGCAGCTCTTTCAGAAGGCTTAAGCACAAAACACAGGTTTTTCTTTCGCCCGAGGGCGACCATTACCGTACCCGTCTGACTCACACCCTTGAGGTTTCGCAGATTGCAAGAACAATTGCGAGTGCGCTCAATCTCAACTGTGACCTCACAGAGGCTATTGCTCTGGGTCACGATCTCGGTCACACACCTTTCGGTCATGCAGGTGAAAGAGCGCTGAACGAGGTTTGCCCCGGCGGCTTCAAGCACTATGCGCAGAGCCTGAGGGTTGTTGATTTGCTTGAAAAAGACGGCAAGGGCCTTAATCTGACTTTTGAGGTGCGCAACGGTATTGAACGCCACACAAACGGTGAACAGGCGGCTACCCTTGAAGGCAGAATAGTCCGCCTTGCAGACAGAATTGCTTACATAAATCACGATATTGACGATGCGACAATCGCAGGCATTATGAGAGAGGACGATATTCCGCTTGCAATCCGCCACGTTCTGGGTACGTCAAAAAGCGCAAGAATAAACACGCTTGTTTTAAGCTGTATCAATAACAGTGATGACGATATAAGGCTTGAAAAGGGCATTCAGCAGGCATTTGACGAGCTTCACAGCTTTATGTTTGCAAAGGTTTATACAAATCCTGCCTGCAAAAGCGAAGAGAAAAAAGCAGTTGCTCTTGTTCAGCAGCTTTATTATCATTTTGCAAAAAAAGCAGAAAATCTGCCGCCGCAGTTCAAAGAGATTGCAGAGCGCGACGGCACAGGTGTTGCGGCTTGCGATTTTATTGCGGGTATGACAGACAGATATGCGGTCAGAGTTTTTGAGGAGCTTTATATCCCCAAAGCCTGGAGCGAGATTAATATTTTATAAAAATTGAAGGAAGTTTAAATGAGTTTAAAGGAAACAGTTATTAAACTCATGTGCGTTGTGGCTATGCTATGCTGCTTTATGCAGACTGCATCGGCTGATTGGTATGATGATATCAAGCCCAACAGCACATGGGTAGAAATTAAAGGCGAAAAATTTGTTGCAGATACATTTATGGGTGTGCCTGCATTGTATAACGAAAATGATAACAGCTATTACCATTGCGGTGAGCTTGTAATCAGGTTTTATAAAGAAGCTTACAACCTTGAAATTTATCCCTATACCGATGACACGCCCACTTCGCTCACAGAGGGATATAAGTTTGTCACAACAAAAACGCCCCAAAAAGGTGATATCATTTTTGTTTCAAAAGAGATGCGCGGCTCGTCACAGGATCATTGGGCAATTGTTAAGGATTACAGTGACGGTTATATAACTCTTTTTGAGCAGAACACCATCTGGAACGGTCAGGCGGGCGTTGAGAGAAAGCTTAAGTGCCCTTCGGATTCTTACTATATTTTTACCCCTGTCAGCACGGGTGCTGCACCTGCGCCGTCTCTCGGTGCGGCAGGCACACAGGAAACTCCTTCTTCTCCGTCGCAGAATATGAAGCCTGTTGAATTCTCGACGGCACCTGCAACTGAACCCGAAACAAAAGTTGAAACAACCAAGTCTGAGGTGACGGAACCGACTACGGATAAACCCACTCAGATTGAAACCACAAAGCCGACAGCAACAACAACGGTTCCGACAACAAAACCGACAACCACAAAGCCGGTGACAACTGTTGCGGCAACAACTGTTGAAGCAACCACACAGGCGGTGACGGAAGAAAGTACAACAGCAGTTGCTCTGACAGAGCTTAACACAACCCAAAAACAGGAAAACACCGTTGCAGAGTCAACAACCGCTTCCGTAAAGACAGAAAACAACAAAAATGATAATGTCAAAAAAATTATGATAGCTGTCGGCGCTTGTGTTGCGTTGGTAACAGTTGCGGCGGCTATTATGGTTATTGCAAAAAAGAAAAGAAAATAAAATTTGCAAATAATTGTGAAAGGAGGGCGGATTTTGAAGCTGAATGAAAGATTTATTCAGGATTTACAGGATAGAATAGATATTGACAGTGTTATATCGTCTTATGTCAATCTCAAGCGCAGAGGCAAAACACTTGTCGGTCTGTGCCCGTTTCACAATGAGAAAACGCCCTCATTCACCGTTTATCCCGATACACGCTCGTTTTATTGTTTTGGCTGCGGAGCAGGCGGCGATGTTATCAGCTTTGTTCGCAGAATAGACAACCTTGATTATATCGAGGCGGTCAAATCCGTTGCACAGATGGCAGGTATGCCTATGCCCGAGGACGGATATGACGATACTCTTTCAAAAAAGAGAATGCGTCTGCTTGCGGCAAACAGAGAAGCGGCAAGGTTTTTCAACGCTTGTCTTATGGAAGAAAAAAATCGCCCTGCACTTGAGTATTTTCTTAACAGAGGGCTCTCAATGAATATAATCCGCCGTTTCGGTCTCGGCTATGCGCCTAATGAATGGCGTGCACTGATTGAACATCTGCGCAAAAAAGGATTTACAGACGAGGAATTGGTGCTTGCAAACCTTGCAAGACGCTCCGACAAAGACGGCAGAACAAGTTATTACGATAATTTCAGAAACAGGGTGATGTTTCCCATAATCGACCTGCGAGGCAACGTCATTGCTTTCGGCGGCAGAGTTATGGACGATTCAAAGCCCAAATATATCAACACTTCCGATACCCTTGTTTATAAAAAAAGCAACGGTGTTTTTGCACTCAACTTTGCAAAGAACGCCAACGATAACAAGCTTATTCTTGTTGAGGGTTATATGGATGTTATTGCTTTGCATCAGGCAGGCTTCACAAACGCAATTGCCTGTCTGGGTACGGCTTTCACAAGTGAGCAGGCAAACCTGCTTTCACGCTATGCCGAAGAAATTCTTATCTGCTACGATAACGACGAGGCTGGTCAGAAAGCTACACAGAAAGCTCTGGGTGTGCTCGGCAAAACAGGTGTCAAGCTCCGTGTGGTTAAAATGGAGGGCGGCAAGGATGCCGACGAAATTATCCGCAAACACGGCAGAGCCCGATTTGAATCGCTTCTTGGCAAGGCTTCAAACAGAACGGAATATAAACTGCTTGAAGAAAGAGCAAAATATAACCTTGCAACCGATGACGGCAAACTACGCTTCCTTATGGCGGCAACGCAGATTCTTGCCGAGTGCGGAAGCATTGAGTGTGACATTTATGCAACAAGGCTTTCAAATGAGCTTGGTGTAAATGTTGACAGCATAAATACCCAGATAAAATCGGCCAAGGCAAAGCTTCGCCGCAATGACGAAGAGCGCAGGCGGCGTGAACGTGACACAATGCTTGAAAAAAGCTTTGAGGATAAAAACAATCCTGAAAGAGCAAAAAATATCAGGGCTGCAAAAGCTGAGGAAACAATCATTGCTTCCTTTATGCGCAACCCCGATTTTTATAAAAAACTTAAAGACAGACTTTCACCCGATGATTTTGTGACCGCCTTTAACCGTAGGCTTTATGAATGCCTTGCAGAAAAGCTTGAGGCAGGTGTTGATGCGGAGCTGAGCCAGTTTGCGCAGCATTTCAGCCCCGAAGAGATGGATAGCGTAACACGCATTTTCATTTCTTCGTCAACCTTGAATAACACGGTCAGAGAATGTGAGGACTGCATAGCTGTTCTCAAAGAAAAGGTCGCTCCTAGAATCACGGACACCTCTGCTATGAGCGACGAGGAATATCTGAAGCTGTTTAAGAAAAATTAACATAAGGATGTGAGTGTAATGGAAGGAACAGAAAAAAAGACTCCTTTCAAGTCATTGGTTGACAAGGGTAAGGCTTCGGGCAAGTTGACAACCCAGGAAATCGATGCGGTTATTATCGAGATGGATCTCGACATCGAAGAGCTTGACAAGCTCTATGAAACACTTGAGAGCAATAACATTGAGATTATTGACGACCTTTCAAGTGCGTCAATCGAAAATTTTGACGTTGATATTCCCAAATCGCTTGATATCGGCGGCAGTGACGACAGAGGGACAAATATTGATGACCCCGTTAAGGTTTATCTTAAAGAAATCGGCAGAGTTCCGCTTCTTACCGCTGAAGAAGAAATTGAACTTGCTATTCGTATTTCAGATAATGATAAGCAGGCAAAGCAGCGACTTGCAGAGGCCAACCTGCGCCTTGTTGTAAGCATTGCAAAAAGATACGTTGGCAGAGGTATGCAGTTCCTTGACCTTATTCAGGAAGGCAATCTCGGTCTTATCAAAGCTGTTGATAAGTTCGACTACACCAAGGGCTTTAAATTCTCAACCTATGCCACATGGTGGATAAGACAGGCAATCACAAGAGCTATTGCCGACCAGGCAAGAACAATCCGTATCCCTGTTCATATGGTTGAAACCATCAACAAGGTTAAAAAGACAAACAGCCAGCTGCTTCACAAAAACGGCA